>NZ_SDGL01000005.1 GCF_007095465.1 Lactobacillus mulieris
TATTACTATTTACAAGTCGAGTCTAACAAGATTGGACTTTTTTATTAACTAAAACGATTTAACTAGCACCACGCGTAGATAAATAGTTATTTAACTATATTAAATCCCACTTTATGCGTATCTTTTTACTATTTTTGCTATAATCATATTCAGGGAGTGAAGAAAAGTTGGTAAAATATCCTTCCGGCTCTTCTGCTCGACTTAATGGTCAGGACTTCCACCGACCGAAGCAGACAAAGAGAGCCAAAAAAGAAATCAGTTTCTCTGATCGAGGGATGACTTTAGAAGAACAAATCAATGAATCCAATAAATATTATCTTGAAAAGAATCTTTGTGTAGTTCATAAAAAGCCTACCCCTATCCAAATTGTTAAAGTAGATTATCCTAAACGCTCTAAAGCAGTAATCCGCGAAGCTTATTTTAGACAAGCTTCCACTACTGATTATAATGGAGTTTACAAGGGTTACTATTTAGATTTTGAAGCAAAAGAGACGAAAAATCATCGCTCTTTTCCTTTAAAGAATTTTCATGACCACCAAATAATTCATCTTTCACGTTGTCTTAAACAAAATGGTATTTGTTTTACAATTATCCGTTTTTCAAGTTTGGGACGGTATTTTATTGTTCCAGCTAGTTTTGTAATCAACGCATATAAAGATCCCGACAAAAGTAGTATCACTTTACAAGAGATAGAAACTGTTTCATACGAAATCCAATCAGGCTTTCGCCCTACTCTCCCTTATTTGGAAGCCGTAGATAAATTTATTGCAGATAGGAGCAAAAGCTAAATGGCAGAGAATAATCATCGTTCAGCAAACAATACTGCACCTAAGAATTCTCGAATGGCTAACTTACATCATGATAATAGCAAACCTAAGAGACGCCTCTGGCTACAAATTCTTAAGTGGTTTTCAATTGTTGTTTTGCTGATACTCGTTTCTGGCGTCGGTTTATTTGCCTATTACGCCAAAGACGCTCCATCAATTAGTCAAGATCAACTACAAAGCGGTGGTTCAAGTAGTTTCTATACTAGTGATGGTAAATTTCTTCTTTCATTAGGTTCAGAAAAAAGAACCTATGTTAAGAATTCTGATATTCCTCAAACTTTGAAAGATGCAGTAGTATCTGTAGAAGATAAAAGATTTTATCAAGAAAATTTAGGAATTGATCCAATCAGAATCTTGGGTTCAATCGTTTCCAACGCAAAATCAAGTGGTATCGCAGCTGGTGGTTCAAGTATTACTCAGCAATTAGTTAAGTTAACTGTTTTCTCCACTGCTGCTTCACAAAGAACTTTGAAACGAAAAGCACAAGAAGCTTGGCTAGCAATCAAGGTTGAACACGATTATACCAAGAATCAGATTTTGGAATACTACATTAATAAGGTATACATGAACTATGGTGTATATGGCATGGGAACAGCTGCTGATTATTACTATGGCAAGTCTTTAAAAGACCTCGACCTAGCACAAACAGCCTTAATTGCTGGTATGCCTAATGCCCCTGTTGCTTACGATCCTTATACCTATCCAAAAGCTGCTAAATATCGTCGTGATATTGTTTTAAATGCAATGTATGCTAATGGCAAAATCACCAAAGCACAACTAAAAGCTGCTAAGGCTGAATCAATTACCCAAGGCCTTAAAACGCAACAAACTAGTTCAGAATCATCGATTAGAAAAATTGATGATCCATATATTAAGGAAGCAATTACTGAAGTTAAATCCAAGGGCTACGATCCTTATAATGACAATTTGAAGATTACCTTAAATATTGATCAAGATGCTCAAAATAAACTTTATGAACTAGCTAATGGTTCAACAATTCCATTTTCATCAAGTAAAATGCAAGTAGGTGCAACCATTATTAATCCAAGCAATGGTCATGTAGTAGCCATAATTGGTGGACGCAATTTACCATCAGTTCAACTAGGGCTAGACCGGGCTGTTCAAACTGGTCGATCAACTGGTTCTTCAATTAAACCCGTTTTAGACTATGCTCCAGCAATTGAATACCTTAACTGGTCTACCGCCCACTACCTTGAAGATACTAAGTATGTATATCCTGGAACTAACATTCAACTTTATGACTGGGATAACAAATATATGGGTAAAATGACAATGCGGTATGCCCTAGAACAATCAAGAAATGTTCCAGCTGTTAAGACTTTAGCTAAGGTTGGTATGAAGAAAGCTTCATTATTTGCAAGAAAGATGAACATTTCTGTTGGGTCAAATCAAGGTCTTTCAGTAGCGATTGGGGCAAACGCATCATCACTACAAATGGCTGGTGCATATGCAGCCTTTGCTAATGAAGGAGTATATTACAAGCCACAATTTGTCTCTCAAATTGAAACAGCTGATGGCGTAGTTCATTCATACTCATCAACTGGAACTCGCGTTATGAAGAAGTCAACAGCCTACATGATTACTGATATGCTTAAAGGTGTATTAACTGAAGGCTCTGGGACAAATGCTAGAACTGGACTTTATGAAGCTGGTAAGACTGGTACTGTTAAGTACTCCGATGATGAACTGGTAAAATATCCTTCATATGCAAGCACCCCTAAAGATGCCTGGTTTGTTGGTTACACTAAGAAATACTCAATTGGGGTTTGGACTGGTTACGACAATTTGAGTGATGGTACTATTACCGGACAAGGACAATATGCTTCACAATATCTCTATAAGTATATGATGAAATACTTAATGAGTGATAAAGAAAACAGCAATTGGACTAAACCAAGTAATGTTGTTCGAAAGCGGATTGTTAAAGGTTCTGACCCACTTGAAGTTACTTCTTCAAAAAGTAATTCAACCTCTGAGTTATTCTTACGTGGTCATACTCCAGATGGCTCAAACGATGATTCAGATGAAAGTTCTTCGTCAACTTCATCATCTAGTTCTTCAAAAGATAATGAAGTAGTTACAAATAGAAGCAGTAGTAGTTCATCATCCAGTTCTTCATCTAGTCAAGGACGTGAAGATGGCTCAACTTCTAATTCAAGTAGTAGTCAAGCAAGTAGTGGTGGTAACCCTAATAATAATCAAGGTACAACTACTAATAATCAAACGAATAATAACAATACTGCTGGCCAAGGACAAAATAACGGTGGCAATAATTAAATATTGATATTATTCATACATAGTAAAATACACTAAGGATTAATTCCGATATTGAATCGGAGTTAATCCTTTTTGTTTTGTCTTGTCTTCATTCTTTCAACGTTATAGTTATAATAGATATTAATTTTATCCTGTTTTGATAATTTAGACATAAAAAAACCCGAAGTTCGTGTCAGAAATTCGAGGTTTATACTATTATTTATTTTGTAAATCTTTTTTTCGATAATAAATTTGTGCGCTGTCAACTAATTGGCGCATTTGAATAATTCGCACAAAACCTTTATAAATTTGGATTTTAACGATTGCTTCTGGATAATGTTCTTCAAAATAAGTGCCAAATTCATTGAAGTCATCATATTTATCAAGCTCATCTACATTTTTAAAAGTTATCCATTCACTCTCGCCTTTTTCGTTCTTAACAGGAGCAGTTTCTTCTAACAATGGACGATCAATCGTAGAATCTGCCAAATGCAAAGCAGTGCAACTTTCAAAATCTGTACCCAGCATGATTACTTTGGCATCTAGCTTGTACAAATCACCGAGCGGACTATCCCAATCAAATGGCATGTCGTATTTGCGATTGCGACAAATATGGTCTGCATCCCTGCCCCAAGCACACATCGAATATAAAGGATGATTAGTTCTCTTAACACCATCACTAGTTCTAAAGTACTCCGGTGTTTTGCCAATATAATGAATTGGCGTTTCCTTCTTATCAAATGGTAGCATATTTTCCTTAATTATCATTTGTGCTTGTTCTGTAGCTGGTGGTTCTCCCCATTCAGCAGGATCACTTAAATCTGCAGTTTGGGCAGCCATCACAATATTTCCTTCAGAAAATATATCCTTCAGTGCCTCAACAATTATTCGTTCACCACCTGGAATATATCCAAAAGCACTTAAAGATGTATGCACAATGCAGCTATCAGTTTTTGCTACGTGTGGTATAAGCAAATTTTTTATATCCTGCATACTGGTAACAGTATCAATAATTTTTTCAGTCATATCTTACCTTTTACTATTTCAAATAATTATAAGGATTAGGATCTTTCGCCCGTGCTGGCATTGTATATCTACCAAAGAAAATCATTGCATGATGAGTTTTTATCCATTGCTCTTTAGGCAAAATTTCTTCTAACCTTTTTTCAATTTCATGTGGCTTAGCATTTTCAGGGACGATCTTGAATTTTTTAGATATCCTTGCAACATGTGTATCCACTGCAATTGCAGGTACACCATACGCCTCTGCTAAAACAACATTAGCTGTTTTCTCTCCTACTCCTGGTAGAGTCATTAACAACTTCTTGTCCTTAGGGACTTCCCCATCAAAATTCTCAACCAAGATTTGCGCCATTTCTTTTAAATGCTTTGCTTTTGAACGAAAGAGGCCAATTTTGCTAATATCAGCTTCTAAGTCTTTAATATCCGCCTGGGCCATATCTGCAGGTGTGGGATAATCACTAAATAGTTTTGGAGTTACACGATTTACCATTTTGTCAGTTGTTTGCGCACTAATAGCCACCGCACAAACTAAATGGAAAACATTATCCCAATTTAATTCGCCCTTAGCATCTGGATACATTGCTAAAATTCGATTTAAAACTTTCAAAGCTTCTTCGTCATTTAATAGTTGTTCATCGTGACTAACTTGTTTATTTTTTGCAGTAGTCATCATCTATCTCCCAAATATGTAGTTACATCACTAGGGGTTTTTAATCCCATCTTTTGCCAATTTAATAATATTCGATCAACATATTTAAAATTATATACTTGACTTAAAATAGCTTCTCTAAGAGCTAATTTAATGACTTCCGGATCATAATGGTCAACAGTTAACCAAGCCGAGATTTCTTCACGTTCAATTGGACTCAACAATCTTCCAAATTCAATTTCAAATTGACGAGCCAATTCATTAACTGGATTAGTAGAAGTGTTAATTTCTTGTTTATTTATATTGGCTTTAGTTTCAACATAGTGATCTTGTAAATACTGGTCTAATTTTATATAAAGTGGTTCTAGGCTATATTCATTATTAATCAGACCTTGCTTGTCTCGATTTTGAACTAGTTCAAGATAACCATTTTCAAGCAAATTTTGCAAAATAGTCGAAACTGTTCCGGCAGTCATATTTGTACGAGCCGCAATTTCATTCTCATTAGGTAAATAATTTTTGGCTTGAGCAAAGCCCTCTAGCTGAACAATAACTAAAAAGGCACTATCTGATAAACCTAATTTTGAATATGATGCTAGCAAGGCATTAGTCAAAGTTGTAAAGCCAAAGGATCGATAATTAAAAAATGACTTCATTACATCCTACTTTCATAACTAGCTAAAAAAAGTTGAACTAAATAGTTCAACTTTTTTAGTGATAATATTAAGGTTCCATTCTGTTAATCATTCTTGGGAATGGAATTGCTTCACGTAAGTGATCCAAGTGACAAATCCAAGTAATTGCTCTTTCGAATCCTAAACCAAATCCTGAGTGTGGAACACTACCATATCTACGTAAGTCAAGGTACCATTCATAATTATCAAGGTTTAAACCTGCTTCTTCAATTTGAGCCTTGAGGACGTCAAAGTTTTCTTCACGTTCACTACCACCCACGATTTCACCATAACCTTCAGGAGCAAGCATATCAGCACATAAGTATTCCTTAGGATTTTCTGGGTCCTTCTTCATGTAGAATGGCTTAATTGAAGTTGGATAATTCATAATAAAGACTGGACGATCAAATTGTTCTGAAATGTAAGCTTCATCAGGTGCACCAAAGTCATCGCCCCACTTAAAGTCACGACCAGCATCTTGTAACATCTTTACTGCATCATCGTACTTAAGACGAGTGTAGTTACCTTCAGCTGCTGGACGAAGTTTTTCAACATCACGTCCCAAAATATTAAGTTCATATTCGCAATTTTCGATTACACGCTTAACAAGGTATGAAATGTATCTTTCTTGAACATCTAAGGATTCATCTTGGTGTGTCCAAGCCATTTCAGGTTCAATCATCCAGAATTCAGTCAAGTGACGACGAGTCTTAGACTTTTCAGCTCTAAATGTCGGACCAAAAGTAAATACTTTACCAAATGCTTCAGCACCTACTTCAGCATATAATTGTCCAGACTGTGAAAGATAAGCATCATTATCAAAGTATTCGATATGGAATAATTCAGTTGTTCCTTCTGGAGCTGAATTCATCAAAATAGGTGCATCAAACTTGATAAAGCCTTCTTTTTTGAAGAAGTCGTAGGTAGCGTTAATCATTTCGTTACGGATTTGCATAATAGCAAAAGGACGACGGCTTCTTAACCATAAATGACGGTGGTCAAGTAAGAAATCAATACCATGTTCCTTGTTACCAATTGGGTAATCTTCAGTATTTGATACTAATTCAAGGTCACTAATCTTGATTTCATAACCAAAGTGTGAACGTTCATCTTCATTAATCACACCAGTAATATAAAAACTTGCTTCCTGACGCAATGACTTAGCTAAATCAAATTTTTCTTCACTAACGTCCTTTTTTAAAAGAACACCTTGGAAAAAGGCTGTACCATCACGTAATTGCAAGAACATAATCTTACCGCTTGAACGTTTATCAGTAAGCCAAACATGCATCTTGACTTCCTTGCCAACATATTCAGGCGCTTGTTTAATTGAAATTAAATCTGTCATAAAATTAACCCCACCTTAGAATTGTACTAAATAAATCATACCAAAGCTTTAATGATTTATCTATATTATTAACAATATTATACGTTATCTATAAATGATAATTCTTTTTCTGTTCTAAATGAATAAATTGCATATCCATATTTACCATTATACTTGCGGTATGCAATTTCCCAAACAGCTTCATTATTATACCATCCCAAATTAAGACCATTAGCCTTGGTATCAGAATGCTGCTTACTAAATTTTTTAGTTACTTGACTTGCACTATAGCCTTTTTTAGCTAAGAGATAGTGGCCCTTTTTTTGTTTAGTTAGGTAAATATAATAAGCAGTCTTGCCTTTAGCAGTTTGTCCTTTAACAGCATAAGAATTAACACCCCGATTTAAATGATAATAAGCTGTTACCTTTTTTATTGCAGTATATTTTACTGCCCGGTTGGCAGCCTGAACTTTTCCTGCTGCTTGGCCATGTGCTGCTAATCCCAAAACAGTATAAAAAGCAATTATCAAAACTACTACTGCAGCTACTGCCGCAAAAACATATTTCCAAATTCTATTTCCCAGATACATTATCCTTATCGTATCCTTTTCTGATATTTTCTTCTAGTTCATCTAAATTTACTTGCACCAGTTGAACTGGCAAACTCTTTAAAAATTCCGGTCCATAATTACTGGTCCAGATTCTTTGATCAAGCAAGGCAAAAATGCCGCTATCTTTGGGACTTCTAATAAGCCGCCCCATCCCTTGTTTAAGTCGTAAAATAGCCCTTGGTAAACTATCTTCATTAAAAACATCTATTCCCTGTCTAGCCAAGTTAGTCTGTCTTAATTTCACTTCAATTTGATCTGGAGATTCAAATGGCAACTTAGTAGCAATTACTAAGTTGACTTTTGTCTGACCGAAATCAACACCTTCCCAAAAACTATTAGCTCCTAAAATAATGGCCCTTTTAGCTACATTAAATCGCTTGACAATCTTTTCGTTAGAACCAGTCACACCTTGAGCTAATAGCTCAAAATCTTTAAATTCTGGTCGTGTAACAATTGCTGAATACACATCAGAGATTGCTTCGAGATTAGTAAATAAGACTAATACTTTATCTTGCTTCCTAATAGAATTAAGTAAAAGCGGTGCCACAAAATCGCCATATGATTCATCTGATGGATATGATGGAGCAGCTGGATCAGTTAAAGATAAGGCTAATACTTGCTTTTCTAACTTAAAATTATAGTTACTATAAACTTCAGCACAATCTACTTTAGTTAAACTTAGATTTTTCTTACTAAATGAAAAGTCACCATTATTGGACAAGGTTGCTGAAATAAAGACTATTTTTTTGAAACCAGAATAAATTTTTTCAAGTTCAAACTTGGAATCTAGTAGCATCCAGTTTAAGTTAGTAGCTAGCGAATCTGCTGGATTAGTTACATCAAGTACCAATCCACAATTACTAAACTGCTCATGATCATTGAGCAAATCACTTAATAAATAAGCTTGTTCAGAATAATAATCAAGCAAATCAACCTGCTCCGATAATTCATTTAACCTTGCTTCTTCTCTTGGTAAAAAACTGTCACTAATTTGATATAAAACTCCTAACAATCGATTAACAATTGTCCGAATTTCCTCAATTTTATTTTGCAAATTAGTCAATAACTGAAGAAACTTATCTAAATCAGTAAATGCTTCTGACTCAACTGCTACTTGTAAATGTCCATTAGGAAGGATTTTCCTAGCAATAGCATTGTCTTTTTTGTCATATAAATAAACTTGCAAATCATTTATTGCATGAACAACATCCCCAATTACTCCATCTGCTTTAGTTGCAAGATCGGTAATAACCGGACTATTTTTGTAATCTTGAGCAATATTGTCTTCACCAAATAAGATAATATTCCTTAAATGGCTAAGCATCCCCCAAAAAGATTCAAATTGTAGACTGTTGTTACGAGAATTCATCACAATGTCACTAAAGCGATGAGCTTCATCAACAATCAAATAAGGATTTTGTCCCCAAATTGAATCTTGATAATGGTTCGCTAAATAGGCTTGATTTGTTATTAAAATATCAGCTTGTTCTTGACGATAGCGGGCTAGATTCCAAAAATCATATGGTGCAAAAACTGTTCCTACACGAGCATCACCTGGATGCTGAACTTGTGCAAAATATGGTGCAGCAAAGTTCGTTGTATGCAATTCATCTAAATCACCTGTCGAAGTTTCAGTTAACCAAATCAAGATTTTCATTTTCAAAATTAAAGTTTCTTGATTGTCAGTTTTCTGTTTTAGGCTTTGTTCAAACCCATCCAAATCAAGATAATGTCTAGAAGCCTTGACCACTTGACTACTTAAATCTAATCCAGAGACTTGCAAAGCAAGGGGCAAGTCTTTTTCAATTAGTTGGTTTTGCAAAATCATAGTTGGCGTAGCAATTACTAATTTTTGCCCGCGATATAGATTATAAAAACAGCTAAAGAGATAACTAAATGATTTCCCTGTCCCACTTGGTGCTTCAACCAAAATTGCCTTACGCTCGTTATTAAAGAATGCATGCAACTTATTAATTAAATTAACTTGAGCTGGCCGAAATTCTATTTTTCCCTTAAATAAACGCTTTTTTTCTTCATCAGTTTTAGGAAAAATCGCTTTTTTTGCTGTTTCAGAATGTAGTAAATGTTCTTGCTTTTTTAACACTAATGAGTGAATTTGTAAGTATTTTTTAGAAAGTGGCCTTTTTTCTTGCCTTGTAAATTCACTGATTTCTTTAAAAATAAACTGTGTATCGCGCAATAATCCCTTACTTAAACTAGTTAGAGTATTTAAGGTTGATTGTGGTAAGCTTTCTAACTTATCAAGAATTTTCAATAATAAACTAGCTGTTGCATAGGCATCAGAATCAGCTTGATGTGGATTGGTATGTTTTAAATTAAGAGAATGGGTTAAATCACTCAAACGATATGATGGCAAAGTTGGAAAGGCAATTTTGGATAATTCAACCGTGTCAATTGCCCGATTACGTAACTTGGGAAAACCATTAGCTGCTAATTCCGCATTTAAAAATGGTAAGTCAAAGTTGATATTATGCGCTACAAAAACTGTGTCTTGCAAAATATCTTCAATCTGAGTCGCAAAATTTTTAAACACTGGCTGATTAACAACATCAGCTGGTTTAATACCAGTTAGATTTTGGACTGCTTGTGGAATATCAGCTTTAGGGTTAATCAAGAAAGAATAAGTCTTAATTATTTGTCGGTTTTTGATAATCGCACAGCCAAATTGAATAATACGATCTTGGCCACGTCTTGTTCCTGTCGTTTCTAAATCAACAACAGCAAAAACCTGATCAGAAAGTGCCTGACTCACCCTGATCGACTCCTTTCATTAAATTTGATCAAAAATCTACTTATTTATATTACCATTTATCGCTTTTAATTCACCATTAAATCTAATCAACTTCTACAATCTCTTGTGCATCTAGCAAAATTAAATATTTACTTTTGACTTTTTCTTTTCCTAGTTGGTTAAGCGCCCGTTCATATAGTCTTAATTGCCCAGTATATTTATCTTTTATTTTGGCTATTGATTGAGCAAGCTGGTTTTTATTTACATAATCTGTTTTATAGTCAAATAATATAATTCCATCATCATCAAGATAATAACCGTCAATTGTCCCATGAACTAAAATTTTAGCGTTAGGATCCGAAAACGGCTTAAAAACATCCGCTGCTGGTAACAAACTTGAAAATGATACTTCACGTTTTAACTTAGTTGGATCATTCCAAAACTTCTTTGCAAAATTGCTATTTACGAACCAAGAAATTTCAGTAATTGGCAGATGTGGGACTATTTTAGGATTTAATTTCCCTGATTGAACAAGTTTTTCAATTTCTGCTTCCACGCTAGTCTTTCCTTGATAATCGAAAAATTGCAAGATTAAGTGCATGGCCGTTCCGATTTCTGCCCCAGTAAATCCATCTTCAAATAAAAAGCCCGGTCTAGTATCAATATCTTGCAAATAGCGGTTAGCAGACTTGATAAATCGTGAATTTGCTAATTCATCATCAATTGGATCATTAAAAGCTTTTTTCAATTCACTAACTGATTGGTATGCTGTGGTGGTGGTGGCATCTTGAAATGGATATGTAGCTTCAAAAAGTTTTTTTACATTTTTAACGATGAATTCACTTACTTTACCCTCTTCATTAACATCTTGTTTTTCAACAAGTTCGACAGCTTCCGCATCCCCTGTCACTACCAAAAAATCTTGTTTGCTTTCCACTTCTGGTCGCAAATCAGTAACCTGGTTAATAAATTGTCTGTTTAAAGCAAGCTGTGGTAAAAGTAAATCTGCTGGCTTTTGTGCTGCCAATTCACTGGTTAATGTTAATGAACCATCATTAGCTAAACTAGCCCCCATATTTTCTGTATCTTTAGAGAATTCTTTAAAATTGGTCACTAAAATTAGTTTCTGTCTTGCTCTAGTCACTGCAACATACATAATTCTAGCTTCTTCTTCAAGTAACTGCTTTTGTTTAGTTACATTGCCCATAGCTTTAACTAAAGAATCAATTCGCCAATCGGACCGGACAACGGTAATTCCGCAACTATCACCACTAATTATATAATTACCTGACAAGTCACTTTTTTGGAATTGATGTTCTAATCCCAAATAAAAAACAATTGGAAATTCTAGCCCTTTAGAAGCATGAATTGTCATTAATTGAACACTATTTTCTGCTTCTTTACTAAGCAAAGGTTGTGCTAAATCTTTTTGATTTTTGCGCATTCGATTAATAAAGTTAATAAACTGATAAAGTCCTTTGAAGCCAGCACTTTCATAAGAATTTGCTCTTTCATAAAGGTTTTCTAAGTTAATTCGCCTTTGCTTACCATTAGGTAAACTAGTTACTATTTCTAACAAACTTGTTCGAGCATAAATACTCCAAATAGTTTCACTAATTCGATGATTAAGGGCAAAATCACGCAAGTCAGCAAGTTGATTCAAGAAGTCCTTGATTCTTTTACTCAATTCATCATTTTCAGAAACATAATTAATCAAAGCAGAATAAAAACTCGTATTAGGGGATTTTATTCGAATTTTAGCAAGGTCTGTCTCTTTAAAGTTAAAAATAGGCGATCGAAGAACCGCAGCTAATGGAATATCTTGATCGGGATTATCTACAATTTTTAAGTAGTTCATAATGATAGTCAATTCAAAAGTTTGGAAATAATTGGCTACATCTGAAACAAACAAAGGAATATTATTTTGCGCAAATTGTTTTAGCAAATCTAAATTTTGGCTACGACTTCGAGTTAAGATTGCGATATCAGAAAACTCAATTGGCCGCTTTAAGCCAGTTTTGACATCAAACACCTCAAAACCTTCATCTATTAACTGCTTAATTCGGTTAATTACAAGTTGAATTTGATTACTTTCTTCACTACCTTCACTTTTATCATAAAAAAGCAATTCACTTGCAGTAGGCAAATCATCAGGATAATAACTTGCTCCAAATTTCAGTTGTCCCTCACTTTGATAATCTATTCCACCAAAATCTGGTGTCAATAGCGGATTGAAAAGCTTGTTGACTAGCTTAGTAACGGGCTTGGTCGAACGGAAATTATCCGCCAAAACAATTCGCTCAGCTGCTTCTTCTTTAGCAAAAGCTCGATACTTATTAAGAAATAAGCTTGGATCTGCTTGTCGAAATCCATAAATTGACTGCTTAACATCCCCGACCATAAATAAGTTATTATGCTCACATTTCATTAATTGAATAATGCGCTCTTGCAATTTATTAATATCTTGATACTCATCAACTAAAATTTCTGTAAATTTATTTTGATAAAATTGTCTAGCTAAATGACCAGCTGTTGTATCACTAGTCAAAATTTGATAAGCCAGCTGCTCCATATCACTATAATCAAGCAAGTTTTGCTTTCGCTTCAATGAATTAAAGCTAGCAATTAATTCTTTTTCAGCCAAACAAACTGCTTTAATAATTGAACTAGATTGTTTCATTACAGCAGTTTGTTCTTCATTATCCGCAACAAAAAAGGCTGCAAATAATGATTTAATCTGATCTTTTAGTTCAGCTCTGGTTTGGCTTAAACTTGCATATCGATCAAGTAGGTCTTCATCCCACTTAGAACTTTTTCGAGGATTTTCAGTAAATTGACAATTCTGTAAACTAGCCCTAATTTGATCAAAAGTATCACTTTCTAAACTAGCCTCAACTCGAGTCAATCTTTTACTAAAACCAGAAAAATCTTTTATGATTTTTTCTAATTCAGTTGCTTCATTGAATGGATCAGACAAAATCTTATCCACTTTATTTGACATTTCCAGCAAAATTTTAGACAAGTATGGCTTTATGGCCTTCACAAAAAAGGGGGCCTCACTTAAATCATCAGCAAATTCATAATCCTTAGCAAGTCCATCAAGCCATAAATCATAATCTGGGCGTGCCATTGCATAATTATACAAATCAAGCAGCAATTCTCTGGCCCCATTTGCATCCCGATCTCCAGCAAAATTATCATAAAAAACTCGATATGGATTATCTGGACTAGCAAAGGCCTTTTTTTCAAGCTCACGTAAAGCCTTTTCTTTTAATAAGGCGGCTTGAGTTTCATCAGTTAAAACTGAAAAACTAGGATCAAGGCCAATTACATAATAAAAGCGATGTACTACATCTAAACAAAAAGAGTCAATTGTTGAAATATTGGCAACTTCTGCTCGCAAAAGTTCCCGCTTTAGCTTACGACTATTATTTTTAGCAATTTCATCGTTTAAAACTCGCTTGATTCGCTCCTTCATTTCATTTGCGGCCGCTTTTGTAAAAGTAATAACTAATAAATTATCTAAACTAGTACCATTTTTTATTAGCTTGATTACTCTTTCAGCCAGAACCATTGTTTTACCTGAACCAGCTGATGCTGAAACCAGAATATCCTTTCCTCGTGTATTAATGGCGGCTTCTTGCTCTTTTGTATAATTAACCATTATCTTCTTCCTTTTCTAGTATTTCCTTAATGTATTGCATAAAACTCGCCTTATCTAAACTACTAATTTTGCGATAATTGTTTTCGGCAAGTTTTGCATCAAAAAAGAAAATATCTTGATAATTAGAATATTTTAGCCCATTTTCTTGTCCATATTGATATGGATTAAGAGCCAGATCACCTGTTAAAATCGCCTTACCAGCTTTTTTAATCAAATATTCGTTATAACGTAAAACTAACTTTAATTCATCTTCCGTAAAATGGCGATCCCTTGGTAAAGTTAGCCCGCCACGTGCCTTTGAGCGTACTGACTTATATAGTTTGGAACTAACTTTAGGCTCTTTTAGTTCAGGGTCAGCTGTCAAAATGTAATCTTCATTATTTACAAGTAATCCTGAATAAACTAATCGTTGCTTTGCCTGTGCTAACGCCTTTTTAGGTAATAAATTGGCATCAAGTTGATCTGGCTTATTCAATCTTTCAACTTGCTTGGTAATTGTTTGGTAAAAGGCCCCCAATAAGTCAAGTGAATCATTTCCGAAAAAGCTAGCATTTTTTGCTAAAACATCAAGATAGGAAACCATTTGTAAACTAATTCCACTTGCAAACAGCGCCAAATCAAAGTTTTTACTTGAAGACTTATAATCAATTACTTGGCCTAATAGCTCATTTTTGTATGGAGCTAAATCAACCCGGTCAATTTTTCCTCGTAAGTCTATTTCTCTTGTCTGATCTAACTTAAATTTTAATCCAGCCAACTTATTTCCACTACCAAAAGCTAATTCAGAATATGCTGGTCTAAATGGTGTTTGCGCCATGCGCTTTTTCCAATTAAAGGCTACTGTATTAACTGTCTTATCCAAACTAGTAAATAAATATTGATTAAATGGATCGGATAATAATTGTTCATAACTACCCTCTTGGTGAATTTGATTTCTAACTTCAGTTAAGGCTGCTAGAACTTGCTCATCAGACAAAGCAGCTAAATCATATTGATGAGCTTGCGCATATTTAACTAAATAATCAAAGGTTTGGTGGAAATAATTTCCTGCTTGAATTACATCAAGTTCATTTTCTGCTCTTGGCTTTAATCGCAAACCATAATTAAAGAAATATTCCAAGGAGTTTTGGTAGTAGGTTTCAAGTTGAGACACAGATGAGGTTAATTTCAATCCATATAATTCTTTTGCTAGCTTCTGCCCCAAATTAACAGGTTGATTATTGAAATTACGACCTTGAATTAGCTGCGTGTATTTTTGTGGAGCATAATTCTTAGCTAAATCTAAAAGTGTATTTTGATAAGATGGTAACAAACTAGTTAAGTACCCTAAACTAGCACTAGCATTAGTTGTAAAACTTAAAATATCGCTAGCATCTTCTTTAGGTAAATCTGCTTGTTCTAACTCTCTAGCTCCTAATTTTTGCAATTTTGTGTAATAAGTTGATGGCTCTATTGATTCATTAGCTGTGTTTAAAAATGGATATGAAATATATACCCAATTGCTTGCTAGTGTTAGGCAGGCTCCAAATTGATAATCTTGATCTAAATTAGCTAATTCTTGGCGATCTTCTAATGCATTATCACCATCAGCACTGCTAATCTGCGCTAAATTTTCACTTGTTAAAAAGCCAGGGGTATTGCTAATTTGAGGTAAATTATTGCTACTTGCACCAATAATAAAAACATTTTTATAATTTTTTGCTTGAACCATTCCCATTTCAGATAAAGAAACTGCATCAAGACTAGCAGGAATTTGTGCAAAGTTAGCTTCTTTAAACCCTGAAATCAAAATTCTTAAAAAGTCACTAGCTGAAAACTGATCCTCAGGCTTATTTATTAACAAAAAGTCATTTAACAAGTTAAGCAATAAATCCCATATCTGCTTTGGTTCTTGACTTGCCTGCAAATCATTCTTATCAACAGCCTGTTTACGCCATGATTCTAAGCGCTTAGTTAGCCCAATCTTTACTAAGAAGTCAAAAAAGAACTTAACTCCTGCCTTAACTTCTTCTGCCTTCTTAAATTGTTCTATAAAATTATTTAGCTCTTTAAATACTACTTGACGAAGTTTTTCCAATCGCTCTACTTCATTATTTCTTTTATCAAGAGCAATAATTGGTCGTTTTATCTTTACAAAACTAGTTAATGGTCGATTCCACAAATAATAATTAATTCCATGTGCTAATGCAAAATTTTCTAACTCATCAACATCACGCAAAAAAGCCGCTTCATCTTGATAAAAAGATGGAATAAATAATCTTGTCTTGAGTAAAGAAAATAAACTTGCCGATTCAAAACCTGTTTCAAGGAAAGTTTGCAAACTTTCAATAAAGATAACTAAGGGATGATATTTCATTTCTTTTTGTAAATCATTGAAAAATGGAATACCATTTTGACGCAAAATTGGGGTTAAATAAGTTTCATATTCGTGTAAATTAGGTGCTAAAACTAAAAAGTCCTGATACCTAAACTTATTCAAACTTACTTGCTGATATATTGTTCGAGCCACAAAATATGCTTCATCATAACGAGAATCAGCCTTAATTAGTTGGACATTGGGCTTATTTTGTTCATCATAGTCTAAATCACCTGTCCAATAATGATCTAGTCGCTGCTTGGCAGTTAAATCTTTCACTGGACTTGCATACTGCTCATAAGTAAAACTTAATCGTCTTTGTAATTTCTTGATAGTTTTTTGAACAACATAGTCATAATCCCCTGCTTCAGGACTGGCTTTAATGGTTCCATCTTCAGTAGCAAAAGCCAGAACAACTTGTTTAGCCTTTTGGGCAAAAAGTTCAATAGCTACTTGCTCCGTGCCATTAAACTGTGAAAAATCCACAAAATAAAAACTACAATCCTTTAGTCGATTACTGCCAGCAAGGAAAATATTCATTTCCGTCAAGAAATCTTGTTTGGTAATAAAACGATCAACAATTGCTTCATCAAAAGCCGTTTTGATAATTGCTAAATCATGTAATTTATTTTTAGTTTCTTCATCAGTGACATGGCTTTGTGCATCAAGCAAGTCAAAGTCACTACTACTTACTTCATTAATCGACTGGTAAATCTGCTTAATAAGCCCCGAATTTTGAGAAAATTGGTTAAATAAAACTAATTCATTCTTTTTTTCTGTTACTATTTTTTCCAAAAGCATGCTACTAGCAGCTTCATCAATAACAGGTTTTAACACTTCCGGACGATCTTGCAAAAAGAACCAAGCCAAACGAGAAAAAGACAGAATGTGTAAATTCTTAACAGAAGCTTCAGATTTACGACGTAAACCTGCTAATTTAGTTATTGCTTCAATTTCTGTGGTAAACTTAATATGATTAGGAACGATAATAAAAGTTTCCAATTCTGGATTTTGCTCGTAATTGTTTACAGCTTCAGCCAGAATTTTTTCATGTAGTGGGTCACTTTGACGCCCAGTTAAAATTTTTAACATTGTTCAAACTCCTTATGGTCTTAATTTTACCATAAGCATTTATTGGAGGAATTCTTTTGCAAACAAGTTATTTAGCCCATGGTAAAGTAATTTTGATTGGTGAGCATTCAGTAGTTTATGGTTATAATGCTTTAAGTATGCCTATTCAAAGTTTAAATATTAAAACTACTGTCAGTGAAAATAATGATAACTATCACTATATGGATACTGATCGTTATCATGGAGATTTTTTCAAGGCACCAGCTGAATATGCCGGACTTAAATATATTTTGCAATATTTTTTAAATCTTAAACCATCCAGCCCTTATTTAAAGATCAGTTATCGAGGCTTAATTCCAATTGAGCGTGGTTTAGGTTCTAGTGCTACTGTATCGCTTGGAACAACTAAGGCTTTAAATGAGTTTTTCAAGCTTAAGTTAAGTGATAAAGAAATTATGGCAATTACTAATCATGCCGAAACTATTAATCACGGAAAGGCATCAGGACTTGATAGTGCTACTGTTAACTCTGACTATTTAGTATTTTTCAATAAAAAAACCGGCGTTCAAATATTGAAGCAAAAATTAAATGCGACTTTGCTAATTATGGATACTGGAGATTTAGGTAATACTAAAGAGGCTGTAGAACTAGTAAAAAATGAAGTCACTAGCTCAAAAAAGCAAGCTAATAATTTAGAAAATTTAGGCAACTTAACTGACCAAGTTAAGCAAGCCTGGATAAGTCAAGATGCTAAACAAGTTGGCCAAGCATTTACAAAATCTCAAAAATATCTAGCAGAACTCAAAGTTTCAACTCCTAAAATTGACCACTTGTGTCAACTAGCTATTGATACTGGAGCTTACGGTGCCAAACTATCTGGTGGAGGTTTAGGAGGAATAGTTATTGCTCTTTGCCCTAATCAAGAACTGGCTCAAACAATTGCCAATAAATGTCACAAGTTAATAAGTAATTACTGGATTGAGGAAATTTAATGAAGAATACCGCACGCGCACATACAAATATTGCTTTAATTAAATATTGGGGTAAAAAAGATGCTGATTTACGTTTACCATTAATGTCGAGCATCTCAATGACTTTAGATGCCTTTTATACAGATACTAGTCTATTGATTGACACAGAAGATAAAAAATTCATTTTAAATGGCCAAGAAGTAACTGGCCCTGCAGCTAATCGTGTTTTTGATTATGTTGAGCGTCTGCAAAAACTCTTCAATGTTGCTGGTAATTTTCATGTTATCAGTGACAATCACGTACCTACTGCCGCTGGACTAGCCTCTTCGAGTTCTGCTTTTGCTGCCTTAGCGGCTAGTTTTGTAAAAGCTTATAATTTATCAATCTCTCCAAAGGGGCTTTCAATTTTAGCACGTTTAGGCTCAGGAAGTGCAACCAGATCAATATATGGTGGATTTGTCAAATGGAATAAAGGGACTAACAGCGCAAATTCATTTGCTGAAGTAATTGATGAAAAACCACAAATGGATTTAAAATTGCTTGCTGTTGAAATCAGCGAAGCTGAAAAAAAGCTTTCATCAACTAAAGGCATGAAACTAGCCCAAACTTCCCCATTCTTTAAACCATGGATAGCACGCAATGATGAAGAAATTGCTCAAATGGAAGCTGCAATTAAAAGCAATGATTTTACCAAATTGGGCCAACTTGCTGAACTTAGTGCTAGTGAAATGCACGCCATAAACTTAGCCGCTCAACCTGGTTTTACATATTTTGCAAACGAAACTTTAGAAATTATTAAACTAATTCAAGAACTTCGTAACAAGGGGCTTGAATGCTACTACACAATTGATGCTGGGCCTAATGTTAAAATCCTTTGTCAGAAAAATTCTTGCTCTAATATAAAAAAATATGTTAAAAATATCTTACCTAATGTTAAAATAGTCGAAGCTGGTTTTGGACCAGGAATCACATATTTAGATTAAATTCAAAAATTAATTTATAAAGATTCGAGGAAGATAATTTGATTACAGAAAAAGCACCTGGCAAGCTTTATATTGCTGGTGAATATGCTGTTTTAGAACAAAATTGTCCAGCGATTATCGTCGCCCTTAATCAATTTGTACGTGTATCTATTTCAGCTGCAGTTGGGAATACTGGAATAATTCATTCTAAGCAATATTCACAAGATTCAATTCATTGGCGCCGTCAAGGTAATAAAATGGTAATTGATAATCGTGATAACCCCTTTGAATATATCTTGGCTGCAATTCGCTTTACTGAACAATACTTACTTGAAAATGGAATTTCACTTAAAGTATATGATTTGCATGTTAATTCAGATTTAGATAGCAAAGATGGTCGTAAATATGGGTTAGGATCTTCAGCTGCTGTTACTGTAGCAACTGTTAAAGCAATTTTGGCCTTTTATGGAATTGAACGTAAGCACGACTTAGTTTATAAGTTAGCCGCAATTAGTCACTACTCCGTTCAAGGAAATGGCTCAGCTGGCGATATTGCCGCAAGCGTTTATGGTGGATGGTTAGCTTATCAAACATTTGACAAAAAATGGCTTAAACGTGAACTAACAACTAAAAAACTCAGCGAAGTTCTAAGTGAGGCATGGCCTGGTTTACAAGTTCAATTATTAACTCCACCTGCTGGAATGGAATTAGTCATTGGTTGGAGCCAAAAACCAGCATCAACTTCTCGTCTAGTTGATGAAACGAATGCTCAAAAAGAGAATTTTCAAAGAGAATATGAAGCATTTTTAGCAAATTCACGTCAATGTGTTCTAAAAATGATTGCTGGTTTTAAAGAACAAAATATCAATCTTATCCAGGAACAAATTCGTGTGAACAGAAAATTGCTAGCTCATTTTGCAAAATTAAATCATATTGCAATTGAAATTCCGCGTTTAACAGAATTAATTGAAATTGCTGAGAAATTAGGCTTTGCTGCCAAAACTTCTGGTGCTGGAAACGGTGATTGTGGAATTGTTATTACCAATCATAGTGGGAAAATTTCCGATCTAAAAGCAGCTTGGCGAAAAGTTGGTATTTTGCCACTTGATTTTCGAGTTCATGTTTTAAAGCAAACTAAGGAAAAATAATGTCAAATCACTCAAAAAGAAAAGAAGAACATTTAGCTTTAGCTAAAAAATATTTCACCATAAAAGACAATGATTTTGATCGTATTGAATTGGTACGCCCTGCCCTTCCAGAAAGCCGGGTTTCATCAGCCGCAATTGCTTGTGAGATTTTAGGTAAAAAGGTCAAGGCGCCTTTTTATATCAACGCAATGACAGGCGGATCTGAAAAATCAAAAGAAATTAATCGAGCAATTGGTAAGGCAAGTAGAATTGGACAAATCCCCTTTGCTACTGGGTCAAGCAGCATCTTGGCAAAAGAGAAAGATCAACTTGCTAGTTTCTATGTTGCAAGAGAAGAAAATCCTGATGGGCTATTTTTTGCCAATGTTAATCCAAATACGCCCGCTAATACAGCTAAAAATATTGTACAAGAATTACAAGCTGACGCTCTTCAAATTCATATAAATACTGTTCAAGAATTAGCAATGCCTGAGGGAGATCGGGACTTTGTTTGGATTGATAAATTAAAAGCAATCAGAGATGTCGTCGATGTCCCTGTAATTATTAAAGAGGTTGGCTTTGGATTTGATAAAGCAAGCATTGAATTACTACAAAAGAATAATTTTAACCTTATAGATCTTGGTGGCGCTGGTGGAACTAACTTTGCTCAAATTGAAAATGCTCGCTCAAGTCATCCGCTCCCCTATTTAGATGAGCTAGGCCTGTCAACTGTTAAATCAGCACTTATCGCAGAAGAATGTGGCATTGACTTCTTTGCCTCGGGAGGTATAAGGAATGCTTTAGATATTTTGAAATGTCTTGTTTTGGGTGCCAAATCTGTTGGTATTGCCAACTTATTCTTGCAGGCCTATGAAAATAGTGGCGAAGACGGATTGGTTGAAACGGTATTACGTTTCGAAGATGAACTAGCTGGTCTATTTGCTCTCTTTGGAATTAATAATGTAAACGAAGCTAAAAAGATAAAATATGCTTTAACTAAGGGGTTATGGAAAGAATTGATTCAAATCATTGTTGATGATTAAATAGCGGCTGGAATATAAAAGAAAAGAGGTAAAAAATGATTACTTTATATTTTATGTCAGTTGATTTATTAGAAGATAATTCAACTGAATGGGTATATAAAATTACTACAGATTATCAAGAAGGACATTAACAAAAGTAATTTTGATGCAAAACTTACTTCTTTTGAAAAAACTAGCAAGGCTGTTAATGTTAAAAAAGAAACATTGGAATACGAAATTTACTATAGAATTGTTAAATTGATGAAAACTAAGCCGGGGATAAAAAAATACTATTGGCTGCATTCAACTAAGAAAATGGAACCGTTAGTATGATATTGCCCTAAGAACAAAATGTTTTATAAAAAAGAAAAAATGTTGATATATCAAGGTTTTATATAACCAAGATTATCAACATTTTTTGTATTACTGTATTTTTCTCTAGGAAGTTATATGTTTATTCTTACTACTTTACATAATTTAAAGTATGTCTTAAATTCTCAACCCTTTAGGATAAAAATTTTTAACTACTTGCCCTGTTACTTTACCAAAACTGAAAATTTTATCTTGATAACTAATTAATACAAAGCCTTTTAACTTCGCCTCTGTCCGTACTGTTTCTCCATGCAAATATTTCTCAAATTCAGCTTGATTCTGTAACTCAACAACTTTTTCTTGTCGCACTTGTCCTAAATATTGTGCCAATTGCTGACTAGGTTCAAAACGACCTTTTTTCAAAACTCCTAGTTCCAACCCATTGTTTAATACTTTTATTTGAGAAACATCCTCAACAGCTGGAATATATACATGATCCTTACTTTTAACTGCTTTACTAAAGTCAAAATTATTCGGTAAATTAAAATCGGCCAGTAATTCTTGTACTAATTCTTTTTCCGCCTTTGTAAAGACTTCTAATCTCTTATTAGCTTTTTTTCCTCTTTTTTTACTTTTCTGCTTAGAGTTAGTAACTGCTTCTTCATTATTAATCTCAGGCAAGATAAACTTGGCCAAAAATTGCCCTTCACCTATCTCATCTTCTGGCCAAAATCTTCTTGCATACTCAATTCCATCAAGATTTTCTCCCCAAGCAGGGACTCCTTGGCTAGCCACACTAACTTTAGTTTCAACCAATTTGAAGCCTAATTCATTAACCAAATAAGCACAAATTTCTTCATCTTCTTCTGGTGCATATGTACAAGTTGAATATAAAAGACTACCACCTGGTTTTAACATTTTAACTGCTTCATTTAAAATTTCCTTTTGCCGATTGCTACATTCAAGAACATATTCTTGACTCCAATAAGTTACTGCATCATGATTTTTTCTGAACATCCCTTCACCACTACATGGTGCATCAACTAAAATCGCATCAAAAAAGCGGGGGAATTTTTGGGCTAGATGACTGGTATCTTCATTAGTAACTAAGCAATTGTCAGCTCCCCAACGTTCGATATTTTCTCGTAAGTTCTTTGCTCGACTAGTTGAAATTTCATTGGCAACTAATAAGCCTTTATTTTTTAAAGCGGATAATAAAGCAGTTGATTTTCCACCTGGAGCTGCACAAAGATCTAAAACCTTCTGACCAGGCTTAACACCAAGTGCTTCAGCTGGATACATTGCCGAAGGATCTTGAGAATACACATAACCACTAACCCACTCAATATCTCGACCACTTATTTCCCCATAATAAGCATCTGCTACCCCATCAACAGGTTTAGATAAATCATAACTTACTTCTTGGTAATCAGCCTTTAATGGGTTCAAACGAAAGGCCTTCTTAGGTTCTGCTTCAAGTGCAGTAAAAAAGCTATCAGCTTTTTTAGCCAATAGTTTTTGATATTTATCTTTAAATTCTTTAGGTAAAACTAATTTATCCAATTTTTCCTTTCTGTTCAAGAAAAATACAACCAACATATATATCACAACATTTAATGTCATCATTAATACAAATAAAATTATCAAATAACTCAAACTAGTAAAATATAATCGCCAAGTTAAAAAGAAATATGCTGCCAAGCCCATAAGAATATTAATAAAAACAAATCTTCCCAACTTACTTGCAATAAAATACTTTTTCAATGGTCGTTCAATTTTATCCATTTGACTATGAATGTGATTAATAATCGCACAAGCACCCGCAACTAATCCTGCAAATAGCACTATGATTCCTAATAAAATCGAAAAAGCCATTGCTCGAATGAAGTGAGTCCTACGGTGAGTAGAAACTAATTCTGAAAAAGTTACTTGTCCATTCAGATATTTACTTACGCCCTGAACCACTCTGTTAGATGGAGTATCAATAATAATATCAAAATTATTAAGACGTGCTTTGGAATTGCCTTGATTAATTCCAGTGGTCAAATAATATTTGGTTTGAATATTATCACTAACTTCTTTTAAAGTCCCTACTACAGAAATATAACGGTTATTTAAGACAATATATTTATTATCCTGTGTATTCAAAAGTTGAATATTAGAAGTTGGCGATACAATACCAAAGCTTACTACCCCTTCGAATTCTTCTGGATTAAAATAACGTCCCTTAGCAACTGGTAATAATTCATTTTGATAGTTTGACCAAATTAATACTTGATCTTGATCATATTTATTATTCAGTTCTAAAGTTATCTTTTCATTAGGATACTTTTTAGTAAGGTATTTCAAAAGTGTCCTAATCTCAACTTTGCTATTAGTTTTTAAGTTTCTAGAATAGCTTGATAGCCCACTAGCAGTTAAAACTTGATCTGCACTTATACTTTGAATATTTGAAACTAACACTCCTGCTACTAAAAAACAAGCAAATAAAAAAATCCCTAAAAATATCTTCTTAATCTTCATCTATCTCAAAAAATCTTTCCTCAATAAAGTCAAAGCTTGAAAAACTAGCATTAACTGAAGCTAATTCTGGCTTTTTAATAAATGATACTGTTTGCCAAAATTCTTCTGAATTCGTTACCCCAAATTCTTCACCGACAAACAACAACTTGGGTCTATGCTCTAGCTTTTTCCATACTTTTATTAAATCAATATCAGCATGACCAAAATTAGGCGCCCAAGAGCAAATAATTAAATCACAATTTTGATATTTGATTATCGCTGAACTTGCGTCTAAGTTCTCGACTGGATAAAACAAATCTCCACCTGTTTTGGAAGTTTTAGACCATACCAAATTATCACTAGCATAGACTTTTACTCCTGCCATACTTAAAGCTTTAGACCACGCTGCATTGCCAGCCATAACTTCAACTGCACTAGTTATATTATACTTTTCTTTGATTATTCGTGCTGTCTGGACATTGGGCAAAGACCACAATCCATAATGTAAAGATAAATATTGCCGAAAGCTATTAAGTAAATTATTAGCTACTTGTATTTTTTTAGCTGCACTTTTTTGCGCGGTAATAGGACCTAAATTCATAATTTGGCAGTTAGGCACTTCTTTTTTATCTAATACTGAACAAACACGTTTAACTTCACAAACTTCTTGATGAAGCCTTGGAATATTCAATTCATTATCTATTTTAATTAATTTTGTTAAAAAATCAGTCATATTTCCTTATCCTTAATAGGATTTTACCATTCAATCAGGTTAAAATCAGTTATAATTGAAAATAGATTAATAAAGGAGACGTTTTAATGGGAAAAAATATATCGAATAAAGCGGCTGAAAACGAAAGCTTAGGTAAATGGCTACTTCAAGTTTTTGTTATGGCTGCAATTTTGTTGGGGATTTATTACTTAATCTTTAGTTTTGTATTATCAAATGAAACTGTATCAGGTCCATCAATGCAACCAACATTTGAAAATGGTGACCGAATTATTGCTTTGCGTCATACCAGTTTAAAACGTGGTGATATTGTCATTTTAAATGCTCCCGATGAACCAGGAGCATTATATATTAAGCGTATTGTGGGAATGCCTGGTGACAGTATTACTTACAAAAATGATCAACTATACTTAAATGGGAAGAAATATTCCGAACCATACTTAACTGAAGGTAAAAAGCTTTACTCAGGTGGGCAACTTTATACAGAAAACTTTAGTTTAAAGAGTAAATTTGGTGTTAATAAAGTTCCAAGTGGTGAATACTTCGTAATGGGTGATCACCGTAATGTTTCGAAAGACTCCCGATACTTCGGCTTTGTAAAACGAAGCGCAATTGTCGGCAAGGTGATTTTCCGGTATTGGCCATTAACCAAGTGGTCTACCTTTTAATAAGGCCTTATTTCAACTACAATAGATGTAGAGATAAATAGTGGATTTATTTTAAAGGAGCCAAGCTAATATGAACCAAGAAGAACTTTCAGATGTAATTATAACTTACCAAGTAAAACATCACGTTAATGATACTGAGTTAGCCTTTGCTAGCCATCTTTCAGTAGAAAAAATTCATGCTATGAAAACTGGTGATGGATCATTTACAGGTGAAGAAATTAATCAAATCTTGGAATATATTCAGAGTCAAGATTAATCAAATTAAAAGAGTAGCACTTAAATAAAAAAGTGCTACTCTTTTTTGTTTAATGCATCCCAAAGATTAATGGTAATGCAGCAATAGTATTATTAAGCATATGAGTTACAAATGAATATCTTAAATCTTTGGTATTTAAATATGTTGTCGCTAAAATTGCCCCCATTACCCAATAAGTAATGATATGAATTGAGAAATTTGGATCATGCAACCAAGCAAAGAATAGACCATTGATTACAATCCCTAACCAGTAATTCAACTTATTTTCTTTAGTAAAAGCAATATTGAAAAATTGACCACGTAAGATTATTTCTTCAAACATTGGTGCTAAGAAAATAATAAAGACAATAAAATGCCAATCCGTTCCCTTTGCTAATTGATCAATTGCTTTTTGATTAGCAGAATTGGATGAAGAGGATAAAAACATATTTATTAAAACTTGGGCAGCAATCATTACCACAAAAGCTAAACCACTATATCCTAATTTTGACCACTTAAAATGTGGCTTCTCATTGAAATGCCATTCATTCTCTTGCTCTAACTGTTTTTTATAGATATGATACACGAGCATCACTAACGCAATGGTTGCCACATAGAGTACAAAATGATATTTTCCAATCATTTCTTTGTTACTATTTAATGATTTGGGAATGACATATGAACTCATTAACAATTCATATAATAAAAATGAAACTATAAAAAGACCTATTTTTTTCAAATATGAAATAATCTTCACTAAATTTCCTCCTTTTCATGTGAATGTTTTTAGTATAATACATTTTTTTAGACTATACTTTTATTCTGCCTTACTTTCACCAATTCGATTGAATAATGGTTGAACAATTAACCACAGAATTACAGATGTAATTATCATAAAAATTGTTCCTGCTTCTTCTGTTGTACCAACATTAAAAAACATAAAGTTAAAACCGTTAATAGCAATTATTAACCCAATTATAACAAGAATTATTTCAATAATATTTTCAAAAATTTTGTTTCCAGAAAAAGGTAATAGAGAAATAATTCCATATTTACAGATTTCAACTAATGCAGTGAATAAAAGCCATGCTAAACAAAAGAATGTCAAAAATACTAAATCATTGAGAAATTCAAATTTTGCATCAAAAAGTAATCTTAAACCATTTAAGACCTGGTTACTTGCCCATAAATAAGATACAACATAAGAAATAAAAGTTAACAATAATTGCCCAATAAATAGATAGGCACAAGCTAGCAATGTACTCAACCACTGTGCAGTAAATATTTTGGTACTTGATAAAGGAACCAATTGCCAAGTTTGCTTTCTTAAATCTTTAGCAAAGTAATATATACACCATACAAAAAAGAGTAAATCAAATTTATAAAGTGTTGATGAAAAACTCATAACTAGTGGTAGACCTTTATCTTCAGGAACAAGTGAAAAATCTACGAAGCTCCAAGCTCTACCTGTAATTAAAAATACAGCTAAAATTAAGCTTATTAAAAAATACCCCAATAAGGTGATTTTGGCTTGATTTTTTTTAGTCTGAAAAAGAGAATCCGTTAAAGCTAACACCTTAGCTCCCTCCTTTATACAGCCTTGGCTTCAAAGAATTTTTGATAAATCCAAGTATCAACAATAGACCCTATTAATACAAAAATTCCAGTTTCTGCAACACTGAGCCACAATACCAATAAATTGACTTGTCGATCAATAATGCCCTTTTCGAAAACATTTGAAAAAGTATTAATAAAGTATGTAAGAATTGCGTAAAGCACTATTGCGAAAATAAAACGTAATAAGCCAACTAATTTCTTACTCTTAAAGCCCGGCAACAAATTAACAATTGTTTTTGAAGAAAAGCTCAAGAAATTAATCATCAAAGAAAAACTAATTAATCCTAAAGCTATTAATAAAGCTATGCCCAATCCATATAGAGCAATTTCACCAATAGGTAGCTGTCCTAGGGTTTTACCTACCGAAATATCTTTTAATTCTGGCTTACTTGCCGCAAATGCTACTGATATTAAAATTGCGCAAGTTCCTAAATCAAGTAATGCCATATAAAAAAGTGTTACATAAGTTGTCAAAATATTAGCTAAAAAGAATTTTTTAGAACTAATTGGCAAAAGTTGCCATGTTTGTGACTCATACATTTTTATTTCATCAATAAATAAAATGCACCAACTAATTAACAACGCAAAGAAACTTGTAGTTAAAGCAATAACTTCATAGCTAACAAAAATTGATTGAAATTCTTTTGCATTTACCAAATACAAATATGTTCCAATTGCCATAATCGCTGCTAATTGAATCAGGTAAATCATTAAAATCTTTTTAGCTTTTTTTGCTTGAAGTAGCTTAAATACTGTACTAAAACTCGTCATTTTATCCTCCATTTCTAATTAGCCTTGGCTTCAAAGAATCTCTTTAAAAGATATAAGTTGACTGCTGTAATGACTAAAATAAACAATAAAGAAATTCCATTACTTGTCCATAAAGCACTTAATCCAGAACTTGATAAAGCTGCCAAAGGATTATCCTTTATTTTTAAAAGTGATTCAAAGGCAAAACTAGAAACATTACCAATAATCAAATAACCAATTATTCCAATAATTATTCGAACTAAATTTACTAAGTTCTTACTCTTAAATCCTGGTAATAAATTGACAATCACTTGCGATACCATTACTAAAAAGATAATTATTACCATGAAACTAATTGCTGATAGTACAAATAAACATCCTAATGAAATCATGTAGACTGCCATTTGCCCTAATACAGAAGTTGATGTAGGGTTATTAAGAGCTTTCGATATTTCAGAAAAATTTATTGGATAAGAAACTGCAAATGCTCCCAAAATTAGCCCAAAATTTATAACTTGAAATACTAAAAATAATGCTATTGCTAAATAAGTAGTTAATTGATTTGTTAAATATAACTTAATTGACGAAACTGGCATTAG
The DNA here is from genome assembly GCF_007095465.1 of Lactobacillus mulieris. Taxonomy (GTDB): domain Bacteria; phylum Bacillota; class Bacilli; order Lactobacillales; family Lactobacillaceae; genus Lactobacillus; species Lactobacillus mulieris. The sequence goes on from NZ_SDGL01000005.1 coordinate 28,727, forward strand.
TTGCCAAGTTTGACTTTTATAGCTTTTTATTTCTTTATTGAGCAAATAAAAGTATAAAAACAAACCAGCTAAAACAAGTGTGATAGCTTCAGCTAAAAACGCACTTTCATAAGGTAGCCTAACACTATTAGAAAATTGAAAGTATAGTCCAATTGCAATCATTCCAACTAATTGCACTAAATATATCCAACTTGCAATTTTTAACTTAGGTAGCTGCATTACCTTAAATAACTTACTAAAAGAGGTCATTTATTCTTCCCCCTCATAAAAGGCTTGGTAGAAGGATTCAATACTGGTATTCTCACTTCTAATTTGATCAGCACTTTGATGAGTTAAAATTCTGTTATCTTTCAAAATAATAACTTCATCAAGCAAAGTTGCAATTTCATTAACAAAATGGTCAGAAATCAAAATAGTAGCATTGTCATCTTTCCACAAAATAATAGAATTAATAATCTTCTTTCTTGCCATTGGGTCAATTCCTGAAAATGGTTCATCTAAAAGATACAAATCTGCTTTTCTAGCAAATGTTAAAGCAATTACCAACTTTTCACGCATCCCCCGTGAAAGTTGACCTAAACGCATATCAGGTGATAACTTCATGAATTCACGTAATTTAGTAAATTCTTCTAAATCAAAATCAGAATAAATAGTTTCATAAAACTTAATTACATGTTTAATTTTGGTTGAATCTGAAAAACCAGTTAGTTTATCTGTAAATGCTAATTTAGCTTTTTTCTCTGCTTCACCACTTTTTCCTGCCACTTTAATACTACCGGACCAATTCTTGGCAACGCCAGCAATGCAACGCATTAAAGTAGTCTTACCTGCACCATTTTCTCCTAACAAGGCAACAATTTTTCCTTGGGCGAGATCTAAATTAATATTATCCAGAATTACTTTTTGATTTTTCTTGTAAGTTAAATTTTGAATTTCTAATGCTTTGTTCATTACTTTTCTCCTAAACTCTCTAAATATTCTGATAGTGTTGGAACAAGTTCGTCATTCTTGATGCCTAAACGATGCATGTTTTCGACAAAATCATCTAATTCTCGCGTTAATAACTCTTTTTTGGTCTTTTCTAAAAGAGCAGTATCTTCAGTAACAAAATTACCTTCTCCACGTTTGGTAAATAAAATCCCCTGATTATTCATCTCTTGCAATGCTCTTTGAACTGTATTGACGTTAACCGTTAAATCAACAGCTAGCTGTCTAACAGATGGAATTCTTTGACCAGCTGGTAATTCTCCTTGCACTATGAGCCGATATAAATATTGCTCAATTTGAATATAAATAGGCACATTGTCTTTAAATTCCATATTCTCGCCTCATTTATTGTGTTAGTCGTGTAATACACTATTATGTTATCTTAACTTATACTTTTTTGCAAGTAGATAGTTTTTATGTTTCACAATTTTTCATTTATTGATATTTTCCAAAAAAATAAGCCAACAAATACCTATATATCAGTATTTATCAGCTATATTTTTTATTAATTAGTATTAGTGCATAACTTTTTCTTAATTTTTTATTATCAAAGAAGCTTTATATATCAATAATAAAAAATTATTCATTAAAGCAAAGTAAAAATATTTATATTAATTTTGTTTCACTACTTGCTTCTTTCTGCGTGTAATTCTGCCATTTTAACCATTACATCGACAGCTTTCCACATAGATTCAAGCACAGTATATTCAAAGCGACCATGCATGTTTTCTTCACCAGCAAATAAGTTTGGACAAGGAAGCCCCATGTAAGTTAATTGAGAACCATCAGTACCACCACGTACTGGATCTTCATTGATTGTCAAGCCTTCAGCCTTGTAAGCATCACGAGCCAAATCTACAACTTCCATGTGCTTCTTAAGTTCATCAGCCATGTTGTAGTATTGGTCCCACATCTTGAGCTTAAGACGTTCTTCGCCAAATTCATCGTTCATTTTCTTTACAATTGATTTAACCAAGTTCTTACGAGCTTCAAGGCCATCACGTTCAAAGTCACGAATAATGTAGTCAAGGTGAGCATTATCAACGGTACCTTGGAAGTTCATCAAGTGGTAGAATCCTTCTCTACCTTCAGTTTGTTCTGGGACTTCATTTTGTGGCAATGAGTTTTGGAAGTTAATACCAACTTGAATAGCATTAATCATTTGGCCTTTAGCAACAGCTGGGTGAACATTAACTCCTTGAATGTCGAGTCCAAATTGTGCAGCTGAAAAAGTACCCCAGTCAAGTTTACCAGGTGCTTCACCATCAACAGTGTAAGCAAAATCAGCTCCAAAATCTTCAACATCAAAGTGTCCAGCACCAGTACCGATTTCTTCATCTGGAGTAAAGCCTAAGCGAATACGACCGTGCTTAATTTCAGGATGAGCAAGCAGATATTCAGCAAATGTTACTAATTCACTAACACCACACTTGTCATCCCCATCAAGTAAGGTATCACCTGAGGCAGAAATAATAGTTTGACCTTTATATTTCTTCATATTAGGGAAAACTGCTGGATCTAAGTAAAATTCACTATCACCTAATTGAATCTTACTTTCTCCATCATAGTTTTCTGTGATTTGAGGTTTAATGTTTTCACTATTAAAATCAGCTGTATCACAGTGTGCTAAAAAGCCCATAACTGGCATATCGTAGTCAACATTTGATGGAATTTCAGCAATTAAAACACCAGCTTTTTCATTATAATGAATGTCTGATAGGCCTAGTTCTTCCAAATCTTTCTTGATAACCATTTGGAAATCAACTTCACGTTGAGTTGATGGGAAACGGTCAGCGTGTTCATCAGAACGAGAATTGATTTTTACATATTTCAAAAAACGTGGTAGTAAATTTGGATATTCCATAATTATTTCTTCTTTCTTACATTAAATCTTGGAATGGATCAGTTGATTCTTGGGAGATTACAATCTCAACTGGCCAATTTTCACTAGCCTTGAAATCATCAAGCACTTCAGCACATTTTGTCTTGAAAAGACTTTCGGTGTAGTGACCAGGGTCAACTACTGTTAAACCACTAGAAATCATATCATGACCAACGTGGTAGTAGACGTCCCCAGTGATATATGCATCCAAGTTATCTTTCAGAGCATCACGCCAGAACTTGCCACCATCACCACATACAAAACCAACTGTTGATATTATTTTATCATTATTAGCTGTGATTAGGCGAACAAAGTCAACATTCATTTGCTTTTTGGTGTAATAAGCAAAATCAATTGCTTTCATCGGTTTGGGTAGTTTCCCCTTTCGGCCAACTGCAATCCCATCATCATCAATTGCAAAAGGCTCAATATTAGTTAAACCTAATTCCTCTGCTTGCCAATCACTTGAACCATTTTCGGCCTTATCTGAATTAGTATGGATAGAATAAACGGTAATTCCGTGAGCAATAATTTTTCCATACATTGCATTTTGTGGATCACTGAAGTCTAAATTTCTAGCAGGTCTAAACATTACTGGGTGGTGAGAAATAATTAAATCGACACCTTTTTTTATTGCTTCGTCAACCACATTTGGGCGCACATCAAGTGTAGTCATAATTTTAGTAACTTCTGCATCAACTGAGCCAATTTGAAGTCCAACAGGATCTCCGCTGCTCGCAATATTTTCAGGAAAACGTTCATTTAATTTAGCAATTATATCTTTAACTTTAGTCATTTTCTAGCTCTCCTTCAATAAACTTAATTCTTTGTTCAACTTCAGAAATGCGGGCCATATCTTTATTTTTAGCCTTATTTAAATTGAGTAACAATTGCTTTTGATAAGCTAGTTGATTAGTCCATTTTTTTGTAAAAACAGCAGTTTTTTCCTTTAACAAAAATGGACCAAAGAGAAGTTCCTTATCAGTTAGTGAATGTTTGCTAGTAGTTAATGTAGCTTTAATCAATTCATAGATATGCCCAGCTGTATCAATTATCTCTTCTTGAATAATCTGGTAATTATTTTCCATTAACCATTTTCTAACACGTGGTTCACCAATATTTGGTTCCAAGATTAAAGTAGGATATAAGTTTCCATTTACTTTAGCTGTTTCAAGCAAATCAGACATTAACTTTCCACCCATTCCAGCGATAACAACTGTCTGGATATTGTCTTCTGGTCTTAACGTTTCTAAACCACTACCAAGTCTTGTTTCTATATTTTTACTTAAACCTGCTGCAAGAATGTCAGTTTTGGCATTATCTAGTGGCCCTTCAGCAACATCTGAAGCAATTGCAAAGTCAATTTTCCCTGATTTAACCAAATCAATTGGTAAGTATGCATGATCCGTTCCTATATCAGCTAAACGTGTATTTTCGTCTACCATTGCCGCCAAATGGGCAAGTCTTGTTTCAAGCATGCTATCCCTCCTATTAATTGATTGTATCAAAAAAGCTCTTGCTAATGGGGAAATAATATTAAGTAAAAAAAACAGATAGCAAATGCTATCTGTTATTTCTTTATTAATCTAAGAAATCCTTTAATTGGTTTGATCTACTTGGGTGACGTAATTTACGTAAAGCCTTTGCTTCAATCTGACGAATACGTTCACGAGTAACTCCAAACACCTTACCAACTTCTTCCAAGGTTCTAGTCCGGCCATCATCTAAACCGAAACGTAAGCGAAGAACGTTTTCTTCACGATCAGTTAATGTATCAAGTACTTCTTCAAGTTGTTCCTTAAGCATTTCATATGAAGCATGTTGTTCAGGACTAGTTGCATCCTTATCTTCAATAAAGTCACCTAAGTGTGAATCGTCTTCTTCACCAATTGGTGTTTCAAGAGAAACTGGTTCTTGGGCAATCTTTAAGATATCACGTACCTTATCTGTTCCCATGTCCATTTCTGCACCAATTTCTTCAGGCGTTGGTTCACGTCCTAAATCTTGTAAAAGTTGACGTTGAATTCTGATTAACTTGTTAATTGTTTCAACCATGTGAACTGGAATTCTAATTGTTCTAGCCTGGTCTGCAATTGCACGTGTAATTGCTTGACGAATCCACCAAGTAGCATAAGTTGAAAACTTGAAACCAAGCTTATAGTTAAACTTGTCAACAGCCTTCATTAACCCCATATTACCTTCTTGGATTAAGTCTAGGAATTGCATTCCACGACCAACATAACGTTTAGCAATTGAAACAACTAATCTCAAGTTAGCTTCTGCAAGTTCTTGCTTTGCTTCTTCATCACCATCTTGAATTCTCTTAGCAAGAGCAATTTCTTCATCAGCATTCAAAAGAGGAACCCGACCAATTTCCTTTAAGTACATTCTAACTGGGTCATTCATTCGCACACTTGCAGGTGCAGATAAATCTTTAAGTTCTTCTTTTTCAACATCTTTCTGCTTCTTTAAGGCTAAGTTTGATGGTTCACCGTTTGCATCAACGATACTGATTCCATTATCTTCGAATTCTTGAACCAGTTGGTCAACAGCCTTGCCCTCAAGCTTGTATGGCTTGATTAACTTTTCAGTAAAGTCGGTTTCAGTAATCTCTTTACTCTTTTTGACTTCTTTGACAAGTTCTTTAACTTTTTTGTCTAAAGTCATATCTGCCATTAATAAGCCTCCCTAATTGTTATTGCGTTTTGCATTAATAATCATTTCTAAAGTTTTAAGCACTTGATCTTCATCTTGTCTACGTTGAGCATCCTGCAATTGCATTTGCAAATTGCTAATTTTCCGTTGAGTGTCAAGCTTTTTGAGTGATGCCAACAATCCATCGACTTCTTCTTTAGAAAAGTCTTCAGGCATTGTCATCATTTCCATGTTATCTATTATACCCTTTAAATCATCAGGAATAAAATCATAGAAACTGTTAATTGTAGCATTATCATGTGTTTCTTCAAAATCAAGCCAAGATTCAGCCAATTTGGCATAGCTTTCATCTGGAAAGAGAAAATGTAAGTCCAGCAAATAATTTCTAACCTTTTCAGAGTGAACAAATAAATAAAACAGTCTAACAAGAGCTGGATTAGCATTATGCAGTGTTGCTACTTGAGTCTTACTTTGTTCTTCAGGTTCAAAATCATATTGTTTTTTTCTTCTTTCAGCTACTCGAAGTTTGCGTCCTTCTCTCAGCAAACTCACTTTCAATGAGTCTTCTGAAACACCTACCTTTTTGGCAAGCTTAGTAACATAAAGATCCCGTTCAACAGGATTATTGAGCGGTGCAATCAATTTAACTGCTTCATCTAAATAAGCTAATTTTTCACGATCATTTGAAAAATTATACTTTAATTCCAACCGTTTTAAGAAAAAGTCAGTTGGCGTAATCGCACCTTTAACTTCATCTTGGTAGCGCTCAGGGCCATATTTTTTTACATATTCGTCTGGATCAAGCCCTTCTGGCAAGGAAACTACGCCAACTTGAAAGCCACCAACTGTTTCAAACATATGACTTGCTCTCTCAATTGCGTGCTGTCCAGGCTCATCACCATCATAGTTAATAATGATATTGCGACTAATACGTTTAAGTAAATATACCTGATCATCAGTCAAGCTAGTTCCCATCGAAGCAATCCCTGTCTTAATCCCAGCCTTATAGGCTGCAATTACATCCATATATCCTTCATATAAAACAAGGTGCTTTTCAGTTCGCGCTGCCTTTTTAGCTTCTTTTAAGTGAAATAGGACCTTAGATTTATTAAAAATTTCAGTTTCCGGACTATTTAAGTATTTCGCTAATTCTTTATTATTAGAAATTCTTCGTCCAGAAAAACCGACTATATACCCTACTTCATCTGCTAAAGGAAACATCAATCGATCACGAAAACGATCAAATAATTGTCCATTTTCATTTTGAGAAAAGAGCCCGCTTTTAGCAAGCACTGTATCATCGTATCCTTTACCACGTAAAAAAGTTAATAATAGATGATCACTATTTGGTGCATATCCGATTTGGAAGTGTTCAAGTAAATCTTCAGATAATTCACGCTCTTTAGCATAATTTAGAGCTCGCTCACCTGCTTTACTAGTTAGTAATACTTGATGAAAAAAATCACAGGCATCTTGATGAACTTTTTTCAAAGGACTTAATGGCTTCATCTCAGATTGATAGCCACTTGGCATTGCTAAATTGGCCATTTTTGCTACTTCAGCCACTGCTTCTGGAAAGCTTAAGCCTTCCTTATACTGCATAAAACTAAAGACATTACCACCCTTACCACATCCAAAGCACTTAAAAAACTGCTTATCTTCACTAACAGTAAATGATGGGGTCTTTTCTTGATGAAAAGGACAAAGGCCTACGTAGTCTTTGCCCCTTTTTTCAAGTGATACATACTGACTTATTACGTCAACAATATTGATACTATTTCGTACCTCATTGATAAAATCTTCTGGGATGCGTCCTGCCAATTGTATCACCTCTTTCAATAGACACTTGTCTTTATTTTATAACAAAGCATTTTATTTAATAACTAACTTGCTTAATGCACCTAAACGAGTAGCTAATTCATTGATTTGGCTTAATTGTGCCAAGCGATTATTTTTAACTGCTTCATCTTTAGCCATAATCATATTTACTTCAAAGTATCTGTCAATTACTTTTTGCATTGAAACAAATGCTTCATACAATTCTGTAAAGTTATCAATTGCTTGCAAGTTTTGACTAGCTAAATATAATTCGTTTTCTGAATTATCTTCAAATAAATCGCTCTTAACTACACTATCGCCTTTATATTTAGCCTTCTTCAAAATATTTTCGATTCGAATTAAACTTTCAACTACAGGCTTAAATTCTGGTGAATCGTGATGTGCTTGCAATACTTTAGCTGCTGCTAAAATTCGACTTGGATCCTTTTGACTAGAATGAAGAACTGCATCAATTACATCATACTTGTAATTATTTGTTTGCAAAAATTGTTTAATTCTATCACGAATGAAGAGTGAAATTTCTTCATCTTCTTGGCCAGTCTTAGGCATCTTAGCCTTTGTCTTACCATCAAGCAATTCAACCATTTCTGGCAAAGCCTTATCAATTGCTAGTGACCAATTTTGGTTAAGTAAAATTCTAACGATTCCATATGCATATCTTCTAAGAGCATATGGATCATTTGATGATGTTGGAATCATACCAGCAGCGAAGAAAGTAATAATATTATCAAATTTATCTGCAACTGACAATAATGCACCAACTTCACTAGTTGGTAATTCGCCTTCTGCAGTAAGAGGCATATAGTGTTCCTTAATTGCAAGAGCAACATCTTTATTTTCACCAGCAAGCTCTGCATAGTGCATCCCCATTACCCCTTGAAGTTCAGCAAACTCACCAACCATTTGAGTAACTAAATCAAATTTATAAAGTTCACTAGCACGATCAAAGTTCTTAATAACTCCATCACTTAATCCAAATTTCTTGGCCAAGTATTCACCAATGATACGTACACGTACTAATTTCTCAGCCATTGAACCAATTTTATCGTGGAATGAAACTTTATCAAGTCTTGAAACAAAATGACTAAGTGGGTATTTCTTATCTTCATCATAGAAGAACTTAGCATCATCTAAACGAGCAACTAATACCTTTTCATTTCCGCTAATAACATTTTCAAGGAATTCTTTATTACCATTACGAACTGAAATGAAGTGGTTAATTAATTTGCCATCTTGATCATAAACTTCAAAGTATCTTTGATTATCTTTCATAGATGTAATCAAAACTTCATCTGGAATATTTAAGTAACTTTCATCAAAGCTACCTGCAAATACAGTTGGATATTCAACCAAGTTCGTTACTTCTTCCAATAAGCTGGCATCAAGCTTAACTTTCCAATTGTTTTCAGCAACTAATTGATCAATTTGGTTAACAATCATTGTCTTGCGTTCAGCAGCATCGGCAATTACGAATTGGCCTTTCAAAGCTTCTTCATAATCATCACTATTTGCTAAAATAACGCTATCACCTAAAAAGCGGTGGCCCATTGTTTTACGTCCAGCTGTGATGTCTAAAATTTTAACAGGTACTACTTCACTACCGAATAATGAAACTAACCAATGAATTGGACGTACAAATTCAAAGTCATTGCTGCCCCAGCGCATTTTAGTTGGGAAAGTCATCGCCTTAATAATGTCGCTCATGCCCAGTAAAATATCAGTGGCAAGTTTGCCTGCTTTTTGAACATGAACATAAGCATATTCAGTTCCCTTTAATTCCTCAAAGTAAATATCATCAGTCGTCATTCCTTGACCACGAACAAAACCTTGAGCAGCTTTAGTAAAATTACCCTCACTATCTAAAGCAATCTTCTTTGCAGGGCCTTTTTTTATTTCATCAATATCTGCTTGCTTTTCAGCTAAATCTTGCACCAAAATCGTTAAACGGCGAGGAGTTGAAAAAGTCTTAATTGCTTTAAATTCCAAGCCATTATCTTTCAAGAACTTACTAGTACGATCTGCTAATTGTTTTACACTTCTAGAAACAACATGAGCTGGCATTTCTTCAGTGCCAATTTCAAATAAATAATCTTTAGTCATTTTCACTCTCCGCCTTTTCTACTTCTGCGCTCTTAAGTAAAGGGAATCCTCTCTTTTCACGTTCTTCAACAAAGCATTGAGCAACTTCATGGGCCATATTTCTAATTCTTGCTAAGTAACCAGCTCTTTCAGTAACAGAAACAGCACCACGTGCATCAAGCAAGTTGAATGTGTGACTACACTTCAAGATATAGTCATATGCTGGGTGAACTAAGTTCTTGCCAAGCAATTCTTTAGCTGTTGCTTCATAAGTGTCAAAGAATTGTAACAATTCTTCTTGATTACTTTCTTCAAATGCATATTTAGAATGTTCATATTCTGGTTCTTTGAAGATATCACGGTATAAAATTCCATTACCCCATTCAAGATCAAAGACACTGTTAACATCTTGAATATATGAAGCCAATCTTTCAACACCATAAGTAATTTCACTCATAGTTGGCTTAACATCTAATTCACCAACAACTTGGAAGTAAGTGAATTGTGAAACTTCCATCCCATCAAGCCATACTTCCCAACCAACACCGGCACAACCCATTGATGGGTTTTCCCAGTTATCTTCAACAAAACGAATATCATGTTCTAAAGGTTCAATTCCCAAAACACGAAGACTATCTAAATAATATTGTTGAATATCAATTGGTGCAGGTTTAATAACAGCTTGGAATTGGTGGTGTTGGAATAACCGGTTAGGGTTGTCACCGTATCTACCGTCAGCTGGTCTTCTTGATGGCTCAACATAACATGCAGCCCAAGGTTCTGGACCTACTGCACGTAAAAAAGTATACGGACTCATAGTTCCTGCCCCTTTTTCAACATCGTAAGAAGGCATAATCATGCAACCTTTAGAAGCCCAAAATTGTTCTAATTTAAAAATCATATCTTGGACATTTAATTTCTTATTTGTCATCTAATTTCCTCCTGTGCAAAGGCATAAAAAAAGCCTATGCAAAATTTTGCATAGGGACGATTGAATCGCGGTTCCACCCTAATTCAGGAAGCTATCGTTTCCTGCTCTTAATTAAGTTGACTAGAGGTGCCTTTTCCTAGGTGCTCTCCCATCAAACAGCACTCGCTTAACTAGTACTTTTCTTATCCTCATCTTTGTCAGTATACTTTAACATTTTACCATATTTTTATTTAAATTGTGCAATTAAATCTCAAGTCTACGCATCTCATCTAAAAATTTCTTCGTCTTGAGATTCAAATCAACTGTTTGAAAATAAATTCGATCAATTGCTCTTCTAATTGCTTTTTTAGTATCAGGTTTCACATTTATTTGTCCTAAACGATTGATATTAACTAACCCCAACGTTCTAATCATGGCGACTTGCTTGGCATCCAAATGCATTCGAGCTACTTCATTAAAATGTTTTTGACAGATCACTCCACCTGCACTAATCGAATAATCAAAAGGGCCGTGTATTTCACCACAAATAGCACACTGCTTGAATTGTGGTCTTACTCCATATGCAGCTAGCATCTGAAGTTCAACTAATTGACAAATAATTTCAGGATCTTGTCCAGCATTTAACTTGGTCAAAGCCACTAATATCAAATTATAAAATTCACCTAAAGATTGGTATTCTACAAATGCATGATCCACCAAATCACAAAGATAACAAGCATAGCTATTTAAAGTTAAATCACTATATAAATTAGAAAATTGTTTAATATCTTTATAGGTTTTTAGGGGGCTCAAGCCCTTCTGGCTTGTCAAAACTTGATAATTTCCATAAGAAAATGCCAACACACTAGCACTTAATTTAGACTTAGGTCTAAGAGCTCCTCTCACCAGCATAGTAAAAATGCCCATGTCCTTACTAATTATCTTAGCTAAGACATCGGCTTCTTTATATCTTTGACGTTTAAATACAATCCCTGTTACTTCAACGACTTCTCTAGTCATTAAAACAAGTCCTTACTGTCATAACCAATTTGCTTTAAGAAGCTTGGATCAGTTCGCCAATTCTTTTGAACTTTTACCCATAAATGAAGATTAATTTTTTCACCTAATAAAGCTTCAACTTGCTTACGTGATTGAATTCCAATCTTTTTAAGCATACTACCACCCTTACCGATGATAATCTTCTTTTGGCCATCACGTTCCACATAAATTGTGGCTTCAACTTGCAATTTGCCATTAATTCTTTGATTCATTCTTTCAACTACAACTGCAGTAGCATGTGGAATTTCTTGTTGCGTTAAGCGCAAAATTTGTTCTCGAATTAATTCTGCAACAACAAAATATTCCGGACGATCAGTAACTTCATCACTACCATAAAATTGTGGTCCTTCTGGCAAATATTTGTATAAAGTAGCAACTAAATCTTCCATATTATTGCCGTTGGTTGCAGAAATTGGAACAATTTCTGCAAATTTTCCTAATTTTTGATATGACTCGATAACAGGAAGCAAGCTATCCGGATGAACCTGGTCAATTTTATTAATGATTAAGAAAATTGGAACTTTAACTTTGCTAAGTAAGTCAGCAATGTATTCATCACCTTTACCAACTTTTTCCGGTTCAACCATGAAAAAAACTAAATCAACATCATTTAATGATGAAAGACTAGCTTTATCCATATAATCATCTAATTTATTTTGTGGCTTATGAATGCCTGGAGTATCAACAAAAACAGCTTGTAAATTTTCAGTAGTGAAAATACCTGAAATTTTATTACGAGTTGTTTGAGATTTATTAGATGTAATAACAACTTTTTGTCCAATTAAATGGTTCATCAAAGTTGATTTACCTACATTTGGGCGCCCAATTAGCGCAACAAAACCAGATTTAAATTTACTTGTTTCTACCATCTGCTAAATCTCCATCTGTAAAGTAATAAGGTAAAATATCAGCTAAAGTTGTCATTTTATAGTCACCTTGAGCATTAGTTAAGATAATTTTACTATCAGCTTTCATAAATTCTGCCATAACTTGACGGCAAGAACCACATGGGGAAATTGGCCGACTAGTATTGCCAGTAATTAATAAGCATTTGATTGGATCATCCTTCAAACCTTGATTAACATAATTAAAAAGTGCTACTCGCTCTGCACAAATAGTTGAGCCATAAGCTGCATTTTCAATATTAACACCAGTAGTAATTTTTCCTGATTCTGTTAAAAGCGCTGCTGAAACATGAAATTTAGAATAAGGAGCATAAGCAGTATTCAAATGTGCAACTGCAAGTTCATATAACTTCTTTTCTTCAGTATTCATTACTTTCCACGTCCTTCATCTAATTGATCTGGATAAAGAGGAAGACCATATTCTTCTAGAACTTTCCCCTGAATGCCAAACATTTCCTTAGCTTCAGCAGGTTCAATATGATCATACCCATTCAAGTGTAAAAAGCCATGAACTAAAGTATAACCAAATTCTCTATCGAATCCTGTCCCATATTCTTCAGCATGCCGCTTAATCACACTGATGCACATGAACAAGTCACCTATATCTTCTGTGAAATCTGGATCTTCAATAAAGCTAGAAAGATCCACGCCTTCTTCTCCATCTTCAATTGCAAATGAAATTACATCTGTTGGGCGATCTTTACCTCGATAATCACGATTAATTTGGTGACTTTTATCTTCATCTACGAAGTTAATACTCATTTCTAAATTATTATCTTTACTAATTTCTTTCTTAGCCATGAGGAGTAAATCCATAATCCATTTGCGCCAATCACGACTTGTGTCAGCTAAGAAATTGGTTTCATCGTTATAAGTAATATCAATAGCGTCCATTAATGTCCTTCTTCTTCATAAGCTCTAATAATCTTGGCTACAACAGGGTGCCGCACAACGTCATTAAATGTAAAGTTAACAAACTTAACTTGATCTACATCTTTTAAAATATGCATTGCATCAAGTAAACCACTATGTTGTTTCCCTGGTAAGTCAACCTGGGTAACATCCCCGTTGACAATCATTTTAGAATTAAATCCAAGTCTCGTTAAAAACATTTTCATTTGGGCATCAGTTGTATTCTGAGCTTCATCCAAAATAACATATGCTTCATCTAAAGTACGACCTCTCATATATGCAAGAGGAGCTACTTCAATTACTCCTCGTTCCATCAACCTATTAGTCGTTTCAGTACCAAGGACGGCATACAATGAATCATAAATTGGGCGCAAATATGGATCAACTTTTTCTTTCAAATCACCTGGTAAAAATCCCAAACTTTCACCAGCTTCAACAGCTGGTCTAGTCAAAATAATTCGAGAAACTTCACCATTTTTAAAAGCACTAACTGCCATTACAACCGCTAGAAAAGTTTTACCAGTACCTGCTGGTCCAATTCCAAAAACAATATCACTTTTTTGAATAGCTGCAATATAAGCTTGTTGCCCAGCATTTTTCGGACGAATTGGACGCCCCTTGGCATCTCTAATCAAGATTTTATTATATAAATCACCAAAAAATTCAACTGTTCCTTTTTCAGCCATCTTCATAGCACTAACTACGTCTGGAGCTGCAATACTTACTCCAGAATTGACAACTTTTTCTAAGGCAGCTAATACTTTAATGACAAGTTTGACTTTCTTTTCGTCTGGCGAATCTATCAAGATGCCATCACCAGTATCGGCAACAGTTAAATCATAACCATCAGCCAATAATTTTAAATTAGAGTCATTAACTCCCACTAAACTCATAATATTTGCGGGATTTTGTGGCGTAAATGTAAATTGAGGCATTTCATCATCCTTTTAGTAAATTATTTAGAAAGTGCTGCTCCAACTAATTTAGAAACTTCTTTACCATCTGCTCGACCGGTAATCTTAGGTACAATTGCCTTCATTACTTTACCAAAATCAGCCTTGCTACTTGCACCAACTTCAGCAATTGTTTCATCTACTAGCTGACTTAATTCTGCTTCAGTAAATGGTTTTGGCATGTAACTTTCAACAATTTCAAGTTCTTTTTCAGTGGCAGCTACTAAGTCGTCACGACCTGCTTTTTTAAAGTCAGCAATTGATTCTTCACGTTGCTTCTTTTCCTTACCTAAAACGGCAAGTTCTTGTTCACGTGATAATTCATTATCTGAGAGCTTACCTTCATCCTTAATAGTGGCATACATTAAAGCTGACTTAAGCATTCTAATTGTTGCTAGTCTTTCCTTATCTTTAGCCTTCATAGCTTCTTTCATATCAGCCATGAGTTGATCCATTAATGACATTTGAAAAATCCTTCTTTCTTGGTGCAAAAAAGCTCCCGACAAAAACTATTCGTCGAGAGCTTTCTATTAATTAATAATGTCTACGCTTGCGAGCAGCTTCAGATTTCAACTTTCTGCGGACGCTTGGTTTTTCGTAGAATTCACGCTTGCGGTATTCTTGCAAAGTACCACTTCTAGAAACGGAACGCTTAAAACGACGAAGAGCATCATCAATTGACTCGTTTTCGTGAACAATAGTCTTGGCCATGTGAGATCCCTCCTTCCATTTCTTGGCAGTACTGCCATAACAATATAGTTAAATTATAGCCAAAAAGGTCCTTATACGTCAATAGTTCTTTTAGAAAAAATTTCAGAGTATAATAGAATTGAAAATATAAATGAGGTAAAAAGTTATGGAAAAAAGCAAAATTGTTAACATTATAATCATTTCCGACAGTGTTGGTGATACTGCCTTTAACTTAATGAAAGCTGCTGCAGCACAATATCCTGATGCTGAAGTAAACTACCGTCGTTATCCATTCATCACAACAATGGAAAAATTAGAAAAAGTTTTTGATGAACTTGATAGCTGTGAGCATATGTTAATTGGCTATACTCTTGTAAACAGTGATTTACAATTAGCGACTATTAAGTTTGCCCGTGAACATGGTGCAAAACCAGTCGATATTTTTTCAAGTGTCGTTGATGATATTCATGCAATGACAGGGCTTGAACCTTCAGGTCAAATTGGAGCTAGTCACCAATTAACCAAAAATTATTTTGATCGTATTTCAGCTATGGAATTTGCTGTCATGTATGATGATGGAAAAGACCCCAAGGGCTTTTTGGAAGCTGATGTTGTGTTACTTGGTGTTTCAAGAACAAGTAAGACTCCCCTTTCATTATTCTTGGCTAATAAAAATCTAAAAGTAGCCAATCTTCCACTAGTACCACAAACCCATATTCCAGATGAAATTTATCAAATTGATCCTAAAAAGATTATCGGTTTAACAAATGATCCGCAAGTTTTAAATGAAATTAGAGTTGCTCGGCTTAAGAGTTATGGACTTGATCCTGAAACTTCTTATTCAAATATGGACGCAATTAATAAGGAATTAGCTTCCGCACAAGCGCTCTTTACTAAGTTAGGTTGCTATGTTGTTAATGTTGCCCACCGTTCAATTGAAGAAACTGCAGCATTGATTTTACGTCATTTGGGAATTGAAGATGAAATGTAAAAATTAAAAAATCGCATCTCTTTTGAGGTGCGATTTTATTTTATATTTATTTAAACTAGTTCTTGTTCCTTAAAACGACCATAAACCTTTGCCACTTCACTTACACTAACAAAGGCATACGGATCGCAAGCAACAATAATATTATGAATATCATACATGTCATAGCGGTCAATAATGGTAAATAAAATTGTCTTTTCCGTATGACCATAAGCTCCTTCAACATCATGAATTATCGTAATCCCACGATGCATCTTTTCTTGAATACCATCAATAATTTTTTTAGGATGTTCAGTTACAATCATGACTTGCATCTTTTGATGCTGGGTATAAACAGTGTCAATTACCCGGCCGTTAATAAAAATGTTCAAAGCTGTATAAAGTGACCGGGTCCAGCCAAAGACAAAACCAGCCGCAATCACAATTAAAAGATTAATTGCAATATTAATTGATCCAAAACTTTGGCCCGTCTTTTTACGTAAAATGATACCTACAATATCTAACCCACCAGTTGAAATACCACTTTTCAAAGCTAATCCGGTACCAACACCATTGATTACGCCACCAAAAATAGCACAAATAAGCGGATCTAGCTTCCATTCTGGAGCAGGTAAACTATGCATCATAATCGAAGCAAGAAATACTGCAATAATCGTAAAAATAGTGAATTTCTTACCAATCTTAAACCAGCCTAAAATAAATAATGGCACATTTAAAGCAAAATAAAGCGTCGAAGTGGTCAAAGTGAATGGTAAGTATCTCTCTGATAAGGTATTAATCAGCTGAGCAAATCCTGTTACTCCTGAAGAATACATATGACCAGGTTGCCAGAAAAAATTCAAAGCCACAGCAACAGCAATTGCATATAAAAATGCTGCTGAAATTTTCGATAATAAATTATAACGTCGTGAGAGTCCTTCTAGTGATTCCATAAAAAAACCTTCTTAAATTAGTAACACAACTAGTTTACCAAATTTAGAAAGATTTTGTTTGTTATTTATATATTTTATTAATTATTTTTTGACCAGTGTTTTTCGATAAAAGCAGCACGTCCACCGGCTTCTTCCATCATGTACCGAAGTGGATTCTTTTGGTAGAAATATTGATGATAGTCTTCAGCTGGCCAGAACTTTTGCACCGGTTCAATTGCAACGACAATTTGCTTGTCAAATTTTCCAGAGTCAGCTAGTTCTTGCTTTGACTTTTCAGCTAAGGATTTTTCTTCTTCATCACTATAGTAAATTACTGGACGATACGTTTCACCACGATCTTGGAATTGTCCCATTTCATCAGTTGGGTCAACTACTTGCCAATAATATGACAAGAGCTTTTCATAAGACATTTTTTCTGGGTCATAAGTGATTTCAACAGCTTCTAAATGCCCTGTTGTATGATTACATACTTCTTCATAGGTTGGATTTTCTTTATGTCCTCCTGTATAACCAGAAATTACACTTTTAACTCCAGGTAAGGTATCAAATGGTGCTACCATGCACCAAAAACAACCACCAGCAAAAATCGCCTTTTTATATTCTGTCATTATTTTGCTCCTTCAAATAAAGCTAAATACTTTCCGTAACCCTCTTTTTCCAAATCTGCCTTAGGAATGAAACGCAAAGCAGCTGAATTAATGCAGTAACGCATTCCGCCTTGATCAACTGGACCATCATTAAATACATGGCCTAAGTGAGAATCGGCATCTTTACTTCTTACCTCAGTTCGCTCCATATTATGGCTACTATCACGTTTATAAACCACTTTTTCGATTGGTTTAGTAAATGCAGGCCAGCCACAACCTGAATTGTACTTATCTAAACTAGAAAAAAGTGGCTCACCGCTAACAACATCAACATAGATTCCCTCTTCAAAAAAGTCATCATACTTACCAGAGAATGGGTATTCTGTTGCAGCATGTTGTGTAACTTCATATTGCTCTTTACTTAGCTTTTTCAATGCAGCTTGTTTTTCACTTAAATCCATAAGAACACTTCCTTTTAATTAGTAGGATACTCAAAAATGACAAAAAAGACCAAGATTTTGCTCATCTTAGTCTTTGAAAAAATTATTCATTTTTAGAGTAAAATTTCTTTCTAAAAAATCCTATTATATAAACTAAAATAATAAGAAACTGCAAGCCTACAACAATGACTACTTCTGTCCAGAAAAACCAAATCAAACTTTCCTGAACAGAAGAACCTACTAAAATTGGGCCAATATTCATTGTAATATTCCAGATTGTTCCCAAACCGATAATGTGTTTTTTATAATCACACATAAAACAGCAAAAGTGAGAATTGCATCATATGACCAATCTTGCTTTTTTTCGTACTTCATCAAAGATATCCATTGGTAACATTTCTACAAATTGCCACTGACGATGGTTAAAATCAAATGCCTTAATCTGTTCCACATAGATAGTTCCATCAACTTGAGTCCTTGCATCCAGTTGAACGTGTAATGGATAGTCTTCTCCATTAAATGAATCATGTGATATTGGCACTACCCATGCAAAAGGTGATGTTTTTGCTAAAATATCGTTACTAATGACCACTGCTGGTCTACGCTTTTGAATTTCAGCTCCAATTGAAGGATCAAAATTAATATAGATAATACTACCACTCTGGGGATACTCTACCATAATTCTTCTCCTTCTGGCTTTACATTCTGCCATTCCTTTAAGTCATCAGGCACTTGGTATTCACCATGCCAATCTTTAAATAGTTCTTCAATCGAAGATGGCACTCTCTTAGCCGGTGTTAATGTAAGAACTCCACCTTTGCCTTTAGTAAATCGGTACTCAGTGCCGGGCTTTACATTAAAAGATTTGGGAATTGTTACTACTGTTGCATTACCTTGTATTCTTGCTTTTACAGTATCCATAAAATGCACCGCCTTTATTTAACTTAATGATAAACATATAATATCATAAGTAATTACAAAAGTAATCACATTTACTTATTTTTCGGTAAAAAATAATAGTGCTCTCAGAAGCCAGAAATAAAAAAGTTAAGATTACTTCACCAGTTGGTTGTCTAATATGGTATTCAATTTCAATATTTCTTTTTATCATTTTAATTCTCCAAAAAAAGACACTATAATGTCTTTCTAGTGTCTGCTATCATCTATCGTTCAAAACCTCTGCTCATAGCTAATTTTTTTGCTCTGAGTTTTGCTTTTGATTCAAACTTCTTTCTCATATTTTCTCTAATGCTTGCATTCTGCCATGATTCTCTCAAATTCTGTATTGCAGATGTTTTTAGCTTTAATTGCTTGTCATAAACTTTTTCTTGAGCAATTTCTTTTTTCATTTGCTTCAATATTAATGTTTAAAAACAGAATATAAGAATGACGAGAAAGTAGTTATAAATAGCACAATTGCTAGCAAAAAAAGAGGCCATAGTCCCTCTACTTACAATAAAATTCAA
Source organism: Lactobacillus mulieris (assembly GCF_007095465.1). GTDB lineage: Bacteria > Bacillota > Bacilli > Lactobacillales > Lactobacillaceae > Lactobacillus > Lactobacillus mulieris. The sequence continues at coordinate 48,011 of NZ_SDGL01000005.1, forward strand.
CACGACTCAAATTTTAATAGATTGAGCGTACTGCTTATGGTTATTCAAATTACATTAATTTACTAACAAGAATTAGGTTAGAAGAAAAAAACAAGCAACTTCTTCATTGCTTGATTCTTTAAATCATTCTTCATCAACAGGATTTGACAAAGAGCTCTTTTAAATTAGTAGGATACTCAAAAATAGCAAAAAAGACCAAGATTTTGCTCATCTTAGTCTTTGAAAAAATTATTTACTAAACTTAACAATCTTCGTAAACATTGCGCGCTCTTCATCAGTAACCTTATGCGCAACTTCAATTACAGCAGCTTGGTTTTGCTCTAAAATCGTCTTGTGAATTGCTAAAGATAATTTTGGATCAAGTGAACTTGTAGCCTCATCAGCTAAAATGATTGGTCTTTCAGCTAATAAATCTCTCGCAATTTCAATTCTCTGAATTTGTCCGCCTGATAACTTATTACCTTTTTCACCCACTTGATAATTTAAACCTTTTTCTTCAACCAAGTCTTTTAAGCCAGCTTGATTAATGGCATAGTTTAATTTTTCTGAGCTAACCTTTCTCCCCAACGTAACGTTGTATTCTAAACTATCATCAAAAATAAATGGTTTTTGGTTAATATATGAAAAGTACGAATGTAGCTTTTTCCAGTTTCCAGTCTCATCTACTTGATTAATTTCAACTTTACCCGAACTTGGGGCAATTCTTCCTAACAGAATACCCAGTAAAGTTGTCTTACCCCAACCACTCGGAGCCATTAACAAAACTTTATCTTTAGGTTTAACGTCAAAATTAACATTATCAAACAATTGTTTATTTGGCACTTCATAAGAAAGGTTTGATACTTTTAATGAATTGAAATCTGATATTACTTCATTGACACTGTCATCGATCTTAAAGTTAAGTGCATCACTGACTTTACCCCAAATAGAATCAGTTGATTTAATAGCATTATATCTTTGGAAAATATCAACTACAGGATTGATAAAATCATTTGAAAGTTGAATTATCATTACCAATGTACCGGCGCCAATTTGATTATTAAACATTAAAATAGCCCCAATCAAAAATGGAATAATAAAGCTGAAAACATTAGCAATAGCTAGAATAAGTTCACCCACTGCTCCTTGTGTATAATTAAATTTCTTAAGAGCAACTTCCATATTCGTAGCACTATTGATAATTTTCTTAATTAAAACTGGTTGTACATCATAAAGAGCAACAGTTTTCGCGCCATTTAAACCATCGTTTACCTTTTGCGTATAAATAGCATTATTATCTTCCCAGATTTTTGATTTTTCTTGAATATTCTTAGTAAAGAACTTCTGAATGAAGCCTGGAATTAAGGTGGTAACCATGAAAATTAAAGTCAACAGCCAAGAATTGATTAAACCAACAGAAACAGCAATGACAAAAGTTATCCCCTGATAAATAACTAACAATTCATTTTGAATCTTTGCAGTTTCCACTTGCTTCATGTCATTCGTCAGCAAGCTCATACCATCTTTTTGAGAATCTTTTTGATTGTAAATTAAATATGTCACGATACGCTTCTTCAAACTCAAATTAATATCTTGGACAATATCATTTCGTAAATACCGGAATCCAAAATTAATAAACATAATAGCAATTAATGTAAGCGAGCCAATAGTGGCCGTTACAACAATCAATTGCACTGATCCTTGATGATTTTGAGCGGAATTTAACATAATTTTTGTTACGTAAGCTATAACAACATTACCAAGCGAACTAATAATTGCTAACAGCGAATATAGAACTAACTTCCACTTTGGTGCATATTTCAATGAAGTATTCATACTACCCCCCCTTTTTTATTACATGCATCCCTACTTAAATTTTACTATCTCAAACCATATTCATACAAAGAATGTATCTCGCAAATTTAAGTTAATTATTTCAATCAAAAAACAAGCAAAATTACTTGCTTGTTTTTCTATTATTCAAATTACTTTTGTTTTCTTTTAATAAAGTTGAAGAGTCCTAATTTATCATTATCTGTCAATTTTCCAATTGGTTGTTGCCTAAAAATCCATTTTTGGGGAAGCTTATACAATTTGTGAATATCTACATATGATTGTTTCTTTAGACCTGCTTGGTTCCACTCTTCAATTGGGTAATATAAATTTTTAATCTGAATTGATTTATTTTTAAACTGACTAGTTATTTTAAAAACCATAACACTATCTTGACTAATTTCAATTACGAGAGCTGGCCGAACTTTGCTTCTATTATTCTCGTCAAATGGGACATTGGCAATATAAATATCCATTGGTTCCATCAACCATTAACCATCCAATCATGGAATTCTGGAGATTTCTTAGGATTATAATGCCCTTCTTTATCAATTTCTACATTTTCAACAGGAATTTGTTTTACTAGATTAGCCCAATCTAATGCTGTTGGTAATTTTTTTATTGTAATTTCGTCGCCTTCTACCTTAAAAGATAATTCTGTTCCTTTGGTTAAGCCTAAAGCTTTACGAATTGATGCCGGAATAACAATTTGGCCTTTTTGTGACATTCTTCCTGTCATTACATTATCCATAATTTGCCTCCATTTCTTACATCTTACGTCTTACTAATTTTATCACATATTTATTTTGCAAAAAAGAAAAACACTTCGTACTAAAGAAATAAGATTTAGTTAAATTATTGAACTCATTTTAAAACTTTCCCCCAAAAAATACAAAAATAGCCTAGTTCCATTTCGAACTAGACTATTTTCTTAATTATTCATGATCCTTAATATCAGCTTCAGCTTCTTTTTCAAGTTCTTTTTGGTTGTCATCACGTACACTTCTTGCAGAAGCAGTAACTTCGATTCCAAGTTCAGCCATTTGTTCATCTGAAACAGGAGATGGAGCCTTCATCATTGGTTCACTTGCACTTGCAGTCTTAGGGAAGGCAATAACGTCACGAATGTTATCCTTACCAGTTAAGAGCATTGCAAATCTATCAAGACCAATTGCTAAACCTGCATGTGGTGGGAATCCCATGTCTAAAGCATCAAGTAAGAAGCCAAATTGTTCGTAAGCCTTTTCCTTAGTAAAGCCAAGAGCCTTAAGCATCTTAAGTTGGATGTCCTTCTTATGGATACGGATTGAACCACCACCAAGTTCGTAACCGTTCAAGATGATATCGTAACTTCTTGCGTGAGCTTTGTGTGGTTCAGTTTCAAGAAGCTTGATACCTTCATCATCTGGCATAGTGAATGGGTGGTGAGCTGCAATCCATTGATCATCGCCTTCATCATATTCAAACAATGGCCAATCAACAACCCATTCAAAGTGGTAATCATCCTTAGATACCATGTTAAGTTCAATGGCAATTGAACGTCTTAAGTAACCTAAAGCATCACAACATACCTTCCACTTGTCAGCAACAAAGAGTAACAATTCGCCACCCTTTAAGTTGTAGATCTTCTTAAGTTGTTCAGCTTCATTATCAGTAATAAAGCGACTAACTGGACCTGAGAATTCACCATCTTCAAACTTAGCCCAAGCCAAGCCCTTAGCGTGGAAGCGCTTGATGTATTCTTGCTTTTCTTCAATCTTCTTACGGCTATATGCCTTTGCCCCGCCTTCAACAGCAATAGCCTTAACAAAACCACCATCAGCAATAGCACCTGAGAAGACTTTAAAGTCAGAATCCTTGAAGACTTCATTTAAGTCTTGAATCTTCATATCAAAACGCATATCTGGTTTGTCACTACCGTAGTAGTTCATAGCATCGTTCCAAGTAATTCTTGGAAGTGGTAACTTAATATCTACTCCTTTAACATCATGCATTACCTTTTGCAAAAGACGTTCAGTGATGTCTTGAACACCCTTTTCATCAAGGAATGAAGTTTCCATATCAATTTGAGTAAATTCTGGTTGACGGTCACCACGTAAGTCTTCATCACGGAAACAACGTGCAATTTGATAATATTTGTCAAAACCAGCACCCATTAATAATTGCTTAAACAATTGAGGTGATTGTGGTAATGCATAGAAACTACCTGGGTAAACACGTGAAGGTACTAAGTAGTCACGTGCACCTTCTGGTGTTGACTTACCTAAATCAGGAGTTTCAATATCAATGAAGCCTTCACTATCAAAGAATTCGTGAACAGCTGTAGTAATCTTTGAACGAGTGATTAAAGCTCTTTGTAAAGTTGAACGACGTAAGTCAAGGTAACGGCACTTAAGCTTAGTTTGTTCATTTGCACTTAAGTCATCCTTGATTTCAAATGGTGGGTTCTTAGCTTCGTTTAGGATGGTAATTGTAGTAGCATCAACTTCAACTTCACCAGTTTTCATTTCTGGATTAACGCTACTTCTCTTAACTACCTTACCCTTAACTTCAATAACATATTCGTTACCTAAGCTGTCAGCTTTATCCATTAAATCCTTACCAGAATCATGGTTAACCACAACTTGAACGATACCTTCACGGTCACGTAAATCAATAAAAATTAAGTTACCCAAGTTACGGACTCTTTGTACCCAGCCGTACAAAGTTACTTCTTGATCTAAATATTGGCTGGTAATGTTACCACAATAATCAGTTCTCTTGTCCATTGTTAGTTTTTATCTCCCTAAAAGTTTTTCATAGCTTCGCTAATGTTATTCATTTCATCCCAGCTAAACTTGATTTGCTTGCCGTCGGCTAAACGTTTAATTGAAACATTTCCTTCGGCAAGTTCTTTTTCACCCAAAGTAATTACAAATTCGGCATGAACACGGTCAGCTTTCTTGAATTGGTTTTTAAGCTTCTTTTGATCTACATCATATTGAACTTTTTTACCTTGCTTACGTAAAGTTCTGGCAAGTTCAACGCTCTTCATCGCAGTTCCTTCACCAATGTTAGCAATGAAGAAGTCAATTCCAGTATCAGCAAACAATTCTGGGTTTTGCTTTTCAAGTACAAGCATCAAACGCTCTTCACCAATACCAAAACCAACAGCTGGTGTTTCAGGTCCACCAAATTCTTCAACTAAGTGATTATATCTTCCCCCACCTAATACAGTAGTTGGAGAAGCCCACAAATCAGTATCAGCAACCATAAATTCAAAAATCACACCAGTATAGTAATCAAGCCCACGAACTAAGTCATCATCTAAAACATATTTAATGCCTAACTTATCCAAAGCGTCAGTTATATATTTGAAATTAGCTTTTGATTCATCATCTAAATAATCCACAATTCTTGGCGCATTTGGTAAAAATTGCTTATCTTGTTCTTCTTTAGAATCAAGAATTCTTAGTGGGTTTTTACCCAAGCGTCTTTGAGAATCTTCTGATAATTGATCTTTTACTGGAGTAAAGTAATCAACTAAAGCATCATGATACTTTTGGCGAACATCTTCATTACCAAGTGAATTGATATGAAGTTCAAAATTCTTAACACCTAACTTATTAAGTAAGTCGTTCCCCATCATAATTGTTTCAATATCAGCTAATGGATTATTTGAGCCAAAGCTTTCACAACCAATTTGGTGAAATTCACGTTGACGGCCTGCTTGTGGTCTTTCATATCGGAACATAGATTCAATGTAATAAACATTAAATGGTTTTACGACATCTGGACCATACATCTTATTTTCAACAAATGATCTAACTACCCCAGCAGTTCCTTCTGGACGCAAGGCAATATGACGACCACCTTTATCGTTAAAGTCATACATTTCCTTTTCAACGACATCACTAGTTTCACCGGATGAACGAGAAAAGACTTCATAACTTTCAAAGCTAGGAGTTCTAATTTCACGGTAATTTGCTTGTTTGAAAAAGTCACGTGCAATTTGTTCAACTTTTTCCCAATTTCCTGAAACTTCAGGCAAAATATCAACTGTACCTTTTGGCTTTTGTACCTTCATTAACTACACCCTTTTTATGTTTAAATTTTGCAACTAAAAAGAGCGCCCGGGAATATATCCAAGGGCGCTCAAATAGCACGGTACCACCTTTTGCTTGCTACGATTAACGCTCGCCACACGAACCATTATCTGCTAAAGGGGTCACAGATTGCTACTCTATGTCCTTTCACCCAAACGGACACTCTCTGAAAATAAGTTTCAATCTTCAATTCTTCGTCATTGATAATTCTTTTATAGCTTACTTTTTTCTTTCATTAAAGTCAATACTAATCAAGATCTAAAACGATTGTGAAAGGGCCATCATTTTCAAGTTCAACTTTCATATCTGCCCCAAAGTGACCTGTTTCCACGTGGAAGCCAAGTTGCTTTAACTCTTGATTGAAATCTTGCCATAATTCATCAGCCTTGGGTGGTCGCATAGCATTGACAAAGCTAGGCCGATTTCCCCTTTTAGTATCTGCCAATAAGGTAAACTGACTAACACTTAAGATTTGGCCTTTTACATCAGCCAAACTTAAGTTTGTTTTTCCTTCTTCATCCTCAAAAATGCGCATTTTAGCTATTTTTTGAGCTGCCTTGGCAATTACTTTCTCATTATCATCTTGTCCAATACCAACTAATAACAAAAAGCCACGCTTAATCTTACCTACAACTTCATCATCGATTTTCACTTGTGCGTGATTAACTCTTTGAATAACAACTCTCATTAATTATCAGACCTCTTTGTTGAATATACATCTGGTATATCGCGCAAGCGACTCAAAGCTTCATTTAGCTGCTGAGAGTCCTTAACAGTAATCGTAACGTAAATATGGGCAATATTTTCTTCATTTACTTTACCAGAAATATTTTTAATATTTTTAGTTAAACTATTTAACTTATTAATTACATCACTAAGTAAGCTAGAACGATTGTAACCAAAAATTTCAATGTTGGCATTGAATGTTTCTGAGCGTTCTCCGACATTTTCCCAATCAACATCAATCAAACGCCCCTCTTTAGCTGCTTCATCAGTCACATTGCGGCAATCTGTCCGGTGAATAGTTACACCACGGCCTTTTGTAACATAGCCAATAATTTCATCACCAGGAACTGGATTGCAACATTTAGCTAAGTGCAACATTAAGTCACTTACGCCTTGAATAACGACACCATTATTATGTTTTACATGCATAACTGCACGATTTGGAGTAATATTTTTAGTTTCTTCAGTTGCCGTTTGCCCAGCATTCAGAATTTTTTCTTCTAATTCTTTTTGCTTTTTATTTTCTTCTTTACGTAAATCTTCAGTTAAACGATTAACAATTCCAATTGCAGAAACTTCACCGTAACCAACTTGTGAGAACATCTCATCTTCAGAATGATAATTTAATTGGTCAAGTAATTTTTGAATGTGCTCTTTATCAAGATATTCCTTTGCATTCAAGCCACGTTCTCTAAGTAAATTAGCAACGTCACTACGGCCTTTCTCAATGTTTTCATCCTTGCGTTGCTCTTTTAGAAAACGTCTAATTTTGTTACGAGCCCGTGATGTTTTGACCATATTCATCCAATCTGGTGATGGTTCGGCATTAGACTGTGTCAAAATTGAGACAACATCACCATTTTTAAGACGATAATCAAGTGGGACTAACTTGTCATTAACTTTTGCACCAACAGCATGACTTCCAACTTGAGTGTGGATTGCATAGGCAAAATCCAGTGGGACAGAACCCTTTGCTAATTCATAAACATCCCCTTTTGGAGTAAAGACATAAACTGAATCTGAAAAGATATCAGATTTCACACTCTTCATAAACTCATCAGCATTACTAGTTTCATCTTTTAATTCCAAAATTTCTCGAAACATATCTAATTTGCGACCAGCACTAGTTGCTTCAACAGCTTGAGTGTCACCTTTTTTATATGCCCAGTGTGCGGCAACCCCATATTCAGCCACTTCATGCATTTGTTGAGTTCTAATTTGAATTTCAAGAGGTTTCCCACCTGGTCCAATAATCGTAGTATGCAATGATTGATAGCCATTAGCCTTTGGAACAGCAATATAATCTTTAAACCTTCCAGGCATTGGCTTCCACTTAGTATGAACAGCACCAAGCACGGCATAACAATCGCGCACATTTTGAACTATCACACGAACAGCAAGTAAATCAAAGATTTCACTAAAATCTTTATGCTTATTCACCATCTTTTTGTAAATAGAGTAAATATGCTTAGGTCGACCATAAATATCATATTTAATATGCAAACTATCTAAGGTATCTTTTAAATAAGCAATTGCCGTTTCAATATAGCCTTCGCGCTCACTACGCTTAGAGTTCATCTGGTTGACAATATTGTAGTAGGCTTCAGGGTTTAGATAATGCAAGCTCATATCTTCAAGCTCCCATTTAATTGTCCCAATACCTAAACGATCTGCCAGCGGCGCATAAATATCTAAAGTTTCTGATGCAATTCGGCGTTGCTTATCGGGGCGTAAATGGTCAAGGGTATGCATATTATGCAAACGGTCTGCCAATTTAACCATAATTACCCGCAAATCTTTTGCCATAGCAATCAGCATTTTTCGGTGATTTTCAGCTAAAAATTCTTCATGTGACTTATATTCATACTTGTTTAGCTTTGTTACCCCATCAACAATAAAAGCTACATCTTCACCAAATTCACGCTTTATATCATCATTAGTAACTGAAGTATCTTCAACTGTGTCATGTAAAAATCCCGCAGCAACAGTATCTGGATCTAGTCCTAAATTTGCTAAAGTCCCAGCAACTTGAGTTGGGTGAATAATATATGGCTGTCCGCTTGCTCTTTTTTGACCTGAATGTGCTTTATCTGCATATTCATAAGCTCTTTCTACAAAAGCAAGTTGTTCTTTATTCATATATTTTTTACATGCAGAGATAACCTCTTCATGGGTCATTTCAATGTATTTAGACATCTTACTCACCTACTCCAAAATTTAGTTTTTATAAATATTGCCCTTCAATGAGCCAAAAAATTCCATAATTAAATAAATAATAATTAAAACTAAATTATACTTAGCATATCGTGATAATACAACTAATAAAAACACAATTGGCAAAAATAACAGCCAATACTTCTTAAGATTCCTATCATTTATTACTTTTCCTACCTGATAACTAATCAAACTATTTAAAATAATAAAAATAAATCCTACTCGCCAAGTTAATTTTATTTGTAATAAACTTGAGCCATATGCTAAAAGAACCAATAATAGTGTCCACCAAATTACTGGCATAAAGGAATAACTATTTAATTTTTTAATCCAGCTTGCTTCTAATATTTTCTTTTTGGCTAGCTGTAATTTTGCCATATTATCCAACTCTTTCTGTTTTAATTTCTTTTAATTCTAGCACTTTATTCTGGTTTACGTTCAATTAATAGGCAAACCCAACGTCCTTCTTGCATAGTGGTTTTTACAGAAAAACCATTTTCTGCTAAACTTTGTTTAACTTTTTCTGCTTGTAAATAATCAATCCCAGAAAAAATAATTTTACCATTAGGAGCAAGGTGATCATTCAGTTCAGGAATTAGATCAAATAAGATTTCAGCTAAAATATTAGCTAAAATTAAGTCAAATTTACCATTTATATTTTTTAACAAGTTAGCTTTAATAACTTTAATATTGTTAAGTTTATTAAGTGCAATATTCTCGTTAGCTGCTGTAACTGCCTCATCGGAAATATCCGTAGCAAGAACACTTTCTGCTCCTAATTTGCTAGCCGCAATCGCTAAAATCCCCGAACCAGTTCCAACATCTAAAACCTTAGCAGGTTTTGTCATACTACGTTCAAGTGCCATCATTACCAACTGAGTAGTAGTATGTCCCCCGGTCCCAAAAGCTAGTCCTGGATCTAGAGTAATAACTTTTTGGTCTGGGAACTCAGGTTGATAATCTTCCCATTCAGGAACGATTGCCAAGTGACGAGAGAAATTAAGAACGTGATAATATTTCTGCCAAACTTTATTCCAATCTTTATCTTGAACATAGTCATAACTAATTTCTTTTTTGCCAGTATCAAGACCATAAGATTCTAATTCTGTTAATTTATCCTTATATTGTTCAATTAGTTCCTGAGGGTCACGTTCTTGATCAAAATAAGCGATAAATTCCATATCATCAGGCAAGTTTTCTATATCATCGAAATCAACTACCGTAGAATCATTAGCCCAGCCTGCTTGTTCAAAATCACTGCGCTTTCTTGCTTCAACTCCTAAAGCCTTAACTTGTTCTTGACTAAAATAAGTTAGCGCATCTTCAATTTCATGGCTAGTTTGCAATTTTATCAATAATAATTTCATTAATCAGACTCCAATCTATTTTTGACACTACGTTTGACCATGATATGATGGTAAAGGTGATAAAAATGTCAAAGAAACGTAAAAAAGATAAACTCGAAAAAACATTAGTAGAAAAGATTCTCGATCGAGAAAAAATTCCTTACGAGCAAAAAGAATTTGAAACCCATGAAGAACATGGTGTTTTTCAAATGGATACTTCTATTTTAGAACAAGACCAACGTCTGGTCTACAAGACGCTTGCTTGTGAAGGAAATAAAACAGGTCCACTTGTTGCTGTTTTACCTATTACTGAACATTTAGATTTAAAAAAATTAGCTAAAGTTTCTGGTAATAAAAAATGTGAAATGTTGCCACTAAAGAAGTTGGAAAAAACAACTGGCTATGTTCATGGTGCTAATACTCCGATTGGTATTCATTTTAATGACCATTATCCGATTTATCTTGACAACAGTATGAAAAATGAAGAAAAAATCATTGTTTCCTCTGGGAAAGTCGGGCGAAGTGTCCAATTGGCCCCTCTAGACTTACAAAAAGTGGTTGAAGGGACTTTTGGTGATTTGTTAGAAAAATAACCACTAATATTTAATTATAAAAAAACAAGAGTTATCGTGAAGATGAACTCTTGTTTTTTTGAATAGTCTTTAACTTTATGAAGCATGGCGCCATTTACTATCTGTCAAAATTCTAGCTGCAATCAAACCAAGTGGTAATGCAATAACAATCATAATTGCTTCAGTAGCCCAATAAGCCCCTAGGCTTATTCGAGTCAAACCTAAATTGAAAACAGCTCGATACATATAAAGTCCCGGCACCATGATAACTACTGACGGAACTGTAATAGCTATTCTTGGGTAACCAACTTTTTCACGTATAAATGAAGCAAGTAATCCGGAAAGAAGCACACCTATAAAAGCAGCCAATGCTGGTGGCATATGACCATAATCTACTAAACTTAAACGTAAAGTATTGGAAATTGCTCCAATAACAGCAGTTAAGGCCGCATAATTAACTTTAGAGTTAAACATTAAACTGAAGCCAAAAACTCCACAAAAACTGGCAATTAACCTAAAAATCGTTAAGTTAACAGGATTTAAGCCTAATTTGGTCATATCTCCAGGGTGAATCCCAATTAACAAGGCAGTTGCCCAACCTACAGTCGTAGCTACAATAATAATTAATAATGCATATGCCATTCTTTCAAGGCCGGATCTCATATCTAACTTCGATAAGTCAAGGCCTGCAGTAATAAATGGGAAGCCAGGAATTACGAACAGCATCGAACCAATATAACCAAAAATATGACTAGACCGAATATTAAAAATAAAATGTAATAATTGGAAAGCTAAAAAATACGTTACACAAGCCACAAAAACAGCGGTAGCAACTTTAGCAACCATTGTTATATGCCTTTGTCCCATTTTCATTCGAGTGTAATTACCACATCCCGCCCCAAAGAATGCACATACAATTTCAGGTATACCGCCACCAAGCAAAAAGATAAAACCTGCACAAGCAATTGCCGCAGCTAAGCCCGCAATTACTGGTGTATAACGGCTTTTTAAATGTTCAATTTCCCCTAATCGACGGTGAATTTGACCAATATTCCAGTTGCCATCTCCTGCTTCAAATTGTCTAACAAAACGCTCTAATTCATTAAGTTTAGTCATATTAATACCGGTTGAAGGTAAAGTTAAAGTTTGACTATATGACTGGTTATTTACATCAAAACATGTGCAATCAATTGTTAATAAGCCAATATCTGCTGAACATGTAATATCTAATGCACGAGCAATTGTATTCATCGAATCGCGCACTCTCCATGATCCAGTACCACAGCTCAAAATCATTAATCCAACACGTCCAACAATACTTGCTTTTTCGACAAGTGTTGCCTTCTTAGCCGGAGTTTCATCTTTACTTTTAAAAAATTCCTCCCATTGTATTTTCATGTGGTGAGAATTTGATAAATGATGTCCCATATCTATTTTGTCTATTTCCTTTACCATTAAATTGTTCCCTCTTCCAAGGCCAGAAAAATTGTTATAATCAACAAATCTGCACAGCCACCAAGACTGTAGTTTTTTTCAGAAAAAAGGTTATCAAGCCTTGATAAATAAGCTAATGCTTCAGCTTCTTTGGCTCCTCCCAAATCAAGAAAATGCTTGCTCCATTTTTTTAGCTCATCTAATTTCTCTATACTACCGGCGCGCTTAATAAAATTTGAATCTTCTGTTACACTTGCTATTTTCATCAATGTATCTAGCAGCTTTTCATTAAGAGTTCCTGTAGCTTGTCTTAAAAATGGGAGTGAAATTTGATTTACTATTGGGTATCCGGCTTCAGCCTGGCCACGAATACCGGCTTTGCCATATTTTTGATATTCAATTTCACCTGCAGTTTTTGGATTTTTAATGTTTGCTAAATCACGTTCAACTAGTCCCTGTGTCATTGATTGAACAATTTTAAAAACATCACAATTATTACTTTTTGCATAACTACAAGCGCAAACAAAAATACCAAGCGAAAAAATTGCCCCTTTATGAGTATTTATACCTTTAGTGCTAGCAAACATCCTTTGCTCAGCCTTTATTCCATGCTTTCGAAGTTTTTCAAACATATCTGACAATTTTCCATCATAATTACGTCCCAATTCTTCGGCTTTTTCAAAATAAGTACGTAAACTCAGGGTACTATCAATAAAAGTATAAATATCCATATCAGGATGAGAGCCGTGAGTTGCAGGATCAACCAATCCTGGCTTAGGCAAAGTTACTACCTCATAAAGCAACGCCTTAATAGCTAAATCAGCATGTAGATATTTCACTTGTATCCCTTCTTTTAATTAAATAACTTTATCATTTTACCATATTTTACTAGCTATACATTTTAAAATTTAACTAGAACAAAAAAATAGGCTTCAAAGAAGCCTATTTTGTACGGATATTTAATTATTTTCAATATTAAGCATTTTAAAATATTTTTTTCTTTAATGCAAGCTTAATCTCTAACTTCTTTGATAGTGTCAATTACAGTACCATCACGGTATTCAATAACTGCAACTGTTCTATCAGTATATTTAAGTTTATTAGGAACACCAACTTGCTTTTCAGCTAATTTTTGTAATTCATCCATTGTAACTAGATGAATACTTGGAACCTTCTTGAAGCAATCAATTAAATCTTGCCGCTTAGGGTTGACAGCAACACCTCGTTCGGTAACAACAACATCAATTGAGTCACCTGGAGTAACTACGGTTTCAACATTCTTAACAACAGTAGCATTTCTACCTCTAACAAGTGGGGCAGTAATAATTGTCATCTTGGCATTTGCAGCATCTTGGTGACCACCAATCGCACCACGAATAACACCGTCTGAACCAGTCATAACGTTGACGTGGAAGTTAGTGTCAATTTGAAGGGCTGATAAAATTGCTACATCAAGGTTGTTAACTACAGCTCCCTTATTATGTGGATCAGCATACCATGAAGCATCAATTTCTTGTTGATTACGGTTCTTAGCCATTGAAGCAGCAGCACCCTTATCAAAGTCTTGAACGTCCATAACTTTCTTGACTAAACCTTCTTCAAGCAAGTCACAAGTTGGCTTGGTAATACCACCCAAAGCAAATGAAGCGGTAATTCCCTTGTCAAGCATTGATTGACGCAAGTATCTAGTAACTGCAAGAGCAGCACCACCAGAACCAGTTTGGAATGAAAATCCTTCCTTGAAGTATGGTGAGTTAACGATTACATCATTAACCATTTGAGCAATCATTAATTCTTTAGGGTCTTTAGTGAAACGAGTAGCACCTGAACCAATCTTATTAGGGTCCCCAATTTCATCTACTTTAACAACATAATCAACTTGAGTTTGCTTAATTGATGCAGGAGTGTTTGGATATGGTACCACGTTATCAGTCAATAACACAACCTTATCAGCATATTGAGCATCCATTAGGGCATAACCTAGTGAACCGAAAACTGCCTTGCCATCTTGTCCATTTGCATTACCTGCTGGATCAGAAACAGGAACTCCCAAAAAGGCAACGTCAATCTTGATTTCGCCGTCTTCAATTGAACGAGCACGGTTACCATGTGAACGGAAAATTACTGGGTTTTTTAAACCACCATGAGAAACAAAGTCACCAAGTGAACCACGCATTCCAGATGAAGTAATATTAGTTATAACACCCTTTTTAATAGCTTCAATTACCTTGTCATTCATGACACCAGTTAATGATGAAGGTGCTAAAGTTAAATCTTTATAACCTAGTTTAATAATGACATCCATTACTTTATTAAAAGCATAATCACCATTTCTAAAATGGTGGTGGAAAGAAATAGTCATTCCATCTTTCAAGGTTTCTTTAACTACATCTTCAATTGAGTCTACCACCTTGTTTTCACCAGCAGTAACGTGAACCTTAGGTGCAACTCTTTGAATATCAGGATGACCAATTTCAACTGATTCAAAAGGTTTTAAGTTTAATTTTTCTAACACATCTGCAGGCATTTCGCGATTAATACTATTCTCCAATGTAGTTGCCCTCCTCATCAATTAAGTTAGAAGCTTTAGCAGTTTCTAATACTCTATTTGCCTTGTCCACGATAGGCTTATCAACCATTTTACCATTCATTGAAATAACACCACTACCCTTGGCACGGGCTTCACGAATGGCATTTTGAACATTCTTAGCATTTTCAATTTCTTCTTTACTTGGGTTAAATACCTTATTAACCATTTGGATTTGTCTAGGGTTAACCAAACTCTTACCATCAAATCCGAGTTGGTGAATGTAGTTGGTTTCGCGATAAAAGCCTTCAGTATCCTTCATGTTTGAGAAGACTGAATCAAAGGCATAGATACCAGCAGCACGACATGAATGTAAAACCATGTTACGAGCAAATTCCATTTCGCGTCCATCTGGATAACGGTGCGTATGCATATCTGAAGTGTAGTCTTCGCCAGATAAAGCCATACCCATCATCAAGTCAGTTGAAGTAGCAATACTTGGTGCATTTAAAACACCTTGGGCACTTTCAATCGCAGCCATAACACCAATTGAACCCTTTTCAATGCCATATTCTTCTTCAGCTTTTTCCATATCAGCAATTAATTTCTTAATCATATCTGCAGATTCAGTCTTAGGCAAACGAATAACATCAACGCCAGCCTTAACCATTGCCTTAACGTCTTCTTCATAAAATGGAGTATCTTGGCCATTAATTCTAACAACCACTTCACTGCCGCCAAAGTCTACAGTCTTGATTGCCTCATAAACAAGTAAACGAGCAGCATCCTTTTCTGTTAAAGAAACTGAGTCTTCCAGGTCAAGCATGATTGAATCAGCACCATAAATACCTGCATCCTTAATCATAGCTGGGTTATTACCAGGGACGAACATCATAGTCCGACGCAAACGATTTTTGATATAAGTCATTTATAGCACCTCCAATGCAGGTTTATCAGTAGTTTGAGTAGCTCTTTGAGCAGCTGCTAAGGTCCGGGCCTTAATTACACAGTCAAGTGCCCCTTTGTCGACTGCCTTAACTTTTGCATTTGTCAAACCAAATGATTTCAAAGTATCAGTAATAACGCTCTTAATTTGATCACCATATGCTTTAGCAACATCTGATTCAAGGGTAATCTCAATACCATTGTTACCATTCATAATCATAATTTGAATGTCAGATGATTCTAAAGTGCCAGCTACTGCTGTTGTCTTAATTTCCATCTATTTTCATTCCTTCCCGGATACGTCTTTGTAATTCTTTTTTATTTGCTTTGATAAATTCCGCTGTGGATGCCGGAACCAAGTCTTCGATAGCGGCAAGGTCGTCTGCTTTAATTAATTGTCTTACCTTGGTTGCTGTTACAGTTGTTTTACCTTTTTCAAGACGCGGAATTAAATGTACTTCAATGTCAGGCTCTAATTCACGCTGCAAGCTGTCATTATAAATACTCGTTGCATGAGAAAAAGGTTCTGTTCCAACATAGCGCCGCTTAATTGATAACGCAGGGGCAATTACGTTTTTAAAAACTCTTGCATCAATCGTCGTCTGATTTTCAATTAAGCTATCTGCGCTCTTCAAAAAATAGGCAGGAAATGTAGCTGCTGATACCATATAACTATCTCCACTAACCACGACTACATTTTTAAACTCGCTACAGCCTTTTCTAACTAGTTCAAAACGCTCTTGAGAGTTAAATAATGACAAGTCAGTTGCAACCACAAAAACATAAACTAAATCATTTTCTTGGCTTGCCTTTTCAACTAAGTAGCGATGCCCCAAAGTAAAGGGATTGGCATTCATAACAATGCCAGCAACTTTCTTATCTATTTGCCCATCAATTCGCGGTAAACTGCTCAAATAGTCATTTACATCAGGACTACCGTTTTCTAAAAAAGCAGCCTCATCTGTTCTAGCCAATTCACTAAAACCTAAATGCTTAAAACTATCGGCATATTTAACCTTGGTAAAAACAAACATATGAAAAATTTGCTGAGTAAAGAGATATTGGCTTAACGCCGTAACAATCTTGTTAAATCGTTGTCCAGGTTCACTATCTTTGTTGCAAACGGCAATATACTTCAGCACATTGCCGGCCACACTACCTGTTCCAACTAATTTTCCCTCTTCATCAACCAAACCTAAAGTATGGTCAATCACAGCAACTTCTCTTTCAGAAAAATTATGCAAATCTAGCTTTTCCAAGAAGCTCATCCAGCGTTTTTTAGTTGTGGGGTCATTTAAATAAAGATCAACAACTTTATCCAAAATTCTGCCTCCTTTCTTTGTGTAACAATTAACTAAGTTACCTTTTTAGTGTAATTCTTTATTTTAAATATTTCAAATTAAACCGTTAAATTTCAAAAATTGTAAATAGTCTGATACAATAAAATAAATTAAAAGAGCTAATTTTCTGTAATTAGAGATATAATAAAATTAGTAAATAATTGTGAGGTTCTTTATGGTAGAAAGCTATGACAATTCCCAACTTGCAGAAATTGCACGCGATTATTACTTAAGCAAGTTGCCGATTACACAAATATCAAAGAAATATAACTTATCGCGTTACCTAATTGCAAAGGCTTTTGAAGAAGCTGAAGCTAGTGGGGTTGTTCATATTAGTATCAAGTCAAATGTTAAGAGAAATAATAGTCTTGAAACAAAATTGCGTAATTTGTTCGGTCTAAAAGAAGCTTTTGTTTTAAAAGATCAAGACACTACTAGCCATGACAATGAACAAATTGTCGACTTTGCAGCTCATCAAATTCAAAATTATTCAAAAGCTGCTAAAGAAATCGGCTTAACTTGGGGGACCACGGTCTTAGATACGATCGTTCATTTTGATGAAATTAAACGACCTGATTTATCCTTTGTGCAAATTGCTGGGATGAGCCTACGAACAGATACTCCACATGCCAACTACTCTTTAATACAAAGAGCCGCTGAGAAGTTTGATGCTAAGTCATATATTTTACCAGCTCCGTTGTATATTCTTAATCAAACTGCCCACGATTTAATGGAACAAGAACCAGCAATTGCTGAAGTACAAAAGAAATACCAACACCTTGATTTAATCTTCACTGGTGTTGGTACCCTCGCAAGCATGGAATCCAATCGCGTCTGGGGTAAGTTGCAAGATCAAATATTTGATGGTATTGACCAAAATAAAGTAGCGGGGATGATTTTTGGTCGAGCCTATGATATCAATGGTAAAATTTTTGAAAGTGTTGAAAATAAATTTACTGGAATTCAACGCGAAGATATTATGAAGACACCCATTCGTTTTGCTATTGTAAAAAATAAGTTCAAAACCCACTCATTATTAGGTGGACTCCGAACTCATTTAATTACTCATTTAGTTGTTAATGAAGCAATCGCCAATAAACTTTTACAAGAAGTTGAAAAATATCACTAATTACAGGCCATGTCTTTCTAAAAACGAAAGAATGGCTTTTGTTGTTTCTTCAGGTCTTTCGGCTTGCAAAATATGACCACATTCGGCAAGCACTTGACTTTCAATTTTTTCATTAATATATTGCATTGCTTGTGCAAATTCACAGTTAAAGTATGGTGACTTTTCACCTGCTAAAACAAGTAGTGGCACCGGTAAATCCATCACCACATCGCGCCAATCTTGAAAGGCGTGGTCGCACAAGAAGTTGTAGTTAGAACTTTCATCATAGGGATGTTCTTGTCGCTCCAATTTAACTGGGACTGCAATTTCAGGATCAACACGTACATAATTGGCATGAACTGTATCATGATACTTTAAAGAAATGGGGAAATTATCCCAAGTCAAATCTTTATAGCCAAAATTCCAACTATCATCATTAATCATCTTAGGAGGCTGATCAAGGTCAATCATTGCTGCGAAACGTCCTTTTCCAAATAATGAAGCATATGCAAACAAAGTACTTGCTCCCATTGAATTTCCAATTACGATGACATTAGTTAATTTTAATTCTGCTAAAAACTCTTCCAAATCAAGTGCATGACGACTCATTCGTTGTCCCTTATAAGTACGTTGACTTAAGCCTTGATTTCTAGGATCTAATACTAAAACGCGATATTTATCTTTTAAAAGGTCAACCATTTTATTAAATAATTTCCCACTAGCTCCGATTCCAGGTAAGCAAATAATTGCTGGTAAATCCGTTTGAGTATCAGTATAGTGCAAAAGAACATGATCACTTGTTTTAAATTCCATAATTACCTCACAAAAAAATGACTAGGATTACTAGTCATTTTATCATTTATTCTTCAACGCCAGCTAAAACTTCTTGCATTTTATCAGCTGAATTTTGCATCTTAGCTAATTCTTTGCTTGATAGTTCTGCTTCAATTACGTGGCTAATACCATTAGCATTAATTACAGCTGGAGTACCTAAGTATAAATCATGCTTAATTCCATATTGACCAGTAATTGGAGCTGAAAGTGGCAAGCAGATTTCCTTATTTTCAAGTACTGCCTTAACGATTTGCGCAAGCATCATTGCTACACCATAGAAGGTTGCACCCTTTTTAGCGATGATTTCGCCACCCTTTTTACGAACATCACTTTCAATTGCAGTTAAAACATCAGCTGACATAGCAGAGTATGAAGTCAAAGTTTTACCTGCAACAGTCGCTTCATCAAAGTTTTCAAAAGAAGTGTCGCCGTGTTCACCTAAAACATAAGCATTAACATCTTCAACCTTTACATTGAGCTTCTTAGCCAATTCAACTCTTAAACGAGCTGAATCAAGTGAGGTACCAGTACCGATTACCTTATTCTTAGGGAAGCCTGAAAGCTTTTGCGTTAAAGTAGTTAAAATATCTACCGGATTGGCACTAACTACGAAAATACCATTAAAGCCAGAATCAACAACTGGTTTAACAATACTCTTTAGAATTTTAACGTTCTTATTAACTAGGTCTAGTCTGGTTTCACCAGGCTTACGAGGAATACCTGCAGTAATAACAACCACATCAGCATCTTTTGCATCACTATATTCACCGGCATGAACATTAGTGCTACCAGTAAATGGAGTAATATCTTCTAAGTCCATTGAATCGCCAAGTGGTCGCTCTTTAACAACATCGCAAATCACTAATTCATCAAGCTTAGTATTTTGTAATAAGTCGTTAGCAAAAGTAGAACCTACTGCACCGTCACCAACTAATAAAACTTTACTCATTTTCAAAAACCTCTTTTAATTTGAATTTCTAATAGTTACCTGTAAACATTCCATCTGCCTTAGGTGGAACATAATCACCAAAGTACTTACTAAAGTCTAAATCTAAGTATTGACACAAATCGTAAACTTCAGTCATAGTCTTATCAATGACTGGAATGCCATTAGCTTCACGATCTTTAATTGCAGCCATTTCTTTTTCACCATGAGTATAAATTCGCTCCTGACCTACAGCCTTTGGAGCATCTCGTAATGCTTGTAAGTAGTCCGAAAAATGCTGCTTAATTGCTTCAGGATTGCCAAAACTTGATAAGTTAATAGCCATGAAGCCATGACAGGTGCCAGCCTTACCATCCTTCATAACTAAGTCACTAGTTAAACCTTGTGACAAAATAGATGAAAAGATTTCAGCAACCATTCCATTGCCATAGCCTTTATGAGAACCCAATTCTTCAGTATTACCACCAAGTGGCATAATACCGCCACCAACGTGACCAACAATATTTGAAAGAACTTCACCAGCATTATTAGTAGGTTGCCCATTTTTATCTAAAGCCCAGCCATCAGGTAACTTTTTACCCAACTTGTTGTACATTTCAAGTTTACCTCTAGTAACAACAGTAGTTGAGGCATCAAATAAAAAGTCATATGGATTTGCTGGAACGCACCAAGCTTGTGGGTTTGAACCAATCATGGCCTTGGAAGCATAGGTTGGCACCATAATGGCTTCGCTATTAGTACATGAAAAACCAAGCATGTTTTCTTTAGCAGCCATTTTAGCGTAATAACCGGCAATACCATAGTGGTTAGAGTTACGGACAGAAACAATTCCAACCCCAACTTCTTTAGCCTTTTTAATTGCTAATTCCATGGCAAAGTGACCATTAAGTTGTCCCATACCACTGTGACCATCAATCACGGCTGAAATTGGTGTTTCAAAAACCACTTCGGGTTCTGCATTCACTTTCATAGTCCCTTTTTGAATACCTTTATAATAGCGAACCATTCGTTGCATACCATGGCTTTGAATTCCATATAAGTCAGCTGTTAATAACACATCAGTAATAATGCGAGCTTTTTCTTCGCTAAAGCCAAACTTTTGAAAAGCGTCCATACAAAGCATGTTTAATTTATCGTAGGAAAATTTTACTTTCTTTCCTTCAGCCATAATAAAGCCTCTTTCTTTTACTTACAATTTCTCTCACATGCTAAATACTAGCACTTATTTTTAAAATTTACAAATAAGTGCTGAATTTTTAAAATATTTAAAAATCGATATCTTGATTAATTAATTTAGAAACTTCTTCTTGCAATTGCTCTACGGAATGTTTTCTTGCACGTGCACATTCCTTAGCTGGACTTCCACAAATAAAACAGCTTCTACCAGATATTCCTAATTGATTGCGGCTTAAGTCTTTCACTTGCCCTTTTTCGAAATAATGAACATCTAAGTCAAATAGCCTTGTTGCTTGGTTAGTTTGCTCAAATTTAATGCAATACTTTTTTACATTAATTGGCTTATCCATTGCTAAATAAAAATATTCAGGTCCTGTCTTTTTTTCTAACCAATCTTCTTTAAGCGTTAGCAAAAAAGGGGCGTTCTTTTCAAAGTTGATTAATTCCCGTTTGAAAAATTTTTCTATGACTAAGTTATTCTTTATTGGCCCTGGAATATTTAGTTTAGCACCAATTATTGTCCATGTTTTATTTTCAAGCACTAATCTATTTTGCAATTCAACTCGCCGATCTTTATCTATAAGTACGTCTAAAATTGTTACAGGTTCACCTATTTTAAAAATATTCATTTTACTAACTTTCTATCTATTCATAATAAAAAAGGATTCAGCGAATCCTTTTATTTTTTCTGTAAGTTTATCTTTACTGAACTATGATTATCAAGTTTATAAATCAAGCTTGCAACTATACTGCCTTTTTTGAGCTTATTTTGCTTTTTAACTTCTAATTTAGGAGATAAATTTGCAAGTTTTTGGTCCTTAGCAAGCCAAAGGGCAGAATCTGTTTCAGGTACAACTGAAATTTTCTTTTTTTGTTTTTTGCTAGTAATTGTTATCTTTTGATACTTTTTTGGCAAGTTATTTTTATTAATCTTAACTAACTGATATTTGTCAAATACTGTATCAATCATGTTATTAGTTTGAATAAATTGATTACTATATTCTCCTGGCACATCTAAAACTACTGTGATTACCCTACGATTATCAAAAGTTCCTGTTCCTACATAACAATAGCCAGCTGCATCCGTTTTCCCAGTCTTTAGTCCATCCATAGTACCTTTTTTAGGACCATAACCCATTCCTTCTAGCATATAAATGATATTTTCCATCTTGATTTCATTATCTTGACTAATTTTGAAGTTGGCATACTTAGTTTTAGTAATATTTAGAACTTCAGGATACTTATCTATCAAATATTTGGAAATCAAGGCCATATCTTTAGCTGAAAATTGATTTTCTTGATTATCATCAATCTTGGGTAGCTTTAAGTTACCTAATTCCCCATTTGATAAACCAATCATGTTATAAATTTCAGGATTTTTGACACCTGCTCTTTTTGCGACAACTTTCATTTTGTAATTAAAAGCAGCTACACTACCAGCGTCTGCTAGTGCCAATGCCTCAGTACTACCATCAGCTGAAACAATCATCATAGATTCAATAAGTGAGCGAACAGTATAACGTTCATTATAAATTAACGGAACATTTGAAAAACGCCAATCATCTGCTACTTTTGCTACATCTTTACTTATTTGAATTTCTTGATCCCAGTCAAGCTTATGCTTATGAATATCTTCCATGATTACTGCCAATGTTAAAATTTTTGTCAATGAAGCTACGGCATATTTCCTAGTTGCATTTTTTTGATAAAGAATCTGTCCTGTCTTTTCATCCATCATAAAAGCCGCTTTGACATTAACAGGCTTCTCGTCAGCTTTTACTACATTGAAAAAAGTTAAATTAATTATTCCAATAATGCAAAGGGCTACTAGCCAAGCAATTTTCAATTTATCCCTAAATCTTCTCATTATCATTCTCTTTCTTTGCAATACATATCATAGTAACTAATTTTACTATATTTTTACTTATTTGAACAAAAAAAGTAAGCCATACCCAAGTATGTCTTACTTAAAAATCAATTAATCACTAACTACCATAAGCCAATAATCTTCATCCAGCCTAAACCAAAGACGATAAAGAAAACGATGTAGAACAAACCGAGAATGAAGTTCATCTTCCACCATTCTCCTTGTTCAACATAACCACTACCTGCTAAAACTGAGGCTGGTCCATTTGCATAGTGGGTAGTTGAAGCCATAATAGCTGAAAAGATTGCTAAAAACATTGCTGCTGCCATCTTTGGGGCACCTGCACTTAAGGCAACTGCTAAAAATGGGCCATACATTGCAGTGTTGTGAGCAGTAGCACTAGCAAATAAGTAATGTGTATAGAATAGTAATACACCTAAAATAATTAAAACAATTATCCAGTTATCATGACCAACTGATTTAGAAATAGTTTCAGATAACCACTTAATAAAGCCAAATTTAGTTAAACGATTGGCCATATAAACTAGAATTGATAGCCATACTAAAACATTCCAGCCACCCTTTTCTGAAAGGAAGTCATCATTTGATAAAACACCAGTAAGTAAAAGAAGTGACATAGAAATGAAAGCAATTAAAGTTGCATCAAGTGAAATTGAACTTGATAACATCCAAAGAACCAAAGTTAATAAGAAAATACCAGCCATCCACATTTCAGGTACAGATAATTTTCCCATCTTCTTTAATTCAGCACTTGCCCATTCTTTTGCATTAGGAGTTTCCTTAATATCTGGGCCATACATTTTATAAATAATAAATGGCACAATAAGTAATGCTAATAAAGCAGGAACGCAAGTTGCTTCAAACCAACCAATCCAAGTAATATTTACTCCAAGTGACTTAGCCAATTCTACAGCAACTAAATTAGGAGCCATAGCAGTCAAAAAGAGCATTGATGTAATTAAATTGGCATGAAATTCAACAAAGGTCAAAAATGAACCCATTTTTTTACGACTTGGATCATTGGGCTTTGAATCAAAGTTTTCGGCTAAAGATTCTACCAATGGGAAAACAATACCACCAGCGCGTGCCGTATTTGATGGTGTTGCTGGACTAACTACTAAATCGATTGCTGCTACAGAATAACCTAAACCTAATGACTTGTGTCCAAACCATTCAATAAAATAAAAAGCAATTCTTCTTCCAAGGCCTGTCTTAATAATTCCTCTAGACAACATAAATGCCATTGCAATTAGCCAAGCAGCCGAATTGGAGAAAGCTGACAAAGCAGATAAATCAACTGTATGCCCTTTAACTACAACGTCCTTAATTGGAGCTAAACCAAGAAAAATAGTCAAAGTATATCCAATTAAAGTTGTAGCAGCAATTGGCAAGGGCTTAAAAATACACCCCATAATTGTCGCTAAAAAAATCGCCAACATATGCCATGCTTGTACAGTAACTCCTGCTGGTCTAACAGGTGTCGTGAACCAGAAAATCAATCCAACAATAATTGGAATGATGAAGCCTTTATAGTTCACCTTTTCCAAATGTTTCATAAAAAATCCTCCTGGGATTACTTCCCGCTAACAAACTCGCAAAGTAGTAAGTGATTCTGCGCTTGCTAAGCATTGCACAATAATTATACACTATTTTTCGGCGATATTTTATAAAATTTCAAAAAATATGCTGTTTTTTCAATAAGTTAAACGCTTCCAGTAAAAAGACATGTCTGCGCTTTCTTAAAGTTAACTAATTCACATTGTTAAAATAAATAAAAGCAATCCAACTTATAAAAAGTGAATTGCTCTTATTTTAAATATTCAAATAAACTTAAAGGCCAATAATTTTCATCCAAATGCCACCAATTACACCATAAAGGACAAGATAAAACAATCCCAAAACAAAACTCATTTTCCACCAATCTGTTTGTTTAACATAACCAGATGCAAACAAAGCTGTAGCAGGACCACAAGAATAATGCGTTGTTGATTGGTAAATGGCACCAGTAATTCCAAGCATGATAGCTGCAAACATTACTGGAACACCCTCACCTTGTGCAATAAGTAAAAATGGAGCATACATTGCAACAACATGAGCTGTTCCACTAGCAAAAAAGTAATGTGTATAGAAATATACTAATACCAAGATAGCCATTACTAGCATGGGATTCATCCCTTTAATGGAATGCTTAATAAACAATTGTAACCAATGAATAACCCCACCATGGACACTCAATTGACTAGCCATAAAAATTAAAATCGAGAACCAAACAACAACATTCCAAGCACCTGTTTCATGCAACAAATCATCTGTTGTTAAAATTCCAGAAAGTAGTAGCAAGGCGACTGCCAAGAAAGCAACTAAAGTTGCATCTAATCCAATAAAACTTGATACCATCCATAAAACTAAAGCAAGCACAAAAATTGTCAGCATCAGCTTTTCAGCTATTGTCATCTTACCCATTTTTTCAAGCTCATGATCCGCCCACTGCTTAGCATTAGGGGTTTCTTTAATTTCTGGTGGATACATCTTATAAATAATGAATGGAACAACTAAAAATGCTATCAACCCAGGAACAAGTGCTGCAAATAACCATTCAAACCATGAAATATGAACGCCATTTGCTTCTGCAAGTCCGACTGCTGCAACATTTGGAGCCGAAGCTGTCATAAAAAGAGAGGATGAAATTGTATTGGCATGAAATTCATTATAAACCAGATATGAACCAATTTTCTTTTCTGTACCATCCCCAACCTTTGAGCCAAAAGTTTCAGATAACGATTGAATAATTGGTAATACAATACCACCTGACCGAGCTGTATTGCTAGGAGTTGCGGGAGCAACTAATAAATCAATTAATGAAAGTGAATAGCCTAATCCCAATGTTTTTTTACCAAAATTACGTACAAAAATTAAGGCAATTCTTCTTCCCAAACCAGTCTTTACAAAACCACGTGCAATCATGTATGCCATGGCAATCATCCACGGAGTTGAATCTGCAAACGCAGTAAGTGCAAATTTCATCTTGACTAAGCCAGTTAGCAAAATTAAGACATAACTAATAATAGCGACTCCGACAATGGGGAGAGGTTTAGTGATACATGCAATAATTGTTGCTAAAAATATTGCAAACAAATGCCAACCAGAAACACTAATTCCAGTTGGTCTAACTGCTGTTAGAAGCCAAAGTAAGACTCCAACAACAACTGGCACGATAAACCCACGGTAGTTTACCTTAGCCAAATTTTTCATAAAAATTCCCTCCTGATAGGCAAATGCCTATTTTCAAGTACGAGCCTTATTCGGGTTCGCCAGTATTGATTATCCTCTTTATTTTACTTTTTTCAAATTTATCTTTATTTTTTAACTTTTATAAAAATAAGAGGCGTCTAAAATAGACTCCTCTTATAAAATATGATTTTTAATTTTCACGTGCAAATTTAGCCATTTGCATACCAGCTTGACGACCGAAAATAACTGTTTCAGCGATTGAGTTACCACCAATTCGGTTATTGCCGTGAAGTCCGCCTGATACTTCACCAGCAGCGTAAAGGCCTTTAATCACATTACCATTGGTATCAAGAACTTTAGTTTCTGGAGTGATGTGAATCCCACCCATCGTGTAGTGAATAGCTGGGTGAATGTGAATTGCAAAGAATGGACCTTTTTCAATGCCACGATCCATACCTGTACTTCTACCAAATTCAGTATCATTTGAAGCTTTAACAGCTTCATTCCAAGTTTTAACTGTTGCTTCTAAGTTAGCTGCATCAACACCAATTTCATTAGCCAATTCAGCAAGACCTGCGCCATGCTTAACCAAGCCAATAGCATCATAAAATTCAACAGCCTTAACGTGATCACGAATTCCTTGGTCAAAGATTAGGTAAGCTCCATCTTCATTTAAACCAGTAATTGCATTTGAAACAATCTTTCGAGTATTAAGTTCATTAACAAATCTCTTACCCGCACGGTTAACTAAGATTGCACCTTCACCGCGAACAGCTTCACCGATTAAGAAAGTACGAGCCCCATCAGTTTGAGCAGTTGGGTGAACTTGAACATATTCCATTTGCATAAGTTGAGCATCAACTGCTTCAGCTAACTTCAAGCCATCACCTGTTGCACCAGCTTGGTTAGTAGTCTTGTAATCTACTAAGTCTGGACGATATTTTTTCATCATTTCCTTTGAAGCACCAAATCCACCAGAAGCAAGTAAAACTGCCTTAGCTGAAACTTTCTTAAGACCGGATTCAGTTTCTACTTCAATTCCAGTAACGCTCTTATCTGCTTCAACAAGTTTAGTAACTTTTGCCTTGTTAAAGACTGGAATATCTTCTTCTTGAATCTTTTTAAGTAAGCCGGTAATCAAGTAACCACCAACTGGAGCCATTGAAGCTGGGCGGTGGGCCCGCTTTTTGCTCATACCACCAGTAATGGTTAAATCAGTTAAATCAATACCATGTTCTTCAAGCCATGAAATAGCAATTGCAGAGTGATCAACAAAATATCTCAACATGTCACGGTCGTTTAACAAACCGCCACCTTTTAAAGTTTCTTTGTAAAAATCTTCTTTATTGTCAATAATACCTTGAGCATATTGAACATTTGATTCAGAAGCATTCATCCCACTAGAAGCTTTATTAGTGTTACCACCTAAACCTTCATTTTTTTCAAAAACAGCAACTTTAAGTCCCAATTCGTGTGCTTGCATTGCAGCAGTTAGGCCAGTACCACCAGCACCAACAATCACTGCATCATAACTTGCAGCAATTTCAGAACTTTCTTTTGGTGTGAAAACGAATTTCGCCATCAAGAACTCTCCTTTAATTAGTCTTCTGGCTTACTACGATCAATATTGGTCATTTTAAGTAAGTCCATCCATTCATTATATTGTTCTTCTGTAACTTTTCCAGACTTAAGTGCAGCTTCACGCAAAGTTGTGCCTTCTTTGTCAGCTGTTTGAGCGATTGTTGCAGCTTCGTGGTAACCAATATGTGGTGACAAAGCTGTAACAGTCATCAAGGAATTTTCAAGTAAATCATCCATACGATCAGCATTTACAGTTAAGCCATGAATCATCTTATCAGCAAAGCCGGTAATAGTACCAGTTAAGATATCACAAGAGTCAAGGAAGGCTGCAATCATAACTGTCTTGTAAACATTCATTTCAAAGTTACCTTGTGAAGCAGTGAAAGTAATAGTAGTGTCGTTACCAAACACCTTAGCTGCAGCCATCGTTACAGCTTCTGCTTGAGTTGGGTTAACCTTACCAGGCATAATAGATGAACCTGGTTCATTTGCTGGAATATTTAATTCATTGTAACCAGCTCTAGGACCTGATGCTAAGAAACGAATGTCTTGAGCAATCTTGAACATATCAGCTGCTAAAGTCTTAAGTGCACCATGCATTACGTCAATACCAGAGTGGTGAGCTAAGCCCCAGAACTTGTTAGTATCAACCTTAAATTCATGACCATAAACTTCTGAAAGTTTACCTGCAATCTTTTCAGTCATACCAGGTGCAGCATTCAAACCAGTACCTACTGCAGTACCACCAATAGCCAATTCATATAAAGTTGGCTTCAATTGGCGAATGTATTCTAAGTCATGCTTAAGTGCTGAAATGTAACCTGAAACTTCTTGACCAAATGTCAAAGGAGTTGCATCTTGAAGGTGGGTACGTCCAACTTTAACAGTCTTCCAATATTTATTTTGTTTTTCCTTTAATTCACTAATCAAGTGTTCAATTGCTGGTTCAAGCTTATCAATTGCTTCAACTGCAACAATGTTCATAGCAGTTGGATATGTGTCGTTTGATGATTGACCACGGTTAACATCATCGTTTGGCAAAATGTTAAGGCCTGGGTGTAACTTATTAGCAAGGTTGGCAACAACTTCATTAACGTTCATGTTACTTTGAGTACCTGAACCAGTCTGTAAAACGTGAAGTGGAAAGTCTTTACGTAAGTCTTCATCGCTTAATGCAAGTAAGTGTTCAATTGCATCTTCAATTGCCTTACCCTTTTCTTCTGGTTCATCTCCAACTTCAACATTAGATTGAGCAGCAGCCTTCTTTAAGTGAAGGAATGCACGAATAATTTGGAGTGGCATTAATTCACCACTTGGAAAGTTATTACGACTTCTTTCAGTTTGAGGACCCCATAATGCATCCTTAGGAATCTTTACAGGACCAATAGTATCGCTTTCAATTCTGTATTCTTGTTCAGCCATTTTAAATAATCTCCTTACTGAAATTTAGCATTTGATAGCGCTAACAGCTTTATTATACACCTATCTTATTTAAATATTCAAAAAAACTAGATAAATTTTCAAATATTTGAACTTAGCTATATATCTATTAAAAAAGTCCTTGTATAAAAATACAAGGACTTTGAGAAAAAATTAACGAACTTGATGATTAAATTTATTTGCTAAAAAGTCACCAACAACTTGAGTAATAAAAATTAAAATAATGACTAATATTGTTGCTACCAAAGTAACATCATTATTGAAGCGGTTATAACCATATGAAATTGCTGTATTACCTAATCCTCCAGCGCCTACAGCTCCAGCCATTGCAGTTAATCCAATAAGCGAAATAACAGTTACAGTAGAAACACGAATTAATTCACTTCTGGCTTCTTTTAAGTAAATTTCAAAAATAATATCTTTAGTTGTAGCACCCAGTGATAAAGCAGCTTCAATCTTACCTGGATCAATCCCTTTTAAAGCCACTTGAACTTGTCGTGCATAAAATGGGAAAACTCCCAAAGTCAATGGAACAAGAGCGGCTTTTATACCAATCTGTGTACCAACAATTTTTTGAGTCACTGGTGCAATAAATGCCAGCAATATTACAAATGGGATTGCTCTAAAGATTGAAACAATTTTATCAGCCAAATTATACCAAAATTTATTTGCTAAAATTCCACCTTCTTCAGTTAAAACCAAAATCACACCAAAAATAAGTCCTAAAAAACCACCAAAAATAGCTGACCAAAATGTCATAAAGAGTGTTTGAAAGATTGCAGTTCCCCAACCTGCATCCCCACTCCAACCTAAAGAAAAGACATTTGGTAAATATTGTTGTAATAATTTAAGCATTTATTTGTCCCCTTTCATCAAGCTCTGTTACTAAAACATTTTCTTTTGCTAGAAATTCTCGAGCAGCTTTTTGCTTTTCGAAATCACCTTTTAATAAGACAACTAACGTACCAATTGGTTCTTCATTTAAAAGCTCTACATTTCCATAAAGCATACTTACCTCAACACCAAGTTTTGAATACAATTCAATAATAATTGACTTGGTTACGTTACTTAAAGAATATGTAAGCTGATAAATTGCTTCATTTTCAGATAATTTATCCAAATTAAGCTTATTAAGAGTTGAAATAGCAGCAGAAGAACCACCTACAAAGTTTCTAGTTAATTCTTTCTTAGGTTCTAAGAAGATTTGTTTTAAACTACCTTCTTCAATTAAATGTCCATGTTCCATAACCGCCACACGATTGGCAATTTTCTTTACGGCTTCCATTTGGTGCGTAATTAAAACAATAGTTAAGCCAAGTTCCTTGTTTAACTTTTTCAATAGATCTAAAATTTGGTTAGTATTTTGTGGATCAAGAGCACTTGTAGCTTCATCAGATAATAAAATTTCTGGATCGTTAGCTAAAGCACGAGCAATAGCCACACGTTGTTTTTGCCCACCAGATAATTGGCTGGGATAAAAGTCAGCCTTTTCTTTTAAATCAACTAGTTCAAGTAAACGTAAACTTTTTTCTTCGATTTCTTCATCAGATAAGTTACTGTGTCGCAGTGCAAAAGCAACATTTTCTAGCACACTAGTTTCATTTAAAAGATTAAAACTTTGGAAAATCATACCAATTTTTCGACGATGCTTTTGTAATTCTTTCCCAGAAATAGCAACTTGGCCATTCTTAACAAATGTTGTGCCTTGAACTACAACATCACCTGCACTTGGTTTTTGTAGCAAGTTTATTGTTCTAACTAAAGTTGACTTCCCTGCTCCAGAGAAACCCAAAATTCCAAAAATATCACCTTTTTGAATTTTTAAAGTTACACCATCAACAGCTTTAACAACTTCTTTCTTTTGCTTAAAGGTAACTGAGATATTATTTAATTCGATAATGCTCATATTTGCCTCCTACTTAATTTTGATATCCCAACCGGTTAATTCAGTATTTCCATAATATTTTTTAACTAATTCTTTTGTTTTCTTTGTTTGGTAAGCTTTAACAACATCAAGATAAATTTGCTTGTTTTTATCATTCTTTCTTGCTGCAATCAAGTTAATCCATTGCTCACTATCTTTATTAACTGGTTCAACATAAATTGTTTGCTTATCGCCTAAACCAGCTGGAGCAGCATATGAGTTATTAACTACTGCAGCGTCAACAGATTTTATTATTCTTCCTGCTTGATCTGCCGCAACTTCTTTAATTTGCAAGTTCTTTGGATTGGAAGTAATATCTGCTACACTAACAATCTTCTTCCCACTTTTGAGTTTAATTAACCCTGCATTTTTGAGAACATAAAGCGCACGTGATTCGTTTGAAGCATCATTAGGTACTGCAATAGTTGCACCATCAGGTAAGGAGTTAATTGATTTATATTTCAATGAGTATAATCTAATCGGAGCAATGATAGTTTTACCAATTGAAACGATATCAGCTTTATTTGCTTTATTCCAAGCATCTAAAAATGCAAAATGCTGAAAAGCATTTAAATCAATATCGCCATTTAACAAGGCTTTATTTGGTTGATTGTAATCAGTAAAATTCTTAATCTGAATGGTAATTCCATATTTTGCTTTTGCAGTTTTGGCTACACTATCCCAAATTTTGGCATCTTCTTTAGTTTGGCCCACAACTCCAATAGTGACTGTTTTACTACTTTCTTTTGGAGCCTGATATACAAAACTAAAATATCCTGCAACTAGTAAAAATATTGCAAATACACTAGCAATAATTCGATTCTTTCTCCGCTTTTTTCTCATTTACAAAACCTCTTTCTTCAAACAAAAAAGCACTCATCCTAAAAGGACGAGTGCTCGTGTTACCACCTTTAATTTGTTTATTACTTGCATAATAAACCTCACTAAGTATCTCTAGAAATACCTTGCTTTGTTAACGAGAGCAACCCCGCTAATGACTAAATATCGCCATTAGTGATCATTCCTAGCCCATGTTCATCAAAGATTCAAGTCTCCCTTTCACCTAACGGAGCTCTCTAAATCATGAATTACTTCAACTACTCTGCTATTCAAGATCAAGATTAATTAATTAAATTTGTTGATACTAGATTATAATGTTTCTCTCATTGTGTCAAGCGAAATTTGTTTGAAATATAAATTTATTTTGACTATCATATTTAAAGTAGGAGGTATATATGATTAAAGAATTTAAAGATTTTATTTCAAGAGGAAATGTTTTAGACTTAGCTGTTGGTGTTATTATTGGATCTGCTTTTACTTCAATTGTTAATTCCTTAGTAACTAA
Source organism: Lactobacillus mulieris (assembly GCF_007095465.1). Lineage (GTDB taxonomy): Bacteria > Bacillota > Bacilli > Lactobacillales > Lactobacillaceae > Lactobacillus > Lactobacillus mulieris. The sequence continues at coordinate 80,485 of NZ_SDGL01000005.1, forward strand.
CTTATTAAACCCATTTTTAGGATTATTTTTAGGTAAAATTGATTTATCTAACCTTATTCTGAAAGTTGGCGGAGCTAGTTTTAAATTTGGTAGCTTTATCAATTCTATAATTAATTTCTTAATTATTGCATTTGTAGTATTCTTAATTGTAAAGAGTGTTAACAAGCTAATGCCCAAACCAGAACAAAAGCCAGCTGGTCCCACTCCAGAGCAAGAATACTTACGAGAAATTCGCGATTTATTAAAAAATAAATAATCAAATATTTAAAGGCCCTTGAGGCCTTTTTATTTTGCCAAAAAATATTGCAATAATTTCTAAAATTCGGGAAAATTATTTTTGTGCTTAATTTAGAAAAAAGGGAGTTTAATTATGGGAAATTTTTTCTTATGGATATTTTTGTCCATTATTGGCTATTTCATAGCCAAAAAGTGGTTGTTTAAAGCTCAACCACATTCTATTAGAATTTATGCGGTGGTTTTTAGTATTTCAGCATTAGGGTTGGCTGTTACTACCCACCCTACCACTAAACCGGCAACACATTATCTTGTGAAAAAGGTTAAAGCAGATAATTTTTCCAGCAATAAGGCTACTAATGAAAGTTTAAACGCTGAAAAGTCTAGCTTACAAAAACAAGCAGATCAACTAAAAGAACAAGTTTCTAGCGCTGAAGAAGAATCTGAAGCAATCGCAAGTTCAAAAGAAACTCAATCTAGTAAAGCTGCAGCAGAAAGTAGCTCAATTGCTCAGGCTAAGGCTCAAGAACAAAGACAAAGCACAACAAAGATCAATCAAGGCGATTTTAATACTGCAACTACTGGAAGAATAGTTGGTAATGCACGCTCTAAAATTTATCATGTTCCTGGTCAAGCTGGTTACAACATGAATAGCGCAAATGCAGTATTTTTTAATTCTGAACAAGAAGCTATTGCAGCTGGATATAGAAGGGCTAAAAGATAATGAAAAATAAAAAATTATTAATTTCTATCTTACTCACCATTTTATTTTTTGGAGCTGGAATTAATGGCAACCTTAGTTCTGTACAAGAAAGTCAAAAGCCAAAAGTTATTACTAAAGTTAAATATGATAAAAGTGAAGTAAAAAAATCAGAACAACTGTCTGATGAAAATGCTGAACTATCTGATGAAATTCAAGAGTTAAAAACTCAAATCAAGGATTATAAAAAGGCCCTCAAAAAGTTAGGGAAAGCATCCCCAACTGATTTACCTCAATCAGAAAAAAACAATGCTAACTTGGCAAGCTTAAATTATAATGGTGAAGATGTAATTACCGTAAACAATAACAATCCTTCATTTACTAAATCGGATTTATCAACAGCTAATGGGGCTTGGCAAAGCTATGGAGATTTAGATAATTTGAATCGAGCTACATCTGCAAATGCTTTGCTCAATATAAGTTTAATGCCAAAAGCCAAGCGTGAACCGCTACACGTTAATCCAACTGGCTGGCACAATAAGAGAATTAGTGGTGGATGGTTATATAATCGTTGCCATTTAATCGGCTATCAACTTACCGGTCAAAATAACAATTGGAAAAACTTAATTACTGGCACTCGCCAACTAAATGATCCAGATATGCTGAAATATGAAAATGAAGTTGCTGGCTATATAAAAGAGTCTAGCAACCACTTTGTTCGATATCGTGTAACACCAATTTTTAGAGGAAATGAACTACTTGCACGTGGAGTTCAGATGGAAGCACAATCTACTGGGGAAAATACGATACGGTTCAATGTATATATTTTCAATGTACAACCCGGCTATAATTTAAATTATAATGATGGTACGAGTAGTGCCGCATAAAAAAGGTATTTAGTATGAGATTTATATACTCAACTAAATACCTTTTTCTTTACTTAGCAAAAGACGAAAACAGTCCTGCAACTGATATTCCAACAAATACTGTAAAAGTAATTGCTAACCAAATATTACTTCTAAAAATAAAAAGTAGAGCTGCAGAAATGACCAAACTAATTAAAAAAGCAGTTATTTTTTTCATAATACTACTCCTTTACTACAAAATGATATTATGGCTCTACAGTTATTGTAACCGCTTTTATTTTTTTACAAACGATATGCATTTTATACTTTGTTAAATAAAAAGATTTCTCACTTTAAAGTAAGAAATCTTTTGGTTATTTTTTCTCTTTAACAATATAAATTGGACGATGTTTTACTTGTAAATAAATTCTGCCAATATACTTGCCAACAATCCCAATGCATAGCAATTGAATTCCACCTAAGAATAAAATGATTGAAACCATTGATGCCCAACCAAAAATACTACTCATAGGTGACATAATCTTTCTAATAATAACAAAAATTATACTAATTACAGAAATCGCTGAAGTAACTGAACCAGTCCAAACAGCTAAACTCAAAGGTGCTTGTGAAAAATCACTAATTCCATCCATAGCATATTTAAATAATTGCCAAGTAGACCAATCGCTTTCTCCTGCGACTCTTTCTACATTATGGTAATCAAGATATTTGGTCTTAAATCCTACCCAAGAGAAAATTCCTTTAGAAAATCTACTATATTCTCTCATTGAAAGAACTGCATCTACCATTTGGCGAGTCATCATTCTAAAATCACGTGCACCTGGAACAATTTCTGTATTGGAAATTTTATTAATACATTTATAGAACATATCACTTAAAAATGATTTGATCTTTGCTTCACCTGTTCGGTCAACTCGGCGTGTTCCGATACAGTCATACTCACCACTCTGTAACTCCTTATACATTTCTGGTAGAAATTCCGGAGGATCTTGCAAATCAACATCCATCACAACTACATAATCACCTGTTGCAGCATCTAAACCTGCAAGCAAGCCAGCTTCTTTACCAAAATTTCTAGAAAAAGAAATATAGTGGACATGCTTTTCATCTTTTTCATGCAAAGCTCTCATTTCCGCAAGCGAATTATCATGAGAACCATCGTTTACAAACCAATATTCTGGTTCAATGTCCATTTTAGTTACGACTTTTTGAACTGCCTCATAAAATAAAGGAATTGATTCTTCCTCATTGTAACAAGGAACAATAATTGAAAGTTTATCCATTTTTATCCTTCTTTAAGTAAATTTCACTATTCAATTATACCAATAAAATGAGCATAATATCCATAGCCATCTCCGTCAATAATCAAAAAAAGAAGCTCATCACAGCTTCTTATAATTCATTCTTTTTAAAAGTAAATACCTTATTAACTACAAATTGTAACATCGTTGCTAAAAACGTTGAAATTACCTTAACAATCATTTCATTTTGATGCATTAAAGTAACAAAAATAAACAAGCAAGTAGTTGTAATCAAAGTAGTGATTTGACCAATAATATAATATTTAATAAATCGGCTTAATAAATGATCACGCACATGGAAATTTAGATATGTATTCATATAAAAGTTATTAACCAATGCACAACTTGAACTAATAAAATTAGCAATTTCTACTGGTAAAGATGTAAATTTGGTTAACAACCAAAATAAGCCAAAATCAATAAAAAGGCCAAAAACACCGATAAAACCATAAATCACAAATTCGCGAAAATCATCAGACTTGATTAAGCTAGTAATTTTTTCTTTCATATTGCTTCCTACTTTCTAAGATAAGTTAAAAAGCTGTAATCATATGGATTCTTTTTATCAGCAGTAAAACTTTCTTTTTTTATTAATTTAAAAGCTGAATAGTCAATTTTGGGCATAATAGTATCTGCTTTAAATTCTCCATCAATTTCTGTCTTTTCAAGACAATCTACGATATCCTTTAACCCCTCAAAAACACTTACTCCACCAATAACCGCAACTTCATCTTCTTTATGACTTAATAAATACTTCCTTAACTGTTCCATAGAAGTGACAAAATTTACTTGATTATTAGTTTTATATTTTTGAATTAGTGCTTCATCATGAGTTAATACTAAGTGCTTTCGTTTGGGCAAAACAAATGGCAAACTAAGAAAAGTCTTTTTTCCCATTACCATCGTTTTTCCCATAGTTTTTTCTTTAAAATGTGCTAAATCAGCTGGTAAATGCCATGGGAGATGTCCTTTATAACCAATTTGATGTTTATTATCTTCTGACCATACAAAACTTAACATTATTATCTCCTATACAGCTACTGGTGCCTTAATAACACCATGATGTTTATAGTCTACTACCTTAATATCTTCCATTTCAAAATCAGAAATATCTTTTTTAGCTGGATTAAGCCAAAGCTTTGGACTATCAAAAGGATCACGCGATAATTGCTTTTCAACTTGGTCAAAGTGATTTTTATAAATATGTGCATCCCCAAGTGTATGAACAAATTCGCCAACTTCTAGTCCTGTTTGTCTTGCAACTAAGCTTAGGAGTAAAGAATAAGATGCAATATTAAACGGAACACCTAAAAACATATCCCCACTTCGTTGATATAGCTGCAAACTCAACTTATTATCAGCAACATAAAATTGGAATAATGTATGACATGGTGGCAAAGCACTAGTTGGCACATCTTCTGGATTCCAAGCTGAAACAATCATTCTTCGAGAATCAGGATGGATAGTTAATTGATTTAATACTTCTTGAATTTGATCAATACTACCACCAGACCTTTTTTTCCAATGACGCCATTGTGCCCCATAAACATCACCCAAGTTACCAAATTTTTTAGCAAAATCTGCATCTTCTAAAATACGCTTGGTAAATATTTGCATTTGTTCATCATATTGCTTTTTAAATTCACTATCAGCCTGACTTCTAAGTCCAAAGTCTGTCATATCTGGACCATGATAATCATCAGAATTAACCCACTTTTTAAAGGCCCATTCATCCCAAATATGATTATTGTGTTCTAATAAGAACTTAATATTGGTATCTCCTCTTAAAAACCAAAGAAGTTCGCTTTTAATTAACCCAAATGGCACTTTTTTTGTTGTTAACAGAGGAAATCCTTCTGATAAATCGAAACGCATTTGAGCGCCAAATCTTGAACGTGTTCCTGTTCCTGTTCGATCAGTTTTATCATGACCAGTTTCCATGATGTTTTTTAATAAGTCTAGGTATGGTTGCTCTAAAACTGCCATAAAATCGCTCCTTATATTTACAATGTTTCTATCTTATCATATTTCAGACTATTTGATATCTAAATTAAAGCAAATATAATAAAATACTCATAAGGAGGAATAAAAAATGCTATTTTCAATCTCAACCCTATTAATTACAATTATAATTGTCGCATTAATTATCTTTTCTTGTTCAATTGTGCCACAAAATTATGAAGGTTTAGTGGAGACTTTGGGAAAATATTCTAAAACTGAAAGAGCCGGACTAATTTTTATTATTCCATTTGTTCAGAGAATTCGTAAAGTGTCATTAGCCCTTCAACCACTCGAAATTAGTAAGTATTCAATTATTACCAAAGATAATGCTGAAGTTTCAACTAGTTTAACCTTGAATTACCAAGTAACTGATTCATTCAAGTATTTCTACAACAATACCGATTCAGTTGAGTCAATGGTGCAACTAGTTCGGGGACACTTGCGTGATATCATTGGTCGAATGGATTTAAATGATGCTTTAGGTTCAACTAGCCAAATTAACGCCCAGCTTGCTGAAGCAATTGGTGATTTGACCAATGTTTATGGTATTCGAGTAATTCGGGTAAACGTTGATGAATTACTTCCAAGTAAAGAAATCCAACGTGCAATGGATAAGCAATTGACAGCTGATCGTGAAAAAACTGCTACAATTGCTAAAGCTGAAGGGGAAGCACGAAATATCGAATTGACCACCAAGGCAAAAAATGATGCCTTAGTTGCTACGGCAAAAGCTCAAGCCGAAGCGATTAAAACCCAAGCTGATGCAGAAAAATACCGGATTGAACAACTGAAAGCTGCTTTAGCAAATGCCCCTGAAGACTACTTTAAGAATCAAAGTATTGCTGCTTTCAAGGATTTAGCTAATGGTGAAAATAACTTAATTGTGATGGATAAGGATAACTTAACGCAATTAGGTAACATCCCTGCTGTTAAAGAAATTTGGAAAAAGCAAGATTAAGATTAGTTAGCTACAACTAAAATGCATAAAAAAGCCATCTCTAATTGAGATGGCTTTTATTTACTTATTCTTTTTATGCATTCTTCTGAAATAGTATTCCGTTGCACTTGCTAATAATACTAATGCACCAACTGTAACTGAAATTCTTGTTTCATCATTTAAAAACATAAAAATTACAATTAACACTAAAACAGCAAAAGCAAAAAAGTTAGAGTACGGATATAAGGGTAATTTGAATGGATGGTCTTTCATAATTTCCGGATTATTTTTTCTAAACTTATATTCAGCCATTAAAATTACAAACCAAGCCACCATTCCTGGTAAAACTGACGAACTATAGACAATAACAAATATTTCATCCATTGTTTTGTTAACAGTTGAAAGAATAAAGTTCAATACAAATCCAATTAAAATTCCGGAAGTAATCCCAACAATAGCCTTACTTGGAACAATTTTCTTAGAAATCTGTCCAAAAATCTTTGGAGCATCGCCCTCATTCGCTAATTTAAAGAGCATTCTACTTGAAGAATATATCCCACTATTGGCACCTGATAAAGCAGCAGTTAAAACAACAAAGTTAATAATTGAAGCAGCACCAGTAATCCCTACTTTAGTAAAAGTTTCCACAAATGGTGAGCCAATTGCTGAAAGTTGATTCCAAGGATAGATTGAAACAATAACAAAAATCGCACCAACGTAGAAAATCAGAATTCTCCATAGAACGGACTTAACACTTTTAACAACGGCTTGCTTAGGATTAGCAACTTCACCAGCACTAATTCCAATTAATTCAATTCCTTGATATGAACCAACAATAATTGACATTGAAAAAATGAAGCCCTTTAAACCACCAGTAAAGAAGCCGCCGTGACTCCATAAGTTGCTAAAGCCGACAGGTTTCCAATTATTACCAAACCCAAGCAAAATTACTAAAAGTCCAATGATAATCATCAAAACAATCGTTACAACTTTAATCATTGAAAACCAAAATTCAAGACTAGCATAAGCTTTGGCACTTGCTAAATTCGCCAATAGTAAGAACCCTATAATAATTATCCCTACTAAAAGAGCTGGAGTTTTTGGCCACCAAAACTTCAAATATTCAGTTGCCGCTACAACTTCACTAATTCCAACCACGATATATTGAAAAACCGCAGCCCATTCAGCCATATTTCCGGCTAATGGGTGAACATATTCAGTTGCATAATCAGCAAATGACCCTGTTCCAGGGTTAACATAGAGCATTTCACCTAACGCTCTCATAACAATATAAAGAATAAGTCCAACAAAAATATATGCCAAAAGCACAGAAGGTCCTGTCCATTTAATGGTTGAGGTTGATCCCATAAAAAGTCCAACACCAATTGCACCACCAAGGGAAATCATTTCCATTTGGCCGGCAGTCATTGATCTCTTTAACTTTGGAGCCTTATTTTCAGCCATGACTATCTCCTCCCACTTTTAATCCATGTCTTAAAACATATACAACAGCAGCCACTATTAAAACTAACAATCCTGCTATAACTGAAACTCTCGTTTCACTATTAATAAACATAAATCCAACAATAACAAGTAACATTGCAAAAGCAAAGTAATTAGAATATGGATATAATGGCAACTTAAATGGGTGATCTTTCAATAGTTCTGGATTATTTTTTCTGAATCTTAATTCTGCAAGCAAAATTACAAACCAAGGTATCATACCTGGAAGAACTGATGAACTAAATACAATTACAAATAAGTCCTCAGTTGATTTGCTAAATTGAGATGCAAAAACATTCAAAACAAAGCCTAAGAAAATACCAGAAGAAATTCCCATAATTGCTCTACTTGGAACTACATGTTTTGACAAATAGCCAAACACCTTAGGTGCATCGCCTTCATGAGCTAACTTGAATAACATTCTACTTGAAGAATAAATTCCACTATTTGCACCAGATAAAGCTGCTGTTAAAACAACAAAGTTAATAATTGAAGCAGCTGCAGTAATTCCCACCTTAGCAAAAGTAGTTACAAATGGAGAACCAAGACTAGATAACTGATTCCATGGATAAATTGTTACAATTACAAAAATTGCCCCTACATAGAAAATTAAAATTCTAAATAAAACAGACTTGACACTCTTAACAACAGCTTCTTGTGGATTTTCAACTTCACCTGCACTAATTCCAAGTAACTCAATTCCTTCATAAGAGCCAACAATAATTGACATTGAAAAAAAGAAGCCTTGTACACCACCAGTAAAGAAGCCACCATGACTCCACAAATTACTAAAACCAGTTGGGTGTCCACCATTACCGAATCCAAAGAAAATTACTAAAAAGCCTAAAATAATCATCAAAATAATAGTAACGACTTTAATCATTGCAAACCAAAACTCTAAGTTTGCATAAGCTTTCGCACTTGCTAAATTTGCAAGTAATAGGAAAGCAATGATAATTACCCCAGACCAAAAAACATTTACTTGTGGCCACCAAAATTTCAAATATTCAGTTGCTGCAACAACCTCACTCATTCCAACAACGATGTATTCAAAAACATTAGCCCATTCAGCCATATACCCTGCCATTGGGTGAACATATTCAGTTGCATAATCTGCAAAAGAACCAGTTCCTGGATTAACATAGAGCATTTCACCTAATGCTCGCATAACAATGTATAAAATTAATCCAACAAACATATATGCTAATAAAACGGATGGTCCTGTCCACTTGATAGTTGAAGTTGATCCCATAAAAAGTCCAACACCAATTGCACCACCAAGGGAAATCATTTCCATATGCCCAGCAGACATCGAACGCTTTAACTGCGGAGCAGAACTAGTTTTTTTATCCATAAAAATCCTCTCACTCTGAACAAGTTAGCTTAGTAACTTATTCAGCAAATTTCTTTTCTTATTGTAAGTTATCTATTTGTCTATAGCAAATTCAGGTTTATTAATAATGAAAAATCATTTTACCTAAAAAATAGAAAATAGGCACCAATAAACTTGGCAATAAATCCAAACTTTTAATTTCACGAATTTTTAACAAGCTAATTCCACTTGCTGTAATCAGAAAGCCACCAACAAGACAAAGCTCATTAACTAATTCCATACTAAAGAAATTTGCAAAGCCTACTTTAACAAGACAAAAGATCAAGAAAAACCAGCCTAATAAAATAGGTGTTTCCAAAAGCATCCCCCAACCAAAACTAGCACCAAAAATAATAGCACATACAAAAGTTAAAGATGCATTAGTCAATAAAAAAGTTAAATCACCAGTCTTAGCTGCATTTATTGGCCCCAATAAACTAAGTGCCCCAATACAATCTAAAAAAGTAGCGGTTGCGACACCTTTTGCCAATTCACTGGTAAACTTGGTTTCAAGTAAACTTTCAACATGTTGGTCAACTTCAAAGAATTTACCTATTAAAGCCCCTAAAGTTAAGCTCACAACAAATAAGAGGGGGAAATTTGACTTATTCATGTAGTTAACCACAGTATTAACTCCAACTCCCAATGCGGCCAAGCCCAGAGCAAGCCAGAGAGCATCAATATATTTCTCTTTTAAATGCTGCTTAAACAGACATCCGATTGCTGTTCCAATCACTACAGCCAATCCGTTAATTAAAATACCAATCAAAATTTCACGTCCCACAAATCAATTTAACTTATTTTTTATCTTTATCATTTTATATAAAATGATTTCATTTTTCCAATCAAAACATTTACTTTTTCTAAAATTGGTAACACTAACTTATTTTTTTCATCAAAGAAAAGTCATATTTGTCAGTTAAATTATAGCCAGTGAATGAAAGGAGTTCTACACTTATGAAAAGAAAGAAATTAAAGCTCATTAGCATTCCTTTAATAGCATTAACAATTGCTGGTGAAACAGCAATTATCACTAATCAAAATGTGAGTGCTGCTAATACTACCCCACCCTCAATGCCTTCTGGTTCAAAAAAAGGTGGTGCTAATACCCAAAGTTATGATTATACTGGTAGTTTATCCGCTTCAGTCTTAGCAAATTCAACTAGTCGCAAATTACTCAATAAAACCTTATCTAGTTCAAGCAAAGATAAAAACGTTGCGTTAATAGAAAATGCCGGCACATTAACTTTAAATCGCGTTACCTTAAACAAAACAGGTTCTTCATCTAATGATGATAATAACAACTTTTATGGAACCAATTCTGTCTTACTAGCAACTGGAAAAAAGTCTACTGCATATATTAAGAATTCAAAAATCAAAAGTAATGCAACTGGCGCTAATGGAATTTTTGCTTCAAATAAAGCAACTATTTATGCAAATAACACCTCTATCACAACAACTGGTTCGGCCAATTCACGTGGTTTAGATGCAACTTATGGTGGTACAATTATTGCCAATAAATTAAGCATTTCTACTAAGGGAGATCATTCTGCAGCCTTAGCAACTGACCGTGGAGGCGGAAACGTAAGTGTCACTAACTCTAAACTAAAAACCGCTGGTAGTGGCTCTCCATTAATTTATTCAACTGGAAATATTGAAGTAAATAACGTAACTGGGACCGCTACTGGCTCTCAAATTGCTGGTATGGAAGGTTACAACAACATTTATATTTCTAATTCTAAGTTATCATCTACTAACAACAAAAAAACGGGCTCTGATCCAATTAAAAATGGTGTAATTCTCTACCAGTCAATGTCAGGTGACGCTGATACTTCAACTAGTGAATCCGCAAAATTTCAAGCTGTAAATTCTAGCTTGTCAACTTCAATTGATTCTGGCGCAATGTTTTATGTTACTAACACTAGCGCCAATGTAGTACTCAAAAATACTAAGTTAAATTTCAATTCAAATAAAGTGAACTTATTAACCATTGAAGGTAATAACTCAAACTTTTGGGGCAGTGCTGGTTCAAATGGTGGTAAAGTAACTTTCACTGGCATTAAGCAAAAATTGAACGGTAACATCTCAGTTGATAATATTTCTAGTCTTAAGCTTTATTTGTTAAAGAATTCAACTTATACTGGTAAAACTTCAATCACAACCAATTCCAAGGCAACAAGTTCTAGCAAAACTTCTGCTCCAATTACAATCAATCTTACTAAAGGCTCCAAATGGGTAGTAACTGGCAATTCAACTGTAAGTAATTTAAATGTTGAAGCAGGTGCAAAAATTGTTGATAATTCAGGTAAAACTGTTACTATTGTCAATTCAGCTGGTAAAACCTTAGTTAAAGGAACCAGTAAATATAAAATTACTGTAAATGGAAGCTATAGTAAAAAAGTAACAACTAGTTCTGCTAACAAATTAAGTAAAAGTAGTGTTTCAAGAACAGCTTTTGACAAATATTTCAACACTAAGACTGAATTTTCATATTAAAAAATAAAAAGAAGCAGCTAACGTACTAAACACATTGAACATTTAGCAGTTAATTGCTTCTTTTATTTTTGTTTTTTTCTTTCAAAAAGCACTTTTTAGCTTAAAAACATTGATATACCAACATTCTTAGTCCCATATAAGGAGTGTACAGGATTTGAACCTGCGCGCCGAAAAAATCGGTTCGCCGGATTTCGAGTCCGGTGCATTACCACTCTGCCAACACTCCATGACTAGACTCCATTATAGCGAAAAATAACTTTTAAGTCTAAAACTTTTACAAAAAATATACCTCTTTTTCTAATATCTGTTAAAATAACTAAATGAATGCGAGGTAGTTATCGTGAATTTATCTTCGTTAATTGCCCTTATATTGAGTGCAACGATTTTGTTTATTTTGATTTATAAACTTGAAAATTCAAAAAAGTTTCGCCATCTCGACAGTAGTTGGCACCAACGGTTAATCCACCCAGTTCAAGGTAGTTTTTGGTCAATAATTGAATTTTTAAATGAGCCAAAGCTAATAGCTTTTTGGGACACCTTGCTTGCAGCAGTTTTACTATTCAATGGTGAAATAAAGAAAGCAATATGGGTTTTAGTTACTTTGGCTATTACAGATATTATAGGTATTTTGTTAAAGCATACGATTAAAAGAAAAAGGCCTAGTGAAAACACTCGTCAATCATATTCTTTTCCTAGTGGTCATGTTTTAAGTATTACTAGTTTAAGCTTAATTATTTGGCAGATTTATGGCGGGATTCTCGGAGTTAGTTTATTCTTTGTCTTATTTTCACTTTGGTGTTTAGTTGTTTTTTCAAGAATTATTTTGAAAGCACATTATCCTTCTGATATTGTCGGCGCAACTGCTCTTTCTATCTTTTGTTTTCTGCTAACAATGCCGTTTATTGCTTAAATATTAAATAAAAAAGCTCCGTTAAATAACGGAGCTTTTTCTTTAGGTTTTTATCTAGCAGTCTGTACCTCATAGTAAAAATAATCTTTTAGGAAAGAATGTAGTTAAACTAAATTAGTGGGAGAAAAGCCTAACTACAAATTAGAAATGTTTCGAATAAATACTAGCATATTAGGGGGGGAGCTAGTGTGGGTAGAATAATTGCTTCTAATTGGAGTTGTGGGAGTTCTTTCCATCAATGAATAAGATTAATGATGAATATTTTGACTATTAATCCAGTTTTTACCTCATCGTTTAAAAACTGTTATTTAACTAACTAGAATAAATTGTTTCATTTTTCAAGCTAAAAAGCCTGTTTTTCTTGAAACTATAGTATAGTTTAACAAGTTTTCTTATTTTAAACAAGTAAAATATTGATAGAATTTTGCTATTCTTTTCAATGATAGATATAGTTTTACTATCAAGTGTTATTTATTTAGTTATTTTATTAATTAATAAAAAAGGCGGCTTAATTTTCAAAGCCAACCATTAATCCACCCTTTTCGGCATAAAAACTACAAAGACCATGACAAATGCCAATTTCTATTTGCGCTTCAGGATACTTCTCACTAATTTTTTCTTTTAAACTTTCGGCATCCTTCAAATTATCAACATGATCAATATAGACTTTGCCACCTGAATAATTTTGCTTTTCCATATTTTTAAAAAGCTCTAAAACTGTTTTCTTACTCCCTCGCGCTTTACCCAAAGGCTCAAGAGTTCCCTCAGCACTTGCCTCACCAATCATCCGAATATGTAACATACCAGCAATTCTAGCAGCTGCTGAACTAATTCTGCCATTTACTGCTAAATTATGAAGTGATTCCAAACTAAATAATAAGTGTGTACTAGCTTGATAAGTTTTAATACTTTCACCAATAGAATTAAAACTAGTATTTTGAACCAATTCTATTAATTTATCTACCAATAATTTAAGTTCTGGTCCAGCTGATTTAGAATCAAGTACTAGAACCTCACTATCTGGATTTTCTTCTTGATAGATTTCTACAGCCTGTTTTGCGGATGAATATGTACCACTTAAACCACTAGTAACTGTTAAAATAATCGCCTTCTTACTGCCAGCCAAAGCATCAAGCCATTCTTGCAAATTAGGACATGAAGTACCTGACTTTTCTTTATTTTCATAAATTTTATCTAAAAAAGCTGAATAATCCATTTGATCATTATCTAAAAAAGTTTGATTACCTAAATTAATTGTTAATGGTACAACCGTTAAATTGCTTTTTGAATCTGACTTCAAGTTACTACTTGAATCAACTATTAATTTAATTTCTTCCATAGTTCTCTCTTTTTTGTTTACTTTCGTTAATAAAAATCTCTTTATCAGTTTTTTAATAACCGATAGTGCTATGATAATGTTTATTAAATATAAAAGTCAAGTCAAAGGAGTTATTTATGGAAAATTCATCAATCTTAAACCAGATTCAATCTGACGTTGCAAAATTTTCACTCCCCGCTTTTAGTGAAATTCCCGATATCGGACTATATCTTGAGCAAACCTGCCAATTTATCAATCAAAGCTTAGCACCCTTTTCTGAACTATATTTAACTAATTCTATGATTAGCAACTACGTAAAAAAGGGAATCATTGAAAAACCAATCAAGAAACGTTATAGTCGACAGCAAATTGCGCGTCTAATTTTTATTGCATTTGCTAAGCCAGTCCTTTCACTTGATAATTTAAAGGTTGCCATAAAAATGCAAGATAACAGCTATAATATTGATGTCGCTTATCAATATTTAAGAGAAGAAAGTATTAACTGTTTAGAATACGTTTATCAGTTAAAAACTCAACTTGATAATATTGGAAAAACTCAAACTACAGAAAAAGAAATTTTGCGCAACATAATTTTAGCGGCAGTTCATGAAATTTATTTAAATTCTTATTTTTCAGTAACGAAATAGTTAATTAGATTATTTTTTTGATAAACTATTTTAAAGAAACTATTGTAGACATGGGGGAAATGTATGGAAACACAATTACATGGCCTTACTTCTGCTGAAGCAGAAAAACGGCTGAAAAAGGATGGTCCAAATGAAGTACCAGAACCTGAATTTAATTTTTGGAAAGCTTTCTTATCTAAGTTATGGAATCTATCTGCTTGGATTTTAGAGGCTGCTTTACTACTTGAATTAGTTTTAGGAAAAGGTATTCAAGCTGGATTCGTCTTATTAATGCTGTTATTTGCAGCATACAATGGAGCTACTCAAAAGAAAAAGTCTCGCAGAGTTTTAAATGATATTTCTCATGAGCTAACCCCTACTGTAGCTGTAGAACGTGATGGTAAGTGGATTAAATTAAATTCCAAACAATTAGTTGTTGGAGATTTAATAAATTTAAAGCGCGGAGATGTTTTAGCTGCCGATGTTAGTTTAAAAGATGGTAAAATCACTTGCGATGAAAGCTCTATAACTGGTGAATCCGCACCAGTTAATAAGCAATTAAATGATACTGCTTATGCTGGAACAACTGTTGTAGATGGTTCTGGTTTAGCAATTGTCACAGCAACTGGTGCTAATTCCCGTTCAGGTAAAACTATTAATCTGATTAATCAATCAGCTGCTCCAGGACACTTACAACAATTGTTAACTAAGATTATTTTTTACCTTTGTATGCTTAGTTTGACTCTGACAATTATTATCATTATTGCTGCTTTTATGCGCGGAGAAGGTATTCACGGAGTAATCCAAATGCTACCTTTCCTTGCTATGATGTTCATTGCTTCAATTCCAGTTGCTATGCCATCAACGTTTGCAATTTCTAATTCATTTGAAGCCAAGCGTTTAAGTAAAGAAGGCGTCTTAACTTCTGATTTAACAGGAATTCAAGATGCTGCCAACCTAAATTTAATTTTATTAGATAAAACTGGCACAATTACTGAAAATAAAACAGCTGTGTCTAGTTTGACTAACTTGAGTTCATTATCAGATTCTGAAGTTTTACAATTTGCTGAAGCTGCCACTGATAAACGTAACACCTCAATAATTGATGCTGCAATTATTGAATATTCAGAACAAAAAGGCCTTACTTCTCTAACTCCAGAAAAATTTGTCCCATTTACTTCTGATACTGGATATTCTGAAGCAGTTGTAAATGGTCAAAATTTAAAACTTGGCTCATTTAAACAATTATCTTTAATTGATACTAATGCCAATGAAAAAATTAAAGACATCGATTTTACAGCTGGCCGTTCTGTTGCATTGCTAATTGACAATAAGTTAGCTGCGGTCTTTATATTGCAAGATAAAGTAAGAAGTGATTCTAAAGCTGCTTTGGCAGAACTCAAAAAGCGTGGTATTCGACCAATAATGTTAACTGGTGATAATCAACGAACTGCCGCAGCTGTAGCAAAACAAGTTTCATTAACTGGAAATGTAATTTCTATTCATGACTTTAATGAACAAACAGACTTAGATTCTCTTGCAGGAATTGCTGATGTTTTACCAGAAGACAAGCTTAAAATGGTCAAATTCTTCCAAGAAAAAGGCTTTATCGTTGGAATGACTGGTGATGGTGTCAACGACGCTCCTGCTTTAAAACAAGCAGAAGTTGGTATTGCTGTAGCTAACGCTGCCGATGTTGCTAAGCGAAGCGGTAAGATGGTATTACTTGAT
The DNA here is from genome assembly GCF_007095465.1 of Lactobacillus mulieris. Taxonomy (GTDB): domain Bacteria; phylum Bacillota; class Bacilli; order Lactobacillales; family Lactobacillaceae; genus Lactobacillus; species Lactobacillus mulieris. The sequence goes on from NZ_SDGL01000005.1 coordinate 96,480, forward strand.
GATGGTTTAATGCCAATTGTTAAAATATTAGATGCTGGTCACAGAGTTTACCAAAGGATGACGACTTGGTCATTAACTAAGTTATCAAGAACTGCTGAGTTAACAATGATTTTAACCTTTGGATATCTTTTATTTGGATATCTACCAATGGCCTTAAATGCGATGGTTATTTACACTATTATGAATAATATGGTTACTATGATGATTGGAACAGACAATACCCATATTACTTATAAACCTGAAAATTGGAACATAGACCGAATGGCAAAAGTTTCAATGTCACTGGCTTCTGGTTGGACATTAATTGGTTGTTTATTTGTTTGGTTTATGAACAATAAACTAGGTTTCACGCAAGGTCAAGTTGGAACAATGGTTTACGTATACTGCGTGTTAAGTGCGATGTTAATCGTATTAATAACTAGAACCAAAACTTACTTCTGGCAATCACATCCATCCCGTTTAGTAGGTACAGTTCAAATTATTGATGTAGCCTTAACCTTTGCATTAGCGTTACTTGGAATTGCAATGACACAGATTTCGATAATTAATCTTGGCTTAGTTATTATCGTTTCTCTAATAAGCGCAATAATAATTGACTTAATTTATCAGCCTATTATGAAAAATAGATAATTCTGATATGCAAAAAGCTCACTTCAAATGAAGTGAGCTTTTTCTTATTCAATATAATTAAGCACCATGGTATTGAACAAGTGAAAAGATATCAATATTTGGCAACTTTTCTCTACCCTTTAAATCAGGTAATTCAACATAAAAAGCTGCACCAACTACTTCTCCACCAAGCCGTTCAATCAATTCAATAGCAGCATGTAAAGTTCCAGCTGTTGCCATCAAGTCATCACAAATAACAACTTTTTGACCTGGTTTAATAGCATCTTTATGCATTTCTAAACTATTTGAACCATATTCTAAATCATATGATGCTCTTTCAACTTCACGAGGTAATTTGTGAGGCTTTCTTGCAGGAACAAATCCTACTCCTAATTCAGTAGCAACTGGACATCCCACAATAAAACCACGTGCTTCTGGTCCAACAATTACGTCTGCACCACGTTTTTTGGCATATTCTGCTAATTCATGAGTTGCAGCTCTAAAGATTTCACCATCAGACAAGATAGGAGTGATATCCCGAAAAACAATTCCCTTATTAGGAAAATCCTGCACGCTTGCAATATACTTCTTAAAATCAACTGTCATGTTGATAACGACCTCCGTTATTTTAAATGCTGGTTAACATACGCTAGCAATTGACTAGACGGCATGGTTCTCAAACTTGTTACAAAATTCAGCTGTGACTGCGTCCCTAAGAAATAGCGCGAATCAGTTAATTTTTTATGATTAGCCACCTTATTTGGAACAAGTTCTGCCTTATCCATTTTAACAAACTCTAGCTCTAAAAACACCCTCAAAATAAAGTAAATACTATCTCCATCAAGACCAAGATATGGTGCTACAAGCCGATAATCTTCTGGTTTAAGATTGGGGTGTGAATAAACATATTTTAATGTTTTAGCAAACTCTGTTCGACTAGGCATCATCGAAATTGGTAATTGATCTATCATAAATCGTAAATATAATTGCTGATATTCGTTTTTTAGAACTTGATCCAATTCCTGACGATTATGTGGCGCATCAAGCAAAGTAACAATCTCTCCGCTTCCTTCATAATCTTTTGCCAAAATAATTTTATCTTGGTCAATTCCCAACTGACCAACTGCCTTATTTAAATTATGTTCATCAAACAAAACAAACCGATCCGCAAAACCTAAAATATGCCTTTGTCTTCGAAAATCTATTGCCTTATTCTTGCCTAAAGAAAAACTTGGTACACCAAAATCTATTGATTTCAGTTGCCCCTGCAGAGAAAGCTTCTTTTGCCACATATTTTTACTAATGTTCAAATAAATTGCTGTAACATATGGTAACAAGTTCTGAGTCAAATAGGCCATATTAAAACCTATTATTTTCAAGTTGCCAACATTAAATTTTAAGTGGTTTTTATCTTTTCCAATTACAAATAAAGAAGAAATTTCTGGTTCCTTAACGCAATATACCGGCTCTGGATTATCTGTTCCAAAAGGTCCAACTTTTTTCATATCATCTAAAATTGATAAATCAACACTATTGGTATCTAAATCCAAATCATAATAATCAATAGCATTATTCGAACTAGCTTGATAACTATTTTCAAATGCTTTCCGCAAAGAATTAATCTTATCTTCTTTTAGTGACAGACCACAAGCAAAATCATGTCCACCAAAATTTTCAAATAAAGAATCTTTTAATTTAAATAAGGCCTCAAATAAATTAAAACCTGCATTACTTCTTCCAGATCCTTTGACTAAGCCATCTTCATTTTTAGTGAGTAAAATTGTTGGTTTATGAACTTTTTCTACTATTTTATTCGCTACTAAACCCAAAACCCCTTCGTGCCAGCTAGAATCATATAAAACTAAAGTATTTTGGCTATTGTATCCAAATTTCTTTATTTGATTTAAAGCAGACTCATATACTTTTTGGGTCAATTCTTTACGTTCATTATTTAATTCTTCAACTTTTTTGGCTAATTTTTGGGCTTCCTCTAAGTCGTCTGATAAAAGTAAATCAACAGCTAATCTTGCACTTGCTAATCTACCTGTTGCATTTAATCTTGGAGCAATTTGAAAGCCAGTATCTGTTTCATCAATATTCCCTAACTCAAGCCCTGCTTCTTTAATTAAAGCGCGTAATCCTGGTCGTTGCGTATGATTTAGCAATTCTAAACCACGCTTAACAATAATATGGCCTTCTCCAGATACTTTCACCATATCACCTATTGTCCCAATCATCGCTAATTCTATTAGTTCAGGCATAGTATCTTCCATTAAGGCGCGGCATATTGTGTAAGCAACCCCAGCACCACAATAATCATCAAATGGATATTTTTGATTTGGATAATTACAGTGAACTATTGCTTTTGCCTCAGGCATTTGCTCTTGAAAACTATGATGGTCTGTCACGATAACATCACACCCATTATCTTGAGCATACCTCACTTCTTCAATCCCTGTTACACCATTATCAACGGTAATAATTAATTTAGTCCCATCTGCAACGATTTGTTGATAACGTTTCATACTTGGTCCATATCCATCTTTAAAACGATCAGGAATAAAGTAATGGACATCTGCTCCTAAAATTGCTAGGGTTTCATACATAATTGTTGTAGCAGTAATACCATCTGCATCATAATCACCATAAATTGTAATTTTTTCAAAATTATCAATTGCTTGATTAATGCGATCAACGGTTTCTTGCATCCCATGCATTAAATATGGATCTGCAAAATCTTCCTCTGTACTATTAAGCCAATAATTTAATTTCTCATCTGTGTTAATTTCACGCAAAGAAAATAACTTAGCCGTAAGTGGGCTAAGTTGATATTTTTCTATTAATTCACTCGATAATTCTGTTGCTTCTCTTTTTTTCCAAGTCATTATTTTAATTTAAATACACTCAAGTTCTTAGTTGTTGCTTTTTTGGTCTGGATTAATTTACCACGAACGGCCCAACGATTTATACCACCGTCAGCACATGTGATTAATGTTACGATATTACTTTTGGTATTATTGACTAACCAAACAGCGGTTGGATCTACAACTCGCTTCATGTAAATTCTATAAACATAAACTTTCTTTAAGTCAGTTAAATATACCTTTTGACCAATTTTGGTATCTTCAATTGGTGAAAATAAAACACCTTTGGCAGTCATATAGTGACCAGCTAATGGATAATTTCCTTTTCCCATCACTTGATCTTCTCTCATTGTACCAGCACCAGTAGACAATGAATCATCACTTAATCCTAGCAAAATTGGCAAATATAGATTAACTTTTGGAATCGCAATTGCACCTATAGCATTAGCGGTATTTTTTACACGTGAACGCGTAACCTTGGCAATATCAATATCCTGTACCTTGCTATAATCAAACATTCCTTTTTTCTTTTGATTAGCTGCTACTGTTTTTTTCGTTAGTCCTTGCAAGGTTGAAGTTTGGTTTTGTTTAACAAAATACTCTTGAATTGGACCATTAAAGACCAAAATAATACCAACAATGAATAAAATAACTGCTAAAACTCTTAATAAAATTGTTTTCTTGCTAGTTTTAGATTTCTTACTTAATTTTTGTTTATTGTCATCCGTCATTTTACTTTCCCTTGATATCGTCATCATTCATTTTCAAAACTGCCATGAAAGCATCCTGTGGAACTTCTACTTTTCCAACCGCCTTCATCCGTTTCTTACCACGCTTTTGCTTATCAAGCAATTTTGCACGTCGATCCGGATCACCAGTATGAATCCGAGCTGTAACGTCTTTACGATATGGTTTAATCGTTGCACGTGAAATGATTTTTGCACCAATAGCTCCCTGAATGTCAACTTCAAAATTCTGACGAGGAATAAGCTTTTTCAATAATGAAGTCATTTGGCGAGCACGAGCCTGTGCATCAGATCTGTGTGCAATAAAGCTTAACGCATCAATTGGCTCTTTATTGAGTAAGACATCAATTTTTACTAAATCAGTTGCGCGATAGCCAATGATTTCATAATCAAGCGATGCATACCCCTTAGTTGAGGATTTAAGATCATCGAAAAAGTCAAAAATTATTTCAGCTAAAGGAATATGATAAATAACATTTACTCGATATTTATCTAAATAGTCCATCGTTTGAAATTCGCCACGTTTTCTTTGACACAATTCCATTACAGGACCTACAAAATCATTAGGAACCATTATTTCAGCTTTAACATATGGCTCTTGAACTTCCTTATATTCACCCGCATCTGGTAAATCTGAAGGATTATCAATCACCTTGGTAGTTCCATCGTTCATTATCGCATGATAATCAGTAGATGGAGCCGTCATAATTAAATCAAGATCAAATTCTTGCTCTAATCTTTCTTGCACCACGTCCATATGAAGCAAACCTAAAAATCCACATCTAAAACCAAATCCTAACGCAGTTGAAGTTTCAGGTTCAAATTCAAGTGCAGCATCATTTAATTGCAACTTTTCTAAGGCTTCTTTCAAGTCGTCATATTTGCTATTATCAACTGGATACATCCCACTGAAAACCATTGGAGGAATTTGTCGATAACCTGGTAATGCTTCTTCAGTCGGCTTTTTTGCTGATGTAATTGTATCCCCAACTCTAGTTTCACGAACGGATTTAATATTAGCTGTTAAATAACCTACATCTCCTGCAACAAGCATATCTTTTTTTACAGGATGAGGGTTAGAAACACCCACTTCAGTAACTTCATACTTTTTGTGAGTATTCATAATTTCAATTTCGTCTCCAGGCTTTACCATTCCATCTTCAATTCGAACAGCTAAAACAACCCCACGGTAATCATCATATTTAGAATCAAAAATCAAAGCCTTAAGAGGTGCTTCCAAATCTCCCTGTGGTGCCGGAATGTCAGTTACAATTCGCTCAAGCAACTCTGGAATTCCTAATCCAGTTTTACCAGAAACTTCAACTGCATCACTAGCATCAAGACCTAACATTTCTTCAATTTCCATTTTGGCGTTTTCAGGGTCTGCAGATGGTAAATCTATTTTATTGATAACAGGCAAAATTTCTAAATCATCATCAATTGCTAAATAAGTGTTAGCCAAAGTTTGAGCCTGTACACCTTGAGAAGCATCAACTACTAACAAAGCCCCTTCGCATGCGGCAAGCGAACGTGATACTTCATATGAAAAATCAACGTGTCCTGGGGTATCAATCAAGTGAAAAATATAGTCTTCGCCATCTTTAGCATGATACTTTACTTCAACTGAGTTTAACTTAATAGTAATACCTCTTTGACGCTCTAAAGGCATATCATCAAGCATTTGACTTTTCAGTTGTCTTTGAGCAACAGTATCAGTTAATTCCAAAATTCTATCAGCAATCGTTGATTTACCATGGTCAATATGGGCAACGATTGAAAAATTACGAATGTGTTTTTGATAATCTTTAAGTTTTTTGAGGTCCATATAGTTCCATCCTTTTTAGTCTATTCCTATTATAGCAAATAGGCATTAAGGGACAAATAAAAAGAGAAAATCTCACTAATATTTAGCTATATATTAATTCAAGTAAAATAATATTAAGTTTTATAGTCAATGCTAACAAAAAAAGAGCCTTACAGCTCTTTTTACTAATTCATAATTTAGCCTAATTTGTCTTTTAATCGTTCAAAGAAGTTTTTTTCCTGCGGAGTTATTGAGTCTCCGCCAGCTTTAACGAAATCAACCAAGGCTTGTTTTTGTTTGTCGTTAATTGACTTAGGGATTACTACTTCAACAGTTGAGATCTGGTCACCTTTGCCATCTCCACGAAGATAAGGTACACCTTCTCCACGAATAGTGAACTTAGCACCAGGTTGAGTGCCAGCAGGGATTTTCAGACTAGTTTCGCCATTAACAGTCTTAATTTTAATTTCATCACCCAAAGTTGCTTGAGCAAATGAAATTGGAACAGTTGTATAAATTGTGTTACCACGACGAGTGAAGTCTTTACTTGGTCTAATTCGAAAGACAATGTATAAGTCACCATAAGGTCCACCATTTTTCCCAGCTTCACCTTGACCACTCAATCGAATTTGTTGACCATTGTCAATCCCAGCAGGGATCTTAACTTCAAGAGTTTGCTTTTTATCAGTATGACCTGCACCATGACAAGTAGCACAAGGATGTTCAATAATAACACCTTTTCCATGACACTTATCACATAAAGTCTGTCTTTGAATTACACCAAGCATGGATTGTTGAGTAACTGTCATATATCCACTACCATGACACTTGTCACAAGTAATCGGATGGGTTCCCTTCTCTGCCCCAGTACCATGACAAACTTCGCAAGTTTCACTTCTAGTGTAAGTTACGTTAGAAGTCTTACCTTTAATGGCATCCATGAAGTCAATTGTCATTGTATAGTCTAAATCGTCACCTTTAACAGGGGCTGTTGGATCAACATGTCTTTGACTAGCTCCACCAAAAATATCACTAAAAATATCGCCAAAACCACTAAAGTTACTGAAATCACCATATTGACCATTACCAGCACCATATCCGGCCTGACCATTTACACCAGCTTGGCCAAATTGATCATATTGTGCGCGTTTTTGCTTATCATGTAATACTTCATAAGCTTCGTTAACTTCTTTAAATTTTTCTTCTGCGTCTGGTGCTTTATTAATATCTGGGTGATATTTTTTGGATAACTTCCGGTAAGCTCTCTGGATATCTTGCTCACTCGCATTTTTATCCAATCCCAGAATGTCATAGTAATCGCGACTTGTCGCCATTTTCTAACGCTCCTTATCTTTGATAAAAGAAAAGGACTAAAATTAGTCCTTAACTTTCAACCATTATAGCATTACTTGTCAGGGTTTACTTTTTTAAAGTCACCATTGACAGTATCTCCATTATTGCCATCATTATTATCTGATGGGTTTGGACCAGCTTGGCCTGCTTGACCTTGAGCACCATTGGCTTGATACAACTTAACTGCTAAATCTTGTGCAACCTTAGATAAAGCGTCCTTCTTTTCTTTCATTTCATCTAAGTTGTTATCTTTTTGAGCTTTCTTAAGTGCTTCCAAAGCATCCTTAACTTTAGATACTTCATCTGCAGGAACCTTGTCGCCAACTTCTTTCAAAGTCTTTTCAGTAGTGAAGATTAATGAATCTACTTCATTACGTAAGTCTGCTTCTTCTTTCTTCTTTTTATCCTCATCAGCGTGTTCTTCTGCTTCTTTTTGCATACGCTTGATTTCTTCGTCGGATAAACCTGATGATGACTTGATAGTAATCTTTTGTTCCTTACCAGTACCCATGTCCTTAGCAGAAACATTTACGATACCGTTCTTGTCAATGTCGAAGGTAACTTGAATTTGTGGCACACCACGTGGTGCAGCTGGGATATCAGTTAACTCAAATCTACCTAATGTCTTGTTATCAGCTGCCATTGGACGTTCACCTTGCAAAACGTGAATATCTACAGCTGGTTGATTATCTGCAGCAGTTGAGAAGATTTGGCTTTTTGAAGTTGGAATAGTAGTGTTTCTATCAATTAACTTAGTGAAGACTCCACCCATGGTTTCAATTCCAAGTGATAAAGGAGTTACATCAAGTAAAACAACATCCTTAACATCACCTGAAATAACACCACCTTGAACAGCTGCACCTAAGGCAACAGCTTCATCAGGGTTGATTGAGTGGTCAGGTTCTTTGCCACTCCACTTCTTAACTGCTTCTTGAACAGCTGGAATACGAGTTGAACCACCGTTTAAAATAACTTTATCAATATCGTTAACAGTTAAGCCAGCATCTTTCAACGCATTATCAAATGGAATCTTAGTTCTTTCAACTAAGTCATGAGTTAATTCATCAAATTTAGCACGAGTTAAATCAGCTTCCAAGTGAAGTGGACCACTTTCACCTGCAGAAATAAATGGAAGTGATATATGAGTTGAACTTACACCTGATAAGTCCTTCTTAGCTTTTTCAGCAGCATCCTTTAATCTTTGAAGTGCCATCTTATCCTTAGATAAGTCTACACCATTATCAGCCTTGAAGTTTTCAATCAACCAATTCATAATCTTTTGGTCGAAATCATCACCACCAAGGTGAGTATCACCATTAGTAGAAAGTACTTGGAAGACGCCGTCACCTAATTCCAAAACGGAAACGTCGAAAGTACCACCACCAAGGTCGTATACTAAAATCTTTTCATCTTCTTCATCTTTATCAAGACCATAAGCAAGTGAAGATGCAGTAGGTTCATTAATAATTCTTTGAACATTTAATCCTGCAATCTTACCAGCATCCTTAGTTGCTTGACGTTGTGAGTCATTGAAGTATGCAGGAACAGTAATAACTGCATCCTTTACTTCTTCACCAAGATAATCTTCTGAGAACTTCTTGATGTATTGCAAAATCATCGCAGAAATTTCTTGTGGAGTATAGCTCTTGTCGCCAACCTTAACCTTGTATCCTGCTTCACCCATGTGACGCTTAATTGACACAATAGTATTTGGGTTAGTGATTGCTTGACGCTTTGCTACTTCACCAACTTGAATTTCTCCATCCTTGAAAGCAACTACAGATGGTGTAGTTCTGTTACCTTCAGGGTTAGTAATAATCTTTGGTTCTTTACCTTCCAAAACAGCAACTGCTGAGTTAGTAGTCCCTAAGTCAATACCAATAACTTTTGACATATCAAAAAGTCCTTTCTTATTTCTTTTTATTTTTTAAATAAGCTTAATTAATTATTGGGCAACAATAACCATTGCTGGACGTAAAGTCCGATCTTTATATTGATAGCCCGCTTGCAAAACTTGAACAACGTGATCTTTTTGTTCATCATTTTCTGCAACTGTTGTTTGAACAGCTTGATGCAAATTAGGATCAAATTTTGCACCTTCAGCCTTAATTTCAGTAATACCATGATCAGCCATTGCCTTAACCATAGCATCTAAGGTCATTTCAACACCCTTTTTTAATTGTTTAGAAGCTTCATCATCTACTTTTACACTTAAAGCCCTTTGCAAATTATCAACTGCTGGTAAAATATCCTTTGCTAAAGATTGGGATTCATATTTAATAAGTTGCGCACGTTCTTTATTGTAGCGATTTTGCATATTTTGAATTTCAGCTTCACTTCGTAGATATTTATCTTCAAGTTCAGCTTTTGCAGCTTTTAATTGCTCAATTTCTTTAGCAAGATCTTCCCCAACTTTTTGGGTATCTTTATCAGCCTTAGAAGAAGTTATTTTTGTTTCCTTATGCTTTAAATCTTCTTTAGGCTTTTGATCAAGGTCTTTTTCACTTGGAAATTCTTTTTTACTCAAGACCTTCCCTCCTTTACTGAAATTTTCCGTAATAATCGAGTAGTTTCTTCGCTAATTCCTGTCTGAAATATTCCATTAAACCAATCATTTGTGAATAAGGCATATTCGTTGGTCCCAATAAGGCAATTGTGCCTCTGCCATGACTTCCAACACTATAGCTTGCTGTAAGTAAACTATAATTTTTTAGTAAATCACTTGGAAGTTCTGAACCCAATTTAACTTGAACTGGAAAATGCTCATCAGAATCATCACCTTCAAAACTCAATAAGCTACTAATCATGTCATTTTGATCAAACATTTCATACAAAGATCGAATGTCTTGAACATTGCCTGTAGCATTATTCAAAAGATTTATTTGACCATCAACATACATCTGTTCACTAGCCGCATCTTTCAAGACGTCTGCTAGCAAACTTAATAAATCATCAGCATTGCCACCTAATTGGTGACTCACTAACTCACTAAGCATTTCTGGTGAAACAGCTGATAAGCTTTTACCAACCAATTCATCATTTATTAAACGAACAGCCTTTTCTATTTCTTCACCATTAGTAAATCTTGGTAGAGAATAGACTTGGCTTTGAACATTTCCATTATTTGTAACCAAAATTGCCATAACTTGTCGATTAGATAAAGGGACAATCCTAAAACCAGTTATTAAAACATGTCTGGATTCTGGCCCTTCTGCAAAAGCAGTATAATTTGTCAAATCTGACAAAATCTTAGCTGCTTCTTGCACAATTTCATTCACTTGATGAAATGGACGATCCAATTGGCAAACAATTTGATTATAAACAGACTCAGGTAGTTGTAATGGTTCAACTAAATGATCAAGGTAGTAGCGATAACCATCACTTGATGGAATACGACCACTTGAAGAATGTGTCTTTTCAATAAGACCTTGTTCTTCTAACACCGCCATTTCATTTCTAATGGTTGCACTAGAAACCTTCATTGGCAGTTGACTCATCACAGTTTTGGAGCCTACGGGCTCATGCGTCTGCGTGAAGTCCTTAATGATTGTTTTCAAAATAAGCTCTTGACGTTCGGTTAACATATTCTCGACCTCTTAATTAGCACTCATAACTCTCAGGTGCTAACATGAATAATATACTAATAAATTAGCACTAATGCAAGTCCTTTGCTAATTTTTTATGCAAAAAAAGAACTAGTTACCTAGTTCTTTATATTCTTAAAGTATTTCCGAATTTCTTTCTCGTCTTTAATAAGTTGCTCTTTTAATTCATCTAAACTAGAAAATTTTATTTCGCCTCTAGTATAGTGATACCATTCAATACTTATTTCTTCATCATAAATATCTTCATCAAAATCAAATAAATGTGACTCTATGTAAATTTTTTTACCAGTTTGGATTGTTACGTTATAGCCAACACTAGTCATTGAATCATACCACTTGCCATGAACCAAAGTTCTTGTTGCATAAACTCCAATTTTAGGAATAACTTTGCGATCATTTAAAACCAAATTAACTGTCGGGAAGCCAAGTTTATGCCCATTGCGTAAACCATGTCCAACAATTCCTGACATTATATAGTGACTTCCTAACAAATTAGTAGCTAATTCTAAATTTCCATTGCGAATTGCTTGTCTAATTGCAGTTGAACCTATTTTGCAACCACCACTAGTTTGTTCAGGCAAAATAACAATTTCAAATCTATTTTTTGCAAAATATGGTAGATTTTCCATATTAGCAATATCTTTTGGCCCATAAGTATAATCAAATCCAGCTACTACCGCATCTGCTTTTAATTTTATGATAACTTGATCGACAAATTCTTGTGGACTTAACTTACTAAAGCCCTCTGTAAATGGAGCAACAGCAAGATAGTCAACTCCCAATTTTTCCATTTTTTCAGCTTTTTCAGGAAGATTATCCAAATATTCAAAATCCGTTCTACCTAAATAGATTTCTTTAGGATGGCGATCAAAAGTCAATACCATTAAAGGTAAACTTTTTTTCTTTGCTACTTCTTGAGCGCGTTTAATTAATTTTTGATGTCCAATATGTACCCCATCAAAAAACCCCAAAGCCAAAACTACATGAGTGCGAGTTAATTCTTTTTTAATAGGATAACTAAGATGAATTATTTCCAAAATTGATTCCTTCTACTATTATTCATTTTGTAAAAGCATTAAATATGGTCTATATGTATGCGATTTCAATTCATAAATTGCTTTGACTTTTTTATTGTAGCGTAAAGCGATCTTTTTTGCATCATTTCTTAATGAAATCGCATTCCCATTTTTAACTTTCTTCCAAATTTGTTCGCTCATATCAATTGTTTCATAATCAGCAAAGAATGAATCAATTGGCAAAATATATTTAAGAACTAATTCAGGATTGGCTTCTAATTCTTCTAGCTTCACTGCTTTCTCTAAATTAAAACCCGAACTACTAGTTCTTTGTAAATATGTCATAACTGCTGGGTAACCTAATTTTTCACCCAAATCATTTACTAAGCTTCTTACATACGTTCCTTTGGAACACTCAATGTTAAAGCCAAATTCTTCTTGTTCATTTTGGTAATTAACAGGTTCTAGTAGCTTATATTTAAAAATCTCTACACTTCTTACAGGTCGAGTTACTTGAATCCCTTCTCTTGCATACTCATAAAGTCGTTTTCCATTTACTTTGACTGCAGAATAAATTGGTGGGACTTGATCTATTTTGCCTAAAAAGCTATTCATCCCTTTTTGAATTTCTTCTAAAGGAATTTTTTCAGATACAGCTTTTCTTTGCAAAACCTTTCCTTCTGTATCATAACTATCAGTAGAAAAGCCTAATAACCCTCTACCAGTATATGATTTTGGTCTTTCATGCATTAATTCAATTAATTTAGTTGCCTGTCCAATTGCAATCGGCAAGACTCCCTCTACTTCTGGATCAAGCGTCCCAGCATGACCAATTTTTCTGGTTTTTAAAATTTTTCTTAATTTATAGACAACATCTCCACTCGTCATACCCTTACTTTTATTAATCACTAAAATTCCATTTATCATATTTCCACCTACAATAAAAGCGCCCTAGGGCGCTTTTTTATCTGTCATTTTCTTGCTTTTTTAGTTGAGCAATTAATTTATCAATTTTACTACCGTATTGTACCGAAGTATCTCTCTTAAAGATTAATTCAGGCACTTTATAAACAGTCAATTCTTGGCCTAATAAGTGTCTCATTAATCCCTTTGCTTTTTCTAAACCTTCGGCTACTTCTTTTTCTTTATTTCCATCTTCAGTCAATAAAGAATAATAAACTGTAGCATAAGAGAAATCATTGGTACATTCAACAGCAGTCAAGGTTACATCACTCAAACGTGGGTCACGAATCTTTTTTTGCAAAATTTTTGATAATTCTCGCAAAATTTCTCCTTCAACCCGACCTATTCTGTGTTTCATGCTAGTTCTCCTTACTTAGGCTTAACTTCTTGCATTTCATATGCTTCAAGCTCATCATCAATTTTAAGGTCATTATAGTTTTCAATTGTTAAACCACAATCGAAGCCTTGCTTAACTTCCTTAACATCATCTTTAAATCTCTTAAGGGAGGCCACTTGACCATCATAGATAACAACACCATTACGGATAACACGAATACCGCTATCTCTATGAATATATCCTGAATCAACAAATGCACCAGCAATTGTACCAACTTTTGAAACTTTCCAAGTTTCACGAATAGTTAAGTTACCAGTTACTTTTTCTTCGTATGTTGGTTCAAGCATACCCTTCATGGCTGCTTCTACATCGTCGATTGCTTTATAAATAACGCTGTATGAGCGAATATCAACTTCATCACTTTCAGCTTGTGATTTAGCAGTTGCAGTTGGCCGAACGTTAAATCCAATAATGAAAGCATTTGAAGCACTTGCTAACGTAACATCAGAGTCATTAATTGCACCTACTCCTGAGTGAATAATATTAACTCGTACGCCTTCAACTTCAATCTTTTCAAGTGATTGAGAAAGAGCTTCAACTGACCCTTGAACATCAGCCTTTAATACAATGCCAACTTCCTTCATGTTTTCACGTTTCATTGTATCAAATAAGTTATCAAGAGTAACATGTTGTACCTTCTCACGTTGCTTTTGCAAAGCATTTTGGGCACGTTGTTCACCAACTGCACGTGCTGTCTTTTCATCTTCAAAGACTACAAACTTATCAGCTGATTCTGGTACATCATTCAAACCAGTAATTTCAACTGGCATTGATGGAGTAGCTTTCTTAACTCGGCGTCCCTTATCATTTGTCATAACACGAACACGTCCAAATGTATTTCCGACAACAATTGGGTCACCTACTTCAAGAGTACCTTGTTGAACTAAGATATCTGCTACTGGACCACGACCACGTGACAAACGTGCTTCAACAACTGTACCAATTGCTTTTTGATGAGGATCTGCTTTAAGTTCAAGAACATCAGCCTGTAAAAGAATCATTTGCAATAATTCTTCAACGTTATCCCCTGTTTTAGCAGAAATCTTAACAAAGATAGTATCTCCACCATAATCTTCAGGAATTAAGTTATATTTCATTAACTGTTCTGTAACGTGACTTGGGTTTGCACCTGGTGCATCCATCTTATTAATTGCAACAATAATTGGAACACCTGCACTTTTGGCATGGTCAATCGCTTCAATGGTTTGAGGCATTACACCATCATCAGCTGCTACTACTAAAACAACAATATCAGTTACTTCAGCCCCACGAGCACGCATATTTGAAAAGGCAGCGTGACCAGGTGTGTCAAGGAATGTAATTAAACGATCATCAACACGAACTTGGTAAGCACCGATTTTTTGAGTAATACCACCAGCTTCATGTTCTGAAACATTAGTATGACGTAATCTATCAAGCAAAGTAGTCTTACCATGGTCAACGTGACCCATAATGGTTACAACTGGCGGTCTGCTTTCTTGATGCTTAGACTCTTTAGAAGCTTCAACTTCTTTTTGGTAAAGATTATCAATATCGGAAATATCTTCATGAACTTTTTCCTTTGATTCAATACCATATTCTGCAGCTAAAAGTTCAATTGTATCTTTATCAAGGGATTGGTTTTGGTTAGTCATAACACCAAGCAGAAAAAGCTTTTTAACAATTTCAGCTGGTTCTCTGTGTAAAAGTTTACCTAAGTCTTGTGCATTCATACCTTCTTCAAACACAAGTACTTCAGGTAATGGACGTTCTTTACGAACTGTTTTTGGCTTTCTAACTTCTTCAGCATGATTATTATGCTTGTTCTTCCGTTTTCTTCTTTCCATCTTATCTAAATGTTCATTACGACGGTCAAAGTTATTATTGTCACGGCCCTTTCTACCTGGTTTTCCAGTATTTCTGCCGTGTCCATTACCATTTCTACGTGAATCAGGTTTAACACTTTCTTCTGGCATTACCGGAATTTGTGGTGTCCGATTCATAGCTGGTTTTCTCTTAGGTTTTGATTTCTGATTTTGTTTTTGCTTATTTTCTTCAGTCTTAGGACGATTTCTAGCAGGAGATGGTTTAAGAATTTTTGGTCCTAAAACCTTTTTGGTTTTCTTTTCTTCTGGTTGATTAGTCACTTCGTTAGTATCTTTCTTTTGAGAATTTTGGTTTTCTGTATCTTCGTTCTGAACTTTATTCTTTTCTTCGTGCCAAATTTTACGAGCTTTTTCAGATTCTTTGGCTAATGTTGTTTCTTCAGCACGTTGCTTTTGTTGGAGTTCTGCTAATAAGTCTCTAGCCTTATTGACTTTAGGTGACTTATTATTTTGTTTTTTATTACTTTCGTGACGATTGCGTCGCTTGTTTGAAGAATCATTGCTACGCTTTTTAGCTTGATCACTATGTTGATGCTTTGAATGATTCTTTGATTGTGAAGCTGGTCTTCTGATTGAGGAAACAGAAAGTTTGATTTTATTATCTTTTTTTTCTGTTTTCTTTTCATCATTTTGACTCTTAGCTGGAGTGGAAGGCTTCACCTTATTTTTCAATTCATTCACTTCTGTATCAGAAAGTGATGACATGTGGTTTTTGATATTAAAGCCTAATTCTTTAGCCTTATCAACCAAGACCTTATTATTCAAACCTAATTGCTTTGCTAATTCATATATTCTCTGCTTAGCCATCAGATCACACTCCTTCATTTAATTTCTTTTGTAGTGCTTTACTAAATCCCAAATCGCTAACTGCTAAAACTTTTCTAGCTTTACCAATTGCTTGAGATATTTCAAGCTCAGAAAATTCATCAATAATTGGCAAACTGTTTTTTTGCGCTAAGCTTACAACTTCTTGCCGAGTTGCCTGCGACAGATCACTAGCTATAATTACTAATTTAACCTTTCTAGCTTTTATTGATGAAATCACCATATCTGTGCCAGAAACCAGTTTTCCGGCTCTTTGAATTAGTCCTAAAAAATTTATTGTCTTTTCACGATTATGCACTTATTTATCACCAAATAATTCTTTTCTTGCCTTTTGATGATCCACATATTCAAAAAGTTCTTTATAAAAACTATCATCAATTTTAGTACCTAAACTTCGGTCTAAAATCTTGTTCTTTTGAGCTTCAGTTATCTTTTCAGGTTCTAATGAAACATAGGCTCCACGTCCCGGTTTTTTACCAGTTGGATCAACTGAAACTTCTTTTTCTTTGTTGATGACAATTCTTACCAAATCTTTTTTTGGCTGCATAGTGTTCGTCAACAAATCTTTTCTCATTGGGACTTTTCTTTTTTTCAAAAAAATCACCTATTCTTCATTATCTGCTGGTTTTTCTTCACCAGCATTTTCACTGTTTCCATTGTCTTCATCAACAAATTCAACTTGAGATTCTGGACGAATATCAATCTTATAGCCTGTTAAACGAGCAGCAAGACGTACATTTTGTCCTTTCTTACCAATTGCTAAAGATAATTGGTAATCAGGAACGATAACTAATGCACTCTTTTCATCTTCATCTTCACCAAATTGAGCAGCAATTACTTCTGCAGGATTAAGAGCATTAGCAATGAAGTCAGCTGGATCATCTTCATATTTTACAATATCAATATTTTCTCCACCTAATTCATTAACTACATTTTGAACACGAGCTCCCTTTGGACCTACACAAGTACCAACAGGGTCAATGTTAGGATCATCTGATTTAACAGCAATCTTGGTTCTATCTCCAGCTTCACGTGCTACCGATACAATTTGAACAGTACCATCGTAAACTTCAGGAACTTCTTGTTCAAATAATCGCTTAACCATATCTGGTGCAGTTCTTGAAACAACAATTTGAGCTCCTTTAGTATCATTACCCACTTTAGTTACCAAAACTCGAATCTTATCTTGTGGGTTGTATACTTCATTTGGCATTTGGTCGCCACGTGGCATAACTGCTTCAACTTTGTCAATCATGACATAAACAAAACGATTATCATGACGTTCTACAACACCTGTCACAAGTTCATCTTGATATTGTGAATATTCGCTGACAATGTGATTTCTTTCAGCTTCACGAAGGCGTTGCATAATTACTTGCTTAGCTGTCTGAGCTGAAATTCTCCCGAAATCTTTAGGAGTTACTTCAAATTTAATTTCATCGCCCACTTCATATGCTTTATTAATTTCGAGTGCATCTTTCAAGCTAACTTCTAAGCGATCATCTTGAACTTCATCAACAACCGTCTTAATAGCCATCACTTTGAAGTTACCCTTTCTTTCATCCAAGTCAACTTCAACATTTTGGGCTTGATTGTAATTCTTTTTATATGCTGCTACAAGGGCAGCCTTAATTGCATCAACAATAATTTCTTGCTTAATACCCTTTTCAGTTTCTAAAGTGGCAAAAGCTTCTAACATTTCTTTAGTCATAAGTTTTTAATCAGCCCTTTCTAAAATTCAATTGCAAATCGAGCGTTTGCAATTGCCCCAATTGGGATTTCCAACTCTTTAGTCCGAGTTTTAATCTTGATTTTTAACGTAATTTTTTTATTATCTCTACTTAATAAAGTACCATCAAAAGACTTTTGTCCATCAATCTTTTGGTAGCAAGCTACGTGGATATATTTATTTAAAGCCTTATTCCAATCGCGTTCATTCTTAATTGGACGTTCCAAACCTGGTGAAGATAACTCCAACATATATGGTTCTGTAAAAGGATCAGGATTTAACTTATCTAGTTCTTCAGAAACTATTTCACTTAAAGCGGCAATTTCTTCAATGTCAATTCCACTTTCTCCGCGATCAACATAGATACGCAAATAATATTGATTTTTTTCTTTTACGTATTCAACATCAACTAATTCGTCCCCACGCTTTTCAGCTAAAGGGGTAACTAAATCCGTTACAAGATCAATGATTTTTGTCAAAAAATCTTCCTCCGTACTAAAAAGAGTGAGCATTACTGCTCACTCGAATTGGCTATTCGAACTACGTTTGTTATTATATCACAATCTAGCAAAAATTAAAATAGCGACAATTGATTTTGCTCAGGCATCCCTTCCAAAACACCATTGACTTCTAAATAATCCATAATAGTTTGTGAAACTTTACCTCTCGTTCTTAAATCTTCCTTGGATAAGAATTTCTGTTCAGCTCTTGCTGCAACTATTTGCTTAGCAGCATTATCACCTAAACCAGGAACAGCATTAAATGGTGCCAAAATAGTGTGATCATCAATAATCTTAAAGTTTAACGCTTCTGATTCATTGACATCTACCATTTTTATTTTTATACCACGTTCTAAGCATTCATTGGCAATTTCCAAAACTGTTAATAAAGATTTATCTTTAGCACTTGCATCATTTCCTTGATCTTGAATCTTCTTAATAGCCGCTTTAACAGAATTTTTACCATGGCTCATAGCCACAAGGTCAAACAAATCTGCTCTAACTGAAAAATATGAAGTGTAATAAATCACTGGATAGTAAACCTTAAACCAAGCTATTCGCAAAGCCATTAAAATATAGGCAGTAGCATGTGCTTTAGGGAACATATACTTAATTTTCAAGCAAGATGGAATATACCAATCAGGAATATTATTGTTCTTTTTTAAGACAGCCATATCATCATCACTAATTCCACGACCATGTCGAACAGATTCCATTGTTGAAAAGGCTACTTCTGGCTTAACTCCCCAGTGAATCAAGTCCATCATAATATTATCACGACATCCAATAACATTCTTTAATTTGCAAGTTCCATTGTTAACTAAGTCTTCTGCATTTCCTAGCCAAACATCAGTACCATGTGATAATCCTGAGATTTGTAGCAATTCAGAAAAAGTCGTTGGATTTGTTTCTTCAAGCATTCCGCGAACAAATTTTGTTCCAAATTCTGGTACACCCAGTGTTCCTGTCTTTGAAGCTATTTGTTCAGGAGTTACTCCTAAAATATCTGTTCCAGAAAATAATGACATAACTCCTGGATCATCAGGTGGTATTGTCATTGGGTCAACTCCGCTTAAATCTTGCAACATTCTGATCATAGTTGGATCATCGTGTCCAAGAATATCAAACTTTAAGATATTATCGTGAATTGAGTGGAAATCAAAGTGTGTTGTTAACCAAGCTGCATTTAAATCATCTGCCGGATATTGCACTGGAGTAAAATCATATATATCCATGTCATCCGGAACTACAACAATCCCAGCTGGGTGCTGACCTGTGGTTCTTTTAACACCTGACGTCCCAGTTGCTAAGCGATCTAATTCAGCGGAACGCAAGTTTAAATTACGTTCTTCTTCAAAATGCTTAGCATATCCATAAGCTGTCTTATCTGCAACAGTAGAAATAGTTCCCGCTCTAAATGAATTAGCTGGTCCAAACATAACTCTAATATAATTATGAGCTACAGGTTGATAATCTCCTGAGAAATTCAAATCAATATCTGGAACCTTGTCACCATGGAATCCCAAGAAAGTTGCAAATGGAATATCTTGGCCATCTTTTACTAATTCTGTACCACATTCTGGACACTTTTTGTCTGGCAAGTCGAACCCTGATCCATATTCACCATTTTCAAAGAAATGTGAATATTTACATTTAGGGCAACGATAATGTGGCGCCAAAGGATTTACCTCTGTAATTCCAGACATTGTTGCAACCAGACTAGATCCAACTGACCCACGAGAACCAACCAAATATCCATCTTTATTAGACTTGGCCACTAGTTTTTGTGAAATCAAATAAATAACAGCATACCCATTAGAAATAATTGAATTTAGTTCTAATTCAATTCGGTCTTTAACAATTTTAGGTAATGGCTTTCCATACAATTCATAGGCTTTATTATAGGTTAAATCTGTCATTTGTTGATCTGCATCTTTAATGTGTGGTGGATAAAGACCACTTTTTACGGGAGCAATATCTTCAATTTCATCAGCGATTTTATTAGTATTATCAATCACTATTTCTTTAGCAATATCTTCTCCCATAAAACTAAAAGCATCTAACATCTCTTGAGTAGAATAAAAATGCAATTTTGGTTGTGGTTTATTACGATTAGGATTTGATCTTTGAGCTGCAATTAAAATTTCTCGATAAATTTTATCTTCCGGATTTAGATAATGACAATCCCCTGTTGCAACAACTGGGATATTCAATTCCTGACCTAATTTGTAAATGTTTTTTAGAATTTCTTCTAATTGATTCTCATCTTTAATCAATTCATCTGCTATTAATTGTGAATACGCAGCTGGTGGTTGAACTTCTAAAAAGTCATAGAATTTGGCTTTTTCTCTTGCTTCATCATAACCCTTTTGCATCATGGTGATGAATACATCACCCTTCCAGCAACCACTACCAAACAGCAAACCTTCTCGATATTTTCTTAATTCTGAAATAGGTGTTCTAGGTTCACGATAAAAATACTGTGTACTTGCTAAAGAAACTAGTTTATACATATTCTTTAAGCCCTTTTGGGTTAAAGCTAAGACTGTCATATGAGCTGGTTTAGCACGTTTATATACTTGACCAAATTTAGCATAATCATTCATTTTTCCTAAATCATCTTGCTCAAACTTGTCATTAAACGCATCTAACAATTTAAACATCAAATATCCAGTTGCCTCAGCATCTTGATTTGCACGGTGATGGTGTTCAAGAACGACATTATACTTTTTACAAAGTGAATCAAGAGTATGTTTAGTTTGTTCAGGATGAAGTAAACGAGAAACCTCTAAAGTATCTACGACAGGTTGAGTAATTTCCTTTAAACCACTTCTTCTTAACGCAGCATTAACAAATCCCACATCAAATTGAACATTATGCCCACAAAGAGGACGATCTCCATAAAACTCCTGAAATCTCTTTATAACTTCAGCTTCATCATCAGCTTTTGAAACCATTTCATCAGTAATCGAAGTTAAATTAATTGTAGTTTCACTTAATGGATGATGCGGATTAATAAATTCATCAAATCTTTCAATCACTTCGCCGTCTTTCATTTTTACGGCCCCAATTTCAATTATAGTGTCATAAACTGATGAAAGACCAGTAGTTTCAACGTCAAAAATTACAAATTCACGGTTTTCATAAGTCATAGGCGCTGGATTTAAAACTAATAAAGCGTGATCATCTACCATATTAGCTTCTAATCCGTACAAAATTTTCATTTCTTGTTTTTTGCCAGCGCTATATGCTTCAGGAAATGACTGTACATCTCCGTGATCTGTAATTGCTATCGCTTTTTGTCCAAATTTTTTAGCTGTAGAGATAAAATCAGTTGCAGTATTAGTTGCATCAAGCTGACTCATAATAGTATGTAAATGGAGCTCTACTCGCTTTTTATCACCTTCATACTTTTCTGTCCGACCAATATGTTCAATAATTTTGAAATTATTAATATTAAAAACAACGTCATGAACATATTGATCATCTAAGGCACTTCCAGACATTCTAGCCCATACTCCTGGCTTAATACCCTTCAACATTTCAATCTGCTCTTTATCTTTAACAAATTTTTTGAAGGCAATAGAATCTGAATAGTCAGTAATTTCTCCTGAAAAAATATAAGCTCCAGATTTTAATTCATGGGAATCAATATTGAAGATATTTCCTTCGATGACGATATTTCTCATCCCATCTTCAATCTCTTTCATTCCGATTATTTCACTAGCAGGAATGTCTGCTTTACCAAAGTTCTTTTCTCTTGTTTGCCGATTATTATTTGGTGCAACTCTCTTAGGCTTAGGAGGAATATTTTTAAAAGCCTCATTCATGCTTTTT
The DNA here is from genome assembly GCF_007095465.1 of Lactobacillus mulieris. Lineage (GTDB taxonomy): Bacteria > Bacillota > Bacilli > Lactobacillales > Lactobacillaceae > Lactobacillus > Lactobacillus mulieris. Next base: position 118,593 of record NZ_SDGL01000005.1, read on the forward strand.
TCGTGTTCTGCTTGCAACTGTTCTAATTGTTCCAAACTTGCCAGATTTGCTTCTTCATTTTGATTCTTAACTTGCAGTTTCAACTTTATATTAAAGAAACCATATCTACGCAAATCAAAACTCAAATTATCTAAATCAGATTGTGAAATCGAATTGGCAAGCATCGGAGTTTCAACTCCAATTATCCAATCACTTGCAACTTTAACTGGCTTTTTACTAGACAAGCATTCACGAGCCATTACAGTCATATTTTCAGTATGACTAACCACAAATGACCAATAATCAGGCAAATATCTATCCGAACCGTCAGCCGTTGATATCATAATATTCACATCAACAAAGGGACTAAATTCTTGTTCTGTGAGCTTAATTAATGCTTCATAAGTATCAAACTTTAGTGGCGTATCAAAAAAAACGTGGATATCCCACTTACGCTTTTTTCCGTAAACATCCACGTTTTCGATTTTACCCTTTTCGAGTAAATCATTGTCACTAAAAGAGTTGGGAAACTTAATCTGCTTCAAAAATCTTAAAAAAAGTTTATTTGAATCTGCCACAAATATTACCTAATCCAATTCTTTTGCAACTAATGCTTCAAGTTCTGCTAAAGTTACCTCACTTGCCTTTTCATCAAGGGGACGCTTAACTTCAACAATACCATCGGCAGCTTTCTTACCAATTGTAATTCTTAATGGTGCTCCTACTAAATCTGCATCTGCAAATTTAACACCTGCACGTTCATTACGATCATCATAAAGAACGTCATATTTATCGCTAAATTTAGCATATAAACTTTCTGCTAATTTAGTTTGAACTTCATCCTTCATCTTCATTTGAATCAGGTGAAGAGCAAATGGTGCAATTTCCTTTGGCCATGCAACACCGTGTTCGGTCAAGTTTTGCTCAACTGCTGCAGATAACATTCTTGTTACACCAATACCGTATGAGCCCATAATAACTGGTTGTGCTTTACCATTTTGATCAAGGAAATCAGCACCCATAGTTTCAGTATAGTAGGTACCCAACTTAAAGATGTGTCCAACTTCAATTGAAGTAGTAAATTGAAGAGGCAAATGATCAACTGGATCTGGTTCACCTTCATTTGCAGTTCTAATGTCTGAAAATTCATCAACTTTGAAGTCACGATTCAAATTAGCGTTTTGGAATTGATAACCAGTTTCATTTGCCCCAACAACAATGTTGTACAAGTCCTTAACTGTTTCATCAGCGATAATCTTATCTGCCCAATCAGCTTTAACTGGACCAACTCCACCTTTTTCGCTACCAGTAACATTAACCAATTCTTCTGCAGTTGCTTCACGAACTTCATTTGCATCTAATAAATGACCCAATTTTACTTCGTTAATTTGCTTATCAGCACGAATTAAGACTAAAATCTTTTGGTCATCAGCCATGTACAAGATACTCTTCACAATTCTAGTAGCAGGCACACGCAAAAATTCAGTCAATTGTTCAATAGTTTCGCAACCAGGTGTAGCAACTTTTTCCATTGGCTTCAATTCTTCAGGTTCTTGCTTAAAGGTATCAATGCTCTTTGCCATTTCAAGGTTTGCAGCATATGTACCTTTTTCATTAGTAGCAATGGTGTCTTCCCCAATTGCTGCTGGAGCTTGAAATTCTGTTGAGTTTTTACCACCCATTGTACCAGAATCTGCAATAACAGGGTGAACAGTAACACCTGCACGTTTGAAGATACGCTTGTAAGCTGCTTTTTGGTCATCAAATTGCTTATCTAACTGTTCTTTTGTAGCTGCAAAGCTGTAGCCATCAAGCATTACAAATTCACGACCGCGCAATAAACCAAATCTTGGACGATTTTCATCACGGAACTTAGTTTGAATTTGGTAAAGTGCAAGAGGCATTTGCTTGTAACTCTTTAAGTTTTTAGCAATAATTTCAGTAAATGTTTCTTCATGAGTTGGACCTAAAAGACTATCACGACCATGACGATCTTTTAGCTTAAACATTTCATCACCATATTTATAGTAACGACCAGATTCTTGCCACAAAGTAGCTGGCAATAAATGTGGCATAATCATTTCGGGAACATTAATCCGATCCATTTCTTCTTCAATGATTCTTTCAGCTTTACGTAATACCCGATAGCCTAAAGGTAAGTATGAATACACACCAGCAGTTACCTGACGTATATATCCACCTCTAATCATTATTTTATGACTTGCTGCTACTGCATCAGCAGGAGCTTCTTTCAAAGTTGGCATAAAAAAATTCGATTGTCGCATAATTAACTCCCTAAATAATTTATTTAATAAAGTAGCGATAAATGTCGTTACCTGTTACTAATATAATCAAAATTAATAAAAATACAACTCCAGCAATTTCAACTGCAGTTTCATGTTCTTCAGAAATTGGTTTTCCGCGAATCAATTCAACTAGATTCAATAAGAGCTTGCCGCCATCTAATCCAGGAATTGGTAACAAATTCATGATTCCCAAATTAATTGATATCATAGCTAAAAAGACTACAACAGCTGAAATACCAAACTTGCTTACTTGACTAGTCTGAGAATAAATCCCTACAGGACCTGATAACTTGTTTAAGCTAAAATGACTAATTAAATTACCAACCGCTTTAAAAATCAAACCGGTTGTATTCACAGCCATGTTCCACCCTCTAGCCAATTTCACAGAAAAACGTTCATCAGATTTAGCATATATCCCAATTTGATATGCTTTTTCACCATTGTACTTAACGAGTTTGGGTTTAAGAGAAACAGTCTTTGTTTTGTTGCCTCGCTTAATAGTTAGTTGCATTGTTTTGCTTTTATTTTCAGCAACTCTTTCACTAAAATTCTCAAAACTAGTAACTTTTTTCCCATTTACAGCAACTAATTGATCATTTTTCTTCAAAACAGTACTTGCTGGTGAATCTTCCAAAGTTCGTGCAACAGTTGTTGTTGAAGGACCAACTGTTGATATTGACCAAATAATAAAAATTACAAAACCTAAAATTATATTCATCAGTGGTCCTGCAATATTGGTCGCAATTTTTTGCCAAATTTTAGCATTTTGGAATTGTGTGTCTTCAGGAGCTATTGTTAATTCTGTCCCGGTATTATCAATGATTGTTGCATCATGATCAACGGAATACTTAAATTCTTTGCTTTCATCACCATTTTCATAACCCTGAATAGTGAGGTCTTTTACCAAATCAGCCTTAGTTACTTGTAAAGGAATGCCTGAAATCGTTATATCAGATTCTGAAGCGTCGATTCGTACAACTTTACCCGCCTCATCTAAAGCCAAAATAACATTGGTCCCTGGATCAATTGTACTAATATCATCTTTACCAGCTAATCGCACATATCCCCCTAATGGAAGCCAGCGTACGGTATAACTGGTATTTTTCTTTCTAGTTTGGAATAGTTTGGGACCCATTCCAATAGAAAATTCTCGCACTAAAACACCACTTTTTTTCGCAACGAAAAAGTGACCAAATTCATGTACAAATACTAATAGTCCAAAAATGACTAGAAAAATTAAAACTGTAGTCATATTTATCCCTTAATAAAAAATAGAGCGATTACAGGTAAAACAAATAACATGCTATCAAAGCGATCTAAAATACCACCATGTCCTGGCAAAATTTTACCTGAATCCTTTACTCCGTAATAACGTTTATAAGCAGATTCTACTAAATCACCCATTTGACCAACAATTGATAAAATAGCACTAGTCCAGATAAGATAACTATAATCTTTTACTAATGGTACTACATTAATATAGATTGCAGAAAAAGCAATTGCACAAACAACTGCACCTATAGATCCTTCCCAAGTTTTATTGGGACTAATCACAGGCCATAATTTATGCTTTCCAAACTTTTTGCCAATCATGTAAGCACCAATGTCCGTTGACCAAACCACAACAAAGACATAGCCTAATAAAGCTAGTCCTAACATCGATCCATGGTCAATATTTCGAATAGCTGCTAAGTAATGAAAACCCGTTCCGATATATAGAGATGCTAGCGTATAAACACCAACGTCATCAAAGCTGGTTTTGTTCTTTGATAAGACTGTCCATGTCAAAAGCAACATAACCATCGTAAAATAAATCCCAGGTCTAGTTACTTCTTTTGGAAAGACATTAAAAAATGTCTTGGGAACCGTCCAGGTCAATGTAGCAAGTAGAGCCAATAAAAAATCAATTGATAAAAGAATTTGCTTCTTCATCAAAAAAATTTCACTAATTCCAACTGCTGCTAATGCTGCTGCAAGCCAATCAATCCAATAGCCACCTGCAACAACAATTGGTATAAATAAAATTAAGGCAATCACTGCCGTAATTGTACGTTGTTTCATATATTCTCTCTTTATAATTTACCAAATCGGCGATCACGCCCTTGGAAATCCATAATTACTTTTTTCAAATCTTCTTCATTAAAGTCAGGCCAATATTTATCTGTAAAAGCTAATTCTGAATATGCTAATTGCCATAATAGAAAATTAGAAATTCTCTGTTCACCTGATGTTCTTAAAATCAAGTCTGGATCAGGATAAGGTAAATTGGCTGTTAACAACTCTTGATTAACCAATTTATCATTAATATCTTCAAGAGTTATACTTTCATTTTTAACTTGCTTAGCAATTTTCTTAATTGCAGTAGTTATTTCCCTTCTTGATCCATAATTAAAGGCAAAATTTAAAATCATACCAGTATTATTTTTAGTATCTTCCATAGCTTTCTGGGTTACAGCCAATGTCTTATCTGGTAACTCATTTAAAAAGCCCATTATATTAACTTTTACATTATTTTCCATCAATTTAGGCATAAACTTATCGAAAAAAGTAATGGGTAACTTCATCAAATAACTAACTTCATCAGTTGGTCGTCCCCAATTCTCTGTAGAAAAAGCGTAAAGTGTTAAAACCTTTACGCCCATTTCATTTGCTGCCAAGGCAATCTTTTCGATATTTTGCATACCTTGTTTATGCCCCATTACTCGTGGGAGATGGCGCTTTTGAGCCCAACGACCATTACCATCCATAATAATGGCAAGATGATTTAACTCTTTTTCTTTTGTCATTGATTAGCCCTTAGTGATTTCTTTACGCTTTTCATCTGCAAGTTGATCAACACGTTTAGTGGCGTCATCAGTAACTTTTTGAACATCCTTTTCTAAACGCTTTTGTTCATCTTCAGTAATATCGCCATTTTTTTCTTGTTTTTTCAAACTATCCATAGCTTCACGACGAACATTTCTGATTGCAATCTTTGCTTGTTCAGCTTGTTTACCAACTTGCTTGGCAATTTCTTCACGACGTTCACCAGTTAATTGAGGGATTACCAAGCGAATTACATTACCGTCATTTGCCGGAGTAAGTCCCAAATCACTTGCTAGCAAAGCGTGTTCAATATTGTCTAAACTAGACTTATCATAAGGAGTTACTAAAAGAACACGAGCTTCAGGAATAGTAACACTTGACATTTGTGTCAAAGGAGTAGGTACACCGTAGTAATCTACCTTAACCCCTTCTAATAAACTAGCATTTGCAACACCAGCACGAATATTTCCTAATTCTTTTTGATAAACCGCAATAGATTTATCCATATTTTCTTTTGCTTTAGCGATTACATCGTTTGTCATTATTTTCCACCTCTAATTACTGTACCGATATTTTCACCTTCGATAACTTTCTTGATGTTACCTTCAGTATTCACGTTAAAGACAATTAATGGAATATCTGTATCCATTGATAATGAACTTGCAGTTCTATCCATTACTTTCAAGTTCTTTGAAATTACATCTAATTGAGTTAATTCATCATATTTTGTTGCACTAGGATCAATTTTTGGATCAGCTGAATATACACCATCAACACCATTTTTTGCCATTAAAATTACATCTGCATCAATTTCGGCTGCTCGTAAAGCTGCTGTAGTATCCGTTGAGAAATATGGGTTACCAGTACCACCACCAAAAATCACAACACGTCCCTTTTCAAGGTGACGAACTGCTCTTCTTCTAATATATGGTTCAGCAACTTGTCTCATCTCAATTGATGTTTGAACTCTCGTAGGAACACCTACATGTTCTAAACCATCTTGCAAGGCTAAACCATTCATAATTGTTGCGAGCATTCCCATGTAGTCTGCTTGTGAACGTTCCATTCCAAGCTTGGCACCAGTTTCCCCACGCCACATGTTACCACCACCACAGACAACACCAATTTCAACACCTAAATTATGAATTGATTTAATTTCTTTTGCTAAGTGGCTAATGACAATTGGATCAATACCTACACCCTTAGGTCCGGCTAAAGCTTCACCACTAACCTTTAAAATGATTCGTTTATACTTAACTTGACTCATAATAACCTCCTAGTGTTTTGCTTTTAACATTTTACCATACTTGAGTCTAGAATGTTTTGTTGATTATCTTATATCTGAATAATTTTAAGCAAAAAAAAGAAGCACAGAGTGCTTCTTTTTTTGAAAATTACTTCATTTGTTCACGAACTTCAGCAGCAAAGTCTTCTTGCTTCTTTTCGATGCCTTCACCAACTTCGAAACGTTCAAAGTTAACTACAGTAGCGTTTTGTGACTTAACGTAAGCTTCAACAGTCATGTCTGAGTCCTTAACATATGCTTGATCAACCAAGCAGATTTCGCTCAAGTACTTGTTTACACGACCTTCAACAATTCTAGGAACGATGTTAGCTGGCTTGCCTTCATTTTCAGTTTCCTTAGTGAATACAGCCTTTTGACGTTCTAATTCGTCTGCAGGAACAGAATCCTTATTCAAGTATTCTGGGTTAATTGCAGCAACGTGCATTGCAATGTTCTTAGCTGCTTCTTCGTTGCCACCCTTTAAGGTAACTAATGCAACGATAGCACCACCATTGTGCTTGTATGCGCCAAATACTTCATCATCGTTCTTGTTGATAAGCTTAAATCTTCTGAAAGTAATCTTTTCACCAATTACGGCTGTAAGATTAGTTGTTGCACTTTCAATAGTGCCATCAGCTAAAGGAGCATTCAATGCTTCTTCCATGTTCTTAGGCTTTGCAGCTAAAACAGCCTTAGTAATATCATTAACTAAGTTAATGAACTTGTCGTTTGAAGCAACAAAGTCAGTTTCTGAGTTAACTTCAACAAGTGCAGCAGTATTACCTTCAAATGCGAATTCTGCTAAACCTTCTGCAGCAATTCTGCCACTCTTCTTAGCAGCTTTAGCAACACCGTTTTCTCTTAAGATGTCGATTGCTCTTTCCATGTCTCCTTCAGCTTCAACTAAAGCCTTCTTGGAGTCCATCATACCAGCACCGGTACGTTCACGTAATTCCTTAACTTGTGCAGCAGTAATTTTTGCCATTAATAATTCCTCCTATGGAACTAAAAGTAAAAATTAATCTTCGTCAGCTTCATTAGCTACTTCTTCCATTGACTTTTCGTCAGTAGATTCTGCAGCCTTATCAGCCATTTCTTGTTCAACGTTTTCATCGTCTTCGCCTTGCTTGCCTTCAATTACGGCATCAGCCATAGCACCGGCAATTAAACGAATAGCACGAATTGCGTCATCGTTAGCTGGAATGATTACGTCAATTGGAGTAGGATCAGTGTTAGTGTCAACCATGGCAACAACAGGGATACCAAGCTTGTTTGCTTCGTGAACCGCAATCTTTTCCTTCTTAGGGTCAACAACGAACATTACATCTGGAATTCTTGGCATATCTTCGATACCACCTAAGAATCTTTGTAATTTATCCATTTCCTTAGTCAAAAGAGCAACTTCCTTCTTAGGTAACAAGTCGAAAGTGCCATCTTCTGACATAGCCTTCAATTGCTTCAAACGCTTAACACGACTTTGAATAGTAGTCCAGTTAGTCAAAGTACCACCTAACCAACGTTGGTTTACGTAGTATTGACCTGCACGAGTAGCTTCTTCCTTAATAGCTTCTTGTGCTTGCTTCTTAGTACCTACGAATAAGAATACACCATCGTTTTGTGCAACAGCCTTAACGTAGTTGTATGCATCATCTAACATCTTGATGGTCTTTTGTAAGTCGATAATGTAGATGCCATTTCTTTGAGTAAAGATGTATGGCTTCATCTTTGGATCCCATCTTCTAGTTTGGTGACCAAAGTGTACACCAGCTTCAAGCAATTGCTTCATTGTTACAACTGACATAAAAAAATCCTCCTATGGTTTAATACCTCTCAAGGGATCAACTCGACACTTGACCTTTCGGCACCATATGCCAATCGCCCTTGATGTGTGTTTTTTAATTATATGCAAATACGCATACTGTCTTATTTTATCAAAGCGGTATTAAAATTTCAACTGTCGCATTTAAAAATTATATTGTAACATTATGGTCTTTTAAGAATTGTTCCTTCCAACTTCTAGAATGATGTTTAAACCAGTATTCACGTTTTAGAGCTTGCTGTTTATCATTAAAGCATTCGTGATAAATCATTTTTACAGGTCTTCTACTTTTGGTATATTTTGCTCCTTTACCACTATTATGTGCATTTAACCGCTGCTTCAGGTCAGTTGTAAAACCGCCATACAGAGTATTATCATTGCAAAGTAAGACGTAAAAATAATACTTATTCTTTAGCTCTGCTTCTTGGGCCAATAAAAATTGATTGATTTCTGGATTATAATGCCCATCACTTGTCTGAGTTACTATTGGGCTTTTCAAAATCAATCCATCACTTGCTCCATTTTTACTAGCCGTAATAACAATAAGATTGCTCTCTTTATGGGAACTAGACGTATATGGCTGTATCTTTTTAACAGGTAAATTATATTTTTGACAAAAATAGCAAATTTCACCTAAACGCTCTGGTCGATGTACCATTACTAACCGGCCTTTATTTTTTAATACTTGGCTAGCTTGCAAAATAATATGTTCTAGATCTACTAAAATCTCATGTCTAGCGAGCGCTTTTTTTTCATTTGGATTAACAACATGACCAGGCGCAACTTTAAAGTATGGTGGATTAACCAAAACCATATTGTTTTGTCTCCCCACAAACTTAGTTGCATCATTCACATCACCCAAAAAGCACTCAATTCTATTTTCTAAATGATTAAGTTCAACTGATCTTTTCCCCTGGTCATATGCATGATCTTGTATTTCAATTGTTTTAAAATGTGCCTCTGTTCGATGCGCCAAGTAAATACTAGCCGCACAATTTCCGGCACAAAACTCAACTATTTGATCACGATCTTTAATGTAATCTAAACAGCCTGCTGCTAATAAAATTGTATCCAATGAGAAACTAAAAGCTTCTTTATCTTGAATTATTTGAATTTGATTACTATAAATGTGATCAATTTTTTCACCATTTTTAAGTTTCATAATTTGCTTTTTGTCCTTTTCATCTTATTTGATATAATAAGTCTACAATATTGGAGGTAATTTATGTTTTACAAAATCATTCGGCCGATTGTTAGATTTATCGTCTGGATTTTAAATGGGCATTTACACGTTCATAATAAAGAAAGATTGCCAGAAGGAACATACATTTTAGTTGCTCCCCATCGCACATGGTGGGAACCAATTTTATTTGCACTTGCAACCAGCCCAATGACTTATATGTTTATGGCAAAAAAGGAACTCTTTAAGAATCCAATTTTATCTTTTATTTTACGCCATGCTGGTGCGTTTCCAGTAGATAGGAAAAATCCAGGACCATCTGCATTAACTATTCCAGTAAAAGGCTTGCGTAAAGATCAAGATTCACTGATGATTTTCCCTTCCGGAACTCGTCATTCTGCTGAATTAAAGAGCGGAGCTTTTGTCATTGCTAAAATGTCTGGCAAACCACTTTTACCAGTTGTATATCAAGGTCCGCTTACTTTTAAAGACTTCCTCAAACGAAAACCACTTGAAGTTGTGATTGGCAATCCCATAACAATTGATCGTAAATCTAAGATTGATCAAGAAACTACGCCTATTCTATATAAGCAATTAGAAGATGCCTGGGCAAAACTTGATCATGATCAAAATCCAAATTTCAAATATATTCCTAAATAAAAATGAAGTGCAGTTGCACTTCATTTTTTCTATCCACGTTCTTGTTGTAAACGATATAAATCATAATAATAGCCCTTCTTAGATAACAATTCCTCATGATTACCTGTTTCAACAATTTTTCCTCGATCAAGTACAATAATTTTGTCTGCATCTTTAATTGTTGAAAGCCGATGGGCAATTGCCAAAGTAGTTCTTCCTTGACGTAATTTCTTCAATCCATTTTGAATTAGCGTTTCTGTTTCAGTATCTACATTAGCAGTCGCTTCATCTAAAACCAAAATTTTAGGGTTAGTTACCAAAGTTCTAGCAAAAGATATTAACTGACGTTGACCACTTGAAAATTCACTTCCACCTTCAATCACTTTACTGTCATACTTATCAGGTAGTTCTTCAATAAAACTATCAGCTTGGACTTGCTTAGCTGCTTTGACAATAGCTTCATCACTAATTTCTTTATTATACAAGCGAATATTACTTTTAATATCCCCATAAAACATAAATGGTTCTTGCAAAACTAAGCCCATCTTTTTTCGTAATTCAGCTGGACTAAAATTTCGAATATCATGACCATCTAATAAAATCTGGCCTGAATGAAATTCATAAAAACGCATCATAATATTTATTAAAGAACTTTTTCCACTTCCAGTATGACCAACTATTCCAAGTGTTTGGCCAGGTTTTAAAGTGAAAGAAATATCATGTAAAACGTCATTTTTACCATCATAAGAAAAAGAAACATGTTTAAACTCAATTTTTCCTAATTCAATTTTGGCATTAGAATCAACAGACTGTTGAGGTTCCAATTCTGTTTCATCTAGAATTTTAAAAATTCGTTTTCCCGCAACAATACCATCTGTAAATGATGTTAAAGAATCCATCATTGAACTAATTGGATTAAAAAAGCTTTGAATATAATTGGAAAAAGCATAAATAACACCCGCTGCCACAAAAACGCTTCTTGTTGGAAAGCCAAAATAAAGCAAACTGACCGCAATTGCAACATTGTAAAGCAAACTAGTAAGTGGAGAAAGTAAAAGAGCGTTCATTTTTACAAGCTTCATTCTTGTTTTTAATTGTGCATTGGTAATATCTTCAAACTCAGCTTGAATTCTCTTTTCTTGCCGGAATTGTTGAATAACATTTATTCCTGTAATACTTTCATTTAATTTGGTATTTATCAAACTATTGCGCTCTCGATATTCTCGGTATAATCGTGAATTATAGTAGGAATACAGCCACATAACCAAAAGTAATAACGGTAAAAATGCCAGAATAATTAAGCCGGCAATCTTATCAGTATAATACATTGCTACAAAAGCTGTAATCATAGAAATAATTCCAATCATAACTGCAGAAAACATTGATAAAAAAGTACTTAAAGTCATAGTGTCATTAGTTATTCTGGATAGAATTGATCCAGCTGGGTTTTGGTCAAAATAACGCATCCCTAATTGATGTAATTTCTGATATAAAACACGCCGAACTTTTTCTAATGTTTTCTCTCCAGCTAGGGAATAATAATACTCATAAAAGAATTGGAGCAGTGCCTTACTAATTAGCCCAAGCAAATAAATAGCTGCTACCCCATAAATAATCTGCCATGTTGCATTCTTATGAGCCAAAAAGTGATCCATGTAATATTGTAAAAATCTTGGCAAGAGAATATTTATCACACTTACTAATAATGCCCCGAGCAATGACGCAAAAAATTCTACTTTATATAGCAAAACAAATTTAAAAATTCGCTTAAATATTTGTTTTTGTTCTTTAAAGCTAATTGCCTTAGACCAGATAGATTCGTAATCCTTATTCAATTCCTTCACCTACCTTCTTTTCAAGTTCTTGTCTATCCCACATCTCCTTATACCAACCATCTTCTGCAAGTAACTGTTGATGTGTACCTCGTTCAATAACCTGACCATTTTTTAAAACTAAAATCAAATCAGCATTCATTACACTACTTAGACGATGAGCAGCAATAATCGTTGTTTTATCTTTTCGACACTTTTGCAAATTATTTAAAATATTCTTTTCTGTCTTGGCATCAACTGCTGATAAGGCATCATCTAGAATTAAAATTTGACTGTCCTTTATTAAAGCCCTGGCAATTGCCAAGCGTTGTTTTTGACCTCCAGAAAGCGAAACACCATTTTCTCCAACTAAAGTGTCATATTTATTGGGAAAAAGCATAATATCACTATCTAAAGCTGCTTCTTGAGCTGCTTTTCTAACTTGCTTGAGTGTAGCTTCTGGTTCAGCAAAGCGAATATTATCTGCAATCGAAACTGAAAACAAAAAATTCTTTTGTGGCACATATGAAATCTGACTCAAATACGAATCTAAAGCAATATCTTTGATGTTTTTGCCAGCCAATTTAATTTGCCCCTGATAATTGTCAAAATCTCTCATTAGCAGTTCAATTATTGTCGATTTACCTGCTCCAACTTTTCCAACTAGTCCCAGAGTTTGCCCAGGTTGTAGATTAAAATTAATATTCTGCAAGGCCAATCTATTTTTTTCATCAGGATATTTAAACTGATCAATATTTACTTCTAAATCGCCAGTTATTGTAGCAACTTGATGATCTGCTTGGTCTTTAATTAAAGACTTTTCGCTTAACAAGCTCATAACTCGCTTGTAGCTAGCACTCCCTCTTTCAATCAAATTAAACAAATAACCAATAGCAAACATTGGCCACTCAAGACTCCCGATATAAGCGACAAATGAAACAAGTTGTCCAATATTAATTTCATTAGACTGGACCATTTGACCACCAGCAATAATGGTAATTACATAAGTAAAACCAATAATTAGAGTAGTCAACGGATCATATAATGAATCGATTTTAAAAACACGTTTATTAATGCGAATTGTATCATGTGTCATTTTATTGAATGCTGCAATATCTTCTTGTGCTTGACCAAATGTTTTTAAAACTTTAATCCCAGTAATTGATTCTTGAGTTTTATTGTTTAATTGGCTAAAAGCTTCTTGACTATTTCGATATGCTTCATGAAGCTTTGTCCCTAGAAAGCGAGCCATTAAAGCAAGCAAAGGCATTGGAATCATAGCAATCAAAGTCAAGCGCCAATCAACAAAAATCATCATGGCAATTAATGTCGTTCCACCAGTAAAAACTGCATCAACTAATGCTAATATTCCATCACCGGCTACATATTGGATAGCAGAAATATCATTAGTAGCATGGGCCATCAAATCACCAGTTCGATGGCGCTGATAAAAAGTACGATCCATCTTTAAAAAATGCCAATATAATTTTGTGGTTAAATCACGAGCTAAGATCTGAGCGCCACCCCAAAGTTGACTCCGCCAGCCAAAGCGAAAAACATATAATAAAAGTGCAGCTACCAGTATTCCAAGAACATTAATAATAAATTCCATCCAACTTATTTTTCCTTGGTTAAGTAGTTCTGCCATTCTCCCGAGAGCGAGTGGTGGAATCAAATTAACAAAGGAGGTTAAAATTAAAAATAAAATACCAAAAAAGTAGCGTTTTTTATATTTCTTAAAAAACCAGCTTAATTTTATGAAAATATCCATAAATTCCTCCTCTTTATTTTTTAATGATATATGTAAAAAAAGAAGCAGGAAAAATCCCGCTCCAATAATCAACTAATGCTTTGAAAATTAGTTCTTTTGTTGATGCTTCATCATGTTCATTACTTGGTTAACCTTCTTAGCAGATGGTTTTTGCCCCATTTGAGACATCATAGCAACAATCATATCTTGATTAATTGGTGGATTTTCTTGGAAATACTTTTTCATGTATGCACGTGCTCCATAAAAGCCCCCAACAAGGCCAATTAATAAAGCAGCGATGATTAAAATAATTGCTAAACCTAAATTCATTCTCTTTTACCTCCGTTTTAGTCTTTTCTTAAGCCTTTGCGGCGTTGTGCGCGTTTCGCCTTTTCTGAAGTAATTTCTTTGCCATTTTTATCAATTAAAACCAGATTTTCTATTTGTTGTTTAAATCCAGCTCTAAAATTAGCAATAAACTTTTTATGAAGTTCTTCTCGTTCCGCCTGTTCTTCAGGGGTTAAGCCTTCAGTTTGTTTTTTATGATAAAGTTCGTTAATTCGATTACGAACACGTTCTTCTTCTTTTTTATCCATAGGTTTTTCACCTCACAACAATATTAAGTTTACATTATTATAAGAAATAAAAAAAGGCTTTTTTTCAGGAACAAGCGTTTGTTGAAAGTGACACAATCTGCTATAATTAGGCATAAGAACAGATACGGAGACAATATTATGACATTAAAAGAAGATTCTAACCAATTCAAGATTCTTGAATTTATTTATAACACAGTTGAAGATCGTGGATTTCCACCTACGGTTCGTGAAATTTGTGAAGCAGTTGATTTATCATCTACTTCAACAGTTCACGGCCACCTCAATCGTCTAGTGAAAACTGGCTATTTATTTAAAGACCCAAGTAAGCCACGCGCTCTTGAAATTACTCAAGAAGGTTTAAATGCCTTAGGGGTTGATCCTGGGATTCCATATCTTGGAACTGTTGCTGCTGGAGATCCAGATACCGCTTTAGCAGATGATAGCGGAGCAGAATATTACGTGCAGCGACCAGAGCGTTTTGATAAGCGTGACCCTTTATACATGTTAAAAGTTGACGGTATGAGTATGATTGAACGAGGTATCTATCCAGATGATTTAGTAATCGTTCGCCATCAAAATGTCGCTGCCCAAGGTGATTTAGTTGTGGCTTATACTGAAAATAATGGTACTACTTTAAAAGAACTGGTTCGAGACCGTAGCTCTAAACAGTTGCGCTTAAAGGCTTACAATAAAGAAATGTATCCTGATGAACTTTTGCCAGATACTAACTTTAAGATTTGTGGAAAGGTAGTTGCATTAAATAGAGATTATTAAAATTATAGAATGAATGTTTTGAACGTTTTAGTAATTCTCGAAACTATGATATCTTCTAGTTAATAAATAGTTAAAATATAAATTTTAGTCAGTTCCTTAATTGGAGCTGATTTTTTTGATTTCTTTCCAATAAAAAGCATTGCAATACAAGATCAATAAAGCACAACTTATTAACTCCAACTCAAGATCGGTATCATGTCTTAAGTAATATGATTAAAAACTAAACATAAATAACAAATTTAAAATTCAAATAGGCACTCAATAGAAAAAACTATAGATTATAAATTACTGATTTAAATCCGTGACAAATATCAAGATATGGTAAACCAAAAGCTAATATATATAACTATATACAGCCTGAGAATTGTAATAACAAATAATTGACTATCCTAATACATATAAGATTACTACTTAATATTTAAATTTAAAGTTGATTCTCTTTCAACTACATATGATTCCATTTCGTACATATGTGGTTTTGTATGATAGTTTATTTGATTAATCAGTACTTGTACCGCTTTTTTGCCAATCGCTTCCAATGGTTGTGCAAGTGATGTTAATCTTGGATTCATTTCTCTAGCTAACAGTGTATTGTCAAAACCGGCAATTTTAATATCATTTGGTATGTCATACCCTTGCATTTTAAAAGCATTTATCGCTTCACATGCTGATATATCATCATTTGCAAAAAATACTTCACTTCCAATTTCTTTATTACTTATATATTCTTTTACTGATTCTGCAACTAATGTTGCATTCATATTTTTAGGTGGATTACACTCAATGATATCTGTTAATTGCACTCCTTGATTTTTTAAATAATCTTTAAATCCTGCAAATTTTCTAGCTGACGTCGAATTACTAATTGGACCAATATATCCAATTTTCTTAAATCCAGAATTGATAAAATGCTTTGCAATTTGTTCTCCCCCTTTATAGTGAGAGATATATATAGAATTGAAATTATTAATTTTTTTTGTAATTACAGTAACAGGTATAGATATTTTCTTGTATACAGAAACACTTTCTCTTTCAGATACAGGTACGGCGATGATACCGTCCACCTTTCTTTTTTTATATTCGGCAATAATATTTTTTTCTTTTTCGATTTTTCTATTTGTGTTAGAAATTACAATACTATATCCTTCATAAAAAGCCTGGCGCTCTATCGCTTCAATAATTTCGCTAAAAAATGGATATGCAATCTCAGGAACAATAACACCTATCAAGTTAGTACTATTTCCAGCCAAACTTTGAGCAATCATATTTGGTTCATAATTCATTTTTTTTACCCAGTACATGACTTTCTTCCTTGTATCCGCTTTCACTGAAGGATGATTTGAAAGTACTCTAGAAACTGTTGCTCGTGAGACGCCAGCTTTATCTGCGATTTCTTGCATACTAGTCATTAAATTTTCCTCCTTGCTCATTATAAATATAATATTATTTTAAAAAATATGATAGCACAAATAATCTAGACCTCCTTAATATTGCTTGATTTATTATTAAAATAAACCCAAATATTTATCCTAATATTTTTCGGATTAAATATTTGGGTTCATTTTTGTGTAACTAAATATTATTTGAACTATCCTTCTTAAATATACTACTAAACGCGTGGTGCTAGTTAAATCTTTCTAGACAATAAGCCAAATTATAAGCTAAAATTGCAATTTCCAACCGGCTTTGA
>NZ_SDGL01000006.1 GCF_007095465.1 Lactobacillus mulieris
ATTTATTTATCCTCGCTGGTCATCTCTGACTCACGACAATTAAATATATTACCATCTCTCAACCTTCTGGTCAAGAATTTTTTTAAATTTATTTTTTGTCGTTTGTCTTATTGACTCGCGACAAGTAATTATATTACCTGATTCATTTCAGAATTGCAAGAACTTTTTATTCTTTTTTGAAATGAATTTTGTCATCGAGGCTTTTCCTCAATACGACTTTATCTAAGATACAGGATTATTTTGATTTTGGCAAGCATTTTTTGCTTTTTTCAAAAAAACTATATCCAATCACAATAATCGCGATGACTTAATTAATTTACACTATTTTTTTCTTTTTGGCAATAGTTTTTTTAAAAGAAAAAGGACACATTATTGTGTCCTTTTATTAACAACCCTTTTTTACATTCCAATTGTATCGTGTAATTCCTTTTGGCGATCCAATTCTTGAAATTGCAGAAAAAGACATGTATGAATTTGATGAATCTGATCTTCGCAGTTATGCATTATCCAATAATATATCGTGTGATACATTGCTTTAGATATTCGAACAAGGGTTGGCTCAGAATAGCATCCCCGTCCACGCGCATAATATCTTAAAATTTCAAACAGTGCTACTTCCACATTTTTACCAAAAGCTTTATCAGCACCAAGATAAACTAAATTAGTATAAAAAATTTGGTTATCCTTCAAAACTTTTAGTAACTGTAACATTCTACTAGAAAAATTATCATACTGATTTGAAAGTAATATTCTGTTCAAATCTTTTATAAAAATACTCTCGGAAAAATCTTCAATTCCCTTAAAATGATAATAAAAGCTCCCCCGTGAAACTCTTGCCACCTCACACAAGGTTTTAACTTGAAAATTCTTTACTCTTTCTGTACTGAGATACTTGTACAAAACTTCTTCTAGCTGTTTTAGATTCATCCAGCCTCCATATATCTAAAAATTATACGATGATAAACTCTTTATTTTTAAATTTTAAAAAACAAAATTTAAAATTAATAAGAATGTAATTTATCAGATTTATATAATTTGTCAAGCTTTTTTATTCAAAAAAGCAAAAAAATGCGAAAAAACTGTATATAATAACAGTTTATTCGCATTTTTCTATTCTTATAATGTAATAGCACCACTAGCTAGCAATTCATCACATTTTGTTGGTTCAAATTTTTGACCAACTTCAAAATTATCTGGTACAACCATGATGCCACGTTTTTGAGGAGCATGAGCCAAGCCTAACTCACGTGCTGAGCAAATCATTCCATATGATGGAACGCCACGTAATTCACCAGGCCAAATTTGTGCACCATTGGGCATTAAAGTACCAGGCAATGCAACAACAACTTTTTGGCCTGCCTCAATATTAGGTGCACCACAAACAATCTTTACATCATCATCTAATCCAACATCAACTGTTGTTACATGCAAATGATCAGAATCAGGATGGGCTTCACATGTTTTTACGTAGCCATATACCAAAGTGGGCTTTGATGGCTTTAATTGATCAGAAAATCCATTATCTGTAAGAACTTGGTTTAATTTAGCAAGATCTTCAGCTGTTAATTCAACTTCGCCATTATTTAAAGCATCATAGTTAAGATATTGATCAACATTAAAAAAGTTAAATCCGATAACTTTGTTATCTTCATCTAAAACTCTGGTAACTTGACCCTTTTCTTCATAGTGACTTCTGCCTTTATCTTGACCCAAAATAACAATTAAAGTATTTGGATATGCATGTTTATTTGTACTTGCAATCATTGATAATCCTCACTTCTGTTAATCAAGTGAACGCAAAAAACTTTCGACTTGGTCTTTAGTTTTGCGGTCCTTATTAACTAGTCTACCAATTTCTTGACCATCTTGGTAGACAACAAAGCTAGGAATTCCCAAAATCGACAAATCTTTCGCCACTTCAACCGAATTATCTCTATTTATTTGAAAAAACTTACTATCAGCAAAGTCTTTTTCAATTTCTGGCATAATCGGATCTAAAAAACGACAGTCTGGACACCAATCAGCGGAAAATTCTAAAACTGTTCGTCCATTTCTTGTTAGTTCAGCTAATTTTTCTTTAGTTAATGCATCAATTTTTTCCATAACTTGCCTCCTTATGCTTACTTTTTATAAGTATAATAAATCAAAATCTTAAAAAAGTAAATTAATTAAAATGAGCATGTAGGGCATAGATTGGATTTCCCTTTGAAGCGAATTTATGCTCATATTCCGTTTCAACATTCTTAGCTACAATTTCTTCACTTTCATGATGTAAATCGACACTAACAAAATCAAACGTCATGCCATAGTTATTTAAACTCATTAAACTATAACTAAACAAGCCACTATTGTCAGTTTTAAATTCAAGATGACCAGTTGGCTTTAAAATGGTTTCATAGTTTTTCAAAAAATCTTTGTAAGTTAATCTTCTCTTTTCATGACGTGTTTTTGGCCAAGGGTCACTAAAGTTTAGATACAAGACATCCACACTATTTTCAGCAAAAAAGCTAGCGATACTAATAGCATCCCCACGCAAGATTTGCAAATTGTCTAACTTCTTTTCTAATTTTGTACGCAAAATAATTCCTGCAGCAGTAGTTTGCAACTCAATCGCAACGTAATTTCTATCAGGATGTTTTTGAGCTAAAGTTGTTATAAATTGGCCTTTCCCTGAACCAATTTCTACTTCTAAAGGGCGAGAAAAATCTTCAAAACGCTTTTCCCACTCAATCCTAATTTCTGGATTAGGGTCTTGTAATACACTTTCTGGGTGTTCATCAACTAACTTAACAGCCCATGGTTTGTTTCTTAATCTCATAGTTACTCCTACCTTTTCTTTTTTAATTTAATCGGTAAATATAAATTGGTAATCATCAACATAAAAAGCAACAAAATAGCTGCATTTAGCAATGCTATAACTTTAATTTTAAAAATTATTATCCAAACTATTGCTATCACTATAACTTGAAGAAGCAAAGCCCATGTAATTACTGATTTCACTTCTCTAGTATTATCTTTTTTTATTGGCATAACATGATACATAATATGTCGCTGATACAAATTTTTTATTGGTAATAATTGATATGCTGTTAAAAAGGTTACTAAAGCTGAGAGTATTAGTAACATATTAGTATCTGTTATCACTAAAGACAACAAGACAGCAAATGCTGTCATTCTGACAAGTAATGAAATATAGTCAGGATTTCGAAGGAGATTTCTTTGCAATAAAAACTGATTAGCACTCTTTGTTTTTTGAAAATTAAGCAAAAAGTCTAGATATTTTCTTCGCTTAATTACAACTGCTTTTTCAGCAACATCTGTAAACATACTATAGAAAATAAAAACTCTGTTTTGCCTTATACGTTCTTTTTCATATGCTTTTGACCAGTCAAAACTATCAAGTTTTTGTTTGAAAATATAAATAGCAAATCCAATAAGAGCAATTAACAATGCAGCTGAAGCGGAAAAATCGAATAAACTAGCATAAATACCTAAAAAAGCAATCAAATAAAATAAAACTTTAGAGTAATGATATTGAAAAGATAAAGATAAGTATTCAAGTTGCAAATATACTGCTTTTAATAGATAAAGCAGTATGGCAATAATCGAATATCCTCCCAATTGAATTCCCAACTTTATCCCAGCAAAAGGAAAAGCAATTCCGATTACTAATGTCAGAATAATAAATGGCAAAACTAAACTATAACCTTTCAATTTCTTTAAGTATGCAGCCATTTCTGAATCTTTTACAAATAAAAATTGTAAATCAGCTTTTCTTAAAAGCGTGACTAACTCCCCCGGAACTAAACTAATAGTAAAAACAATTGCAAGCAAAGGCTTATAAAACCATAAATTAGCGGGAATTTTTGGTAAGTTTTGTGCATACCAATACATAAAGCCACCAAATAAGAAAATTAAAGCTAAAACAAAAAAATCATTAAATACTAAACGCAAATAGCGCAAATTTTTTTTAATATTTTCTTCTAGACGTTTTTTAGCTAATTCAACCATTTTGCACCTGCTCTCTTGAAAGAATTTCGTAAATCTTATCAAAAGAATCAGAACTTGATAAACCATAATGATGCTTAATTTCATCTAATGAACCACTAGCTTCAACACACCCATTATTCAAAACTGCAAATTTTGAAATTGTAGTTTGTACTTCACTAAGAACGTGGCTAGTCATCAAAACCATTCTTCCATCTTGAATTGCTTTATTTATTAACTTAGTCAAACTAAGCGCAGATAATGGATCTAACCCTGTAAAAGGTTCATCAATCACTAAAAGCTCTGCATCAGTCATAAAGGCGGTAATCAACATAACTTTTTGCTTCATCCCTTTAGAGAAATGAATTGGCAACCAATCCAATTTATTATCAAGTCGGAAAATCTTCAAAAGCTCATTTGCTTTTTTCCAAGCTTTTTCTGGATTAAGCTCATAAGCCAAAATAGTTAAATCAATATGTTCTTTTAATGTGAGCTCAGGATATAAAACCGGAACTTCTGGAATATATGCTAATTGCTGTTTAAACTTATCGGGATTTTTTGTTAATTCAAGTCCGTTTAAGCTAATTAAGCCTTTTTGAGGCCTCAACAACCCTAAAATATGCTTAATAGTGGTAGATTTTCCTGCACCATTTAAGCCAATTAAACCTACGGCTTCGCCAGGCTTTATTTCTAAATTCAAATTTTTAATTACGGCTACGCCATGGTAGCCTCCACTTAAATTTTTAATTTTTAATGTCATAATCTTTTTCCTTATTAACTACAATCGTAATTATGATAACATGAACAATGAAAGAAACTAAAGATTAAAGGAGCGAGTGCAACAATGAGCCATTTAGATGACAATTGTTTATTCTGTAAAATTATAAAAGGAGAAATTCCAAGTTACAAGGTTTTCGAAAATGATGACGTTTATGCATTTCTTGATATTTCTCAGGTAAATCCCGGGCATACTCTCATGGTACCCAAAAAACATATTGTTAATTTATTTGACTACAGTCAAGAAGATGCGGCTAAATATTTGCAATATATCCCAATGATTGCGAATGCCATTAAAAAAATCGATCCTAAGATTAGCGGAATGAATATTGCAGCGAATAATGGAGCTAGTGCAGACCAAGTAGTAATGCACTCGCATATTCACTTCATCCCTCGATTTGAAGGGGATGGCTTTAAAATGGCTACTAGAAATAATGCTGATCAATATACTCCTGAAAAATATGAAGAAATCGCTAATGAAATTCGAAAAGAATTTTAACAATTATAATTAAAGAAAGAAGGAATTTTATATGTTTAAATCATTTGGTTTAGGTTTTATTTTAGGCGCAGGTGTTGGATTAGTCGCAGCATTTTTGCCAACAGATGATGAGAAAAGATGCTTAAAAGATGATGTTAAAGATTATGTTGATGGTACTGTAAACGATAGCACTACTTTTTCAAATAACTTAACTACCTTTCAAGACAATTTAAATAACTTCAGCCAACAAACTCCAATTGCTACTGAAACTCTTTCATCATTACAAAATAGAACAGAAAAGTTTCAAAATATTGTGAACAAAAAAACTGATGAATTGAAAGATAAAATCTCTAATTTGAATGAGAAATTAATTTCTTTAAATGCCGATTTAAAAGAAAGAAACTAAGACGTTAAGCCAGTTACTTTTATAGTAGCTGGTTTTATTCTAAGCAAAATAATAGTTACAGGCATAAAATTTAACTAAAGTAGTGTTTAAGAAACTATGACTTTTTTGTGAATTTGAATAATTTTGAAACAAGATTCACTAAAGTATGCTATATTATAAGGCAGTAATGTTTATAAGGATGTGGAGATTTATTTCTATGAATAAATATTGGAAAAAAGCTGCAGCTATTGTTGCTGTTGCAGGTATCGCTTTGTCTGCTACTGCTTGTTCAAGTAGTGCAACTTTAGTTAGCTACAAGGGTGGAAAAATTACCCAAGATGAATACTATAAAGAACTAAAGTCATCACAAGCAGGTAAGAGTACCCTTGCTAACATGATTATCTACCGTGCTTTAAAGCAACAATATGGTAAAAAAGTTTCTCAAAAGCAAGTTGACAAAGAATACAACGCTTATAAGAAACAATATGGTTCTTCATTTGAATCTGCATTAGAGCAAAATGGTTACACAACTTCTAGTTTTAAGAAAAATATTGAAACTAACTTGTTAACTGTAGCTGCTTTAAAGGATATTAAGAAGATTACCTCAAAACAAGAACAAAAAGCTTGGAAGAGTTACCAACCAAAAGTTACAGTTCAACATATCTTAGTATCAAAGAAGTCAACTGCTGAAGATATTATTAAGCAATTAAAGAGTGGTACTAGTTTTGCAACTTTAGCAAAGAAGTATTCAACTGATTCAGCTACTAAAGATAAGGGCGGTAAACTTGCAGCCTTTGATTCAACTGATACTACTTTAGATTCAGACTTCAAGACTGCTGCTTTCAAGCTTAAAACTGGTGAATATACTACTACCCCAGTTAAAACACAATCTGGTTACGAAATCATTAAAATGATTAAACACCCTTCAAAAGGCAAGTTTAGCGACCACAAGAAAGAAATTGATGAACAAATTTACCAATCAATGGAACAAGACACTGCTACTATGCAAAGTGTTATCAGAACTGTTTTAAAGAAATCTGACATTTCAATCAAAGACAAAGACCTAAGCAATGTTCTTTCATCATACATGTCAACTACAACTAGTTCAACTACTAGCTCAAACTAGTTAATATATATCAAGATAATAAAAGCCACTTCAAATGAAGTGGCTTTTTATTTACTCTAATTTAATTTATCAATTTTATCTAAATCACTATTTTTTGGTCGATAAAACTTACGTCCACTTTGTGCAAAAATTGGATTAGTAAATTCACCTGGCTTAGTTTCTTGTAATGCTTTAGTTATTTCATAAATGCTTGCATCTAAATCATCGATTCGATGTAGTAATTCTGCTTCAAGCAAAGCAGGACGTTTGGCTGCTCCATATTCAGGTAAGCCATGATGTGAAATAACCATATGCCGTAGAAGAACTACATCTTCGCTTTCTTTATCTATTTTTAGTTCATTAGCTGCCAAAACAATTTCTTCATCACCAATTACCAAATGTCCTAATAAATTTCCTGCAGTAGTATACCTAGTGGCTACTGGTCCAGTAAATTCAATAACTTTTCCTAAATCATGTAAGATACATCCTGCAAAAAGGAGCGATTGATTAACTTGAGGATAGTTTTTACTAATGGCCTCTGCATCCCTTAACATTGAAAGAGTATGATACGCTAAACCCGCTTGAGTAGCATGATGGTTAGATTTCGCTGCAGGAAAGGCATAAAACTTATTACTCCATTTTTCCAAAAGATAACGAACTATCCGATTCCAAGTTGGATTTAAGATTTTGAACACATAATCGTTAATCTCTTCTTTCATACTTGCTGAAGCTTCTGGAGCTTTTTTTACAAAACTTGATAGATCATACCCATTATCATTATTTATTGGTCTAATTGAAAAGATTTTGATTTGGGGACGATTTTGATACTCATCAATAACTCCATTAACAGCTACCAAATCCCCTGTTGGATATTTTGCCAAATCCTCTTCATCAGCATCCCACAAATTGGCACGCATGCTTCCGGATTTATCTGCTAATTCCAACATCAAATATGTTGTTCCTTTTTTAGTATGAAAAAGTTGAGCATGCTTAATCAGCAAAACTTGGTCAAATTCTTCACCTAAATTGTAATCCATTAAATTTTTTAACATTATTCACCCCTACCCTTCAAAAGTTAAAACATGTTTAGTCAAAGCATTGGCTAAAGATTTTCTTGCAGTAAAAATAATAATTTGACTTTCTTGTGCTAATTGTTCAAGTAACTTAATAATATTTTCTGTACGACCATGATCAAAGTTAACAAAAGAATCATCAATCAAAATAGGTAAATTAATATCATCTTGAATTTGTTTAGCAAAAGCCAATTTTAAAGCAAAATATAATTGTTCTTTTGTTGCCCTAGATAAATATTTGATTTCTATCTTTTTTCCAGTGCGATTAGTAACTTTAATTGTCTTTCCAAAATTAATTGCCTGATAATTACCATTAGTTAACAAAGTGAAATACTCTTGACTTGCAACTAACATTTTGGGAAGTCTTTCACCAGAAGCAATATCAAGAGCCCTAGTAATTATCCGACTAGCTAAAATATATGCTAAATATTTACTAGTCGCAGTATTCAATTGCGTATTGGTTGTTTCAAGTTCCTGCTTTTGCCGCTCAATCTCATCAGAATTTGCAAAGTTTTCCATCTTTACTTTAATTTCAGCAGCATTTTGATTTAACTTAGCTAAATAAAGTTCTAACTGATGATTTTGTTTCTTTAAAGCATCTTTTTTTTGTTGCCACTTTTCTTCATCAAGCATAATTTCATGTAATTTTTCATGACTATCTTTAAAGTTTTCCGATAATGCATTGAGACGATTTTCTTGCTCCTTATTAGCAAAATAAGCTTCACGCAATTTTAAATATTCATCCCAAGATTTCACTTCCGCTTTTAATAGTAGGTCATTAATCTGCTTAGAAATCGTTTCAATTTTCTTTTTTAAAGTTTCGATATTTGTAACCAAACTTGCCTTATTGGCTGCAAGTATACTTCGCTGTCTTACAGTAAGTTCCAGGCTATTTAAGGCTTCATTTACTTCTTCCAAAGCAAGTGGGCGCTTTAAATATTTACCTAAGTTTACAATATAATTTTGGAGCTTAGATTGTAATTTTTCGACATCAATTGTGAAATTACTAATATCAAGTTCAATCTCTTTTAGTTTATTTAGCTTTTCAATTACTAAATTAAGCTCTTGATTATTAGGATTAAAACCATATTCTTTAACAAAACTAGCTAATCTTGCTTCTCTTTGTTTAGCAACTGCCTTTCTCTTAGATTCTTTAAATCCTAAATAGCCCGTAAGTATAAACAAAAATAAAGCTAAAATTGGATTTATTATTAAAGAAATAGTTCCTACAACTGCTAAGCCAACTATCCATGGCATAATTTTAGACTTAGTTGTATTAGTTGGGGAGCTTATTTTTTTAGCTGAAATTTGTAATTGATTAATATCAACTTCTTCCAAATTTCTTAAAAATGGATACAGAGATATAAGTTGTTCACGTTGTTTCTTTCGTTTATCAAGCTCATATTTTTTATATTCAAGTTGATTTTGCCAATCCACAAACGAATTGCGTTCTAATAACAATTTTTCCGCTTGTTCTTGATCAAAGTCATCAGCTTGTAAATTCTTTAATTGTGAATTATCTTCTTCTAAGTTTGCTAGTAAATTCTTTTTCTCAACTACTAAGTTTTGACACGAATTAAAATCAGCTTCAGAAAATTTAACTTCTGTAAGACTGTTTTTCAATACTTGATATTTTTTATATGAAACTAATTTCTGTTCTAATTCTTTAGCTGCGATAAGTTTTTCATTGTTGGTTTTATACTCATTTTGACTTTTAATATATTCTGAGCGTTGCTTATTTAAATCATTTTCTAAAACTTTATAATTAGCAAATTCTGCTTGTTTCTGACTTAAATCATCTAATTCATCAATTCTTTTAGCAAGTAACTGATTAACTTCTGGTTTTTTTCCTAATTTCTTAAACAGAGTTCCTGCTTCCTTATCAAATTTATCTCTCAAATTTAAAAATTCTGTTGATTTTGCCGCACCTAAATAATAGATTTGTTCAACTAAATCATTTTCTGTCAATTTCATTATTTGAGCTAGCGTATCTTGATTAAAGATAAAGCTGTCAGCATAAAAGCTACCATCAATATTTTGAATTTGATCAAAAAAAAGACTTTCAGGCACAATATGCCCATCTTTTTTGACTGTTAAAGTTCCTTTTTTACTTTTATCTCCCTTAGCCCATAGTCGCTCTAACTCAAATTCACTACCATCTAATTCAAAAAACAAGCTACCTCCCATTGGGCTAACTGCAGCTAATGGTTCATATTCTTCAAAGAAGGGGCTCTTACTACTTCTCAAATAAAAGCCAAATAGAATTTGTTTAATAAACGCAACAGTCGTACTTTTTCCAGCCTCATTTTGACCAAAAAAAACATTGATTTCTTTACTCGGGAGGGAAAAAGTAAGATTAGATAACTTACCAAAATGTATAATTTTAATTTTCGTTAGTTTCATCATCAATTCCCTTCATACTTTGAGCCAAAATCACTAATGCTCTTTCAACAGTTTCTTGTTGAAAATCTTCTCTTTGACATAATTTAGCTAAATACTGATCCTTTTTAATTAGGTCTTGGGCTAATTTCAAAAAAGCTTCTTTATTTGTACTTTCTAACTTTGCTTCAGAAAATGCTTTTTGCTCTTTAGCCCCTAATTTTATTTGTAAATTACTTTTTAATCTTAAATCAATTACTTGGCTAGAAAATGCTAGATTTTGACTTAAATTATTCCAAAAATCACTATCTGTAATCAACTCAATTTGAGCTTCACTTAAAAATTGGGCTTTATTTATCACAACATAAAAAAATGTTAATTCTTTATTTGCTTTATTTAGTTCACTAATAAGCCAGTTTTGCAATTCTGCTTTTGAAAGTTGCTCTGTTAATGTAAGCTCCAATTTTTTCCACAAAATTGGAGCTGTTTTTTCAAAAGATATTTTAGTTTCTTTTCTTTCTTCATCAACTATCGCTAAATAACAACCCTTTTCACTCAACTCATTAATGTGGCGTCCTTGAATATTACCAGGATAAATAATTAATGGTTTCTGAGACAAAACCTGTCTAGCATGAATATGCCCCAAAGCAAAATAATCATAATCTAAGTTTCTCAGCTCTGCTACTTCAAAAGGCGCATAAACATTTTGATACGCTTCAGTAGTTTTAACACCTGCATGCATTAATCCAATAGTATAGTTGCTATCTTTAACAGGGAATTTACTTACCATATTTTCAGTAATATGGTTATTTTGATAGGAAAATCCTACTACATTGTATTCAAAACCTTGTTTAGTTTTTAGAGATATTTTTTCAACTTTTTGTCCATTTCCTAACAAGTGAAAGTATGGACTGGCATTAACAAATAAACTATTTAAGTCCATATAGTCGTGATTTCCAAAAATCATAACCACTTCAATTTCGGCATCTGTCAATCTCTTTACTTGTTCAGCAAAAAATAACTGACTTTTCGGACTGGGCTTGTTTGAATCGAAAGTATCCCCAGCTATCAATACCAAATCAACTTCTTGGGCTAATGCCAAATCACAAATACGCTGAAAAGATTTTTCAGCCGCACTTTTTATTTCTTCATAAGTCTTATAAGGCAAAAAAGATAGTCCACGAAATGGACTATCTAAATGCGCATCTGCTAAGTGAATAAATTTCATTTTTATTTACCTGAATGAATACTGATATCTTCATAAAGATCAGTAATTGGCTTAGCAATTGTTTTTTGAATATCATCAAGTAACATATAAATTCCTTGTTCAGCCATAATTACTTGCTTTACATGTGGATCATTTTGAATTTTTTGATTTAATTCTTGATATCTAGCCTTTTCTTCATCAGTCATTTCTTGACCATTTTGTTGTTTTTCTAAAATTCCTTTTTGAAACTCTTCCATTTCACGATAAATAGCTAGACTGGTTTCATTTTCTTTTACACCAGCGATTGCCTTTTTTAAATTTGTAAATTGATCAGTTTCTTGAAATTCAGATGCTAGCTTATTAGCAGTATCATAAATATTAATCATAATTCTCTCCCTTATCTACCAAATAGGCCTTTTATATTATTGTACCATTCTTGAATATTCTTGCCTGCTTGATTCAATCCATTTTGTAAATTTTGTCCAGCTTGTGATAACCAGTCTGAATTAGATCCAGTCGCATTGGCCATACTTTGAGCTGGCTTTTCACTAAACGCTGTACCCTTAGTATACGGTAAAATTCCTTCCATTTCAGCTTTATATAATCTAGTAATACCAGTTTCTGAAATTCCTTGCATATAATGGTTTTGATCTGTTTTATCAAAACCTACCCATGTTGCAACCACGACATCCGGAGTATAACCAACAATCCATTGATCCTTAGTCCCATAAGCCCACGATACTTCTGTTGAGCCAGTTTTACCTGCCACTTCATAACCAGCCGGCTGAGCAGATTGAGCTGTTCCGCTAGTAAAGACTCCCAAAAGCATAGATGTCATTTCTTTTGCCACACTCTGACTCATAATCCTATGGTTACCAATATTAGAATTTTGAGCAATAACATTACCGCTAGCATCTTCAATCTTGGTAATAAAATAAGCATTATTAGGCAAGTTACCTTTATTAGCAAAAGCGCTATATGCTCTCGCCATTTGCAAAGGAGAAACACCTGTTGATAATCCCCCTAATGCTAAAGCCAAATTTTGATCTTTTTTAGCTACTTTGATTCCAAAGTTTTGCATAGCTTGAACACCCTTGGAAACCCCAATTTTATCTAAAAGCCAAACAGCGGCTACATTTTTACTTTGAGCTATAGCTTGATACATTGGAATTGACGTTGAATACTGATTATCAACATTATGCGGCTCATATTTATTAGCGCCAAAAGTCTGTAATTTATCAGATAATTCAGAATCATAATGATATCCGCTTTGTAAAGCAGGTGTATATACAGCTAGTGGTTTTATCGAAGAACCCGGTTGTCTTCTCATTTGAGTTGCACGATTGTAACCTCTAAAGACATGGTCGCCACGTCCACCAACAATTGCCTTTACAGCCTCAGTTTTTGGATCAATAGCGACACTGGCACCTTGAACCTTGGTACCATCACTAGCTGAAGATGGAAAATTAGCTGAGGAATCAAATGAATCTTGCATAGCTGACTGATAGTCAGTATTCAAAGTAGTGTATATCTTCAAGCCTTTATTCATAACATCTTCTTCGGTTAAACCATATTTACTAATTGCTTCATCAACTACTGCATCAAAGAAATAAGGATATTTATAGCCATCATCTTGAATATAATTGTCTTTAAGACTTAATCCTTCAGATTGTGCAGTCTTAGCGGATGTAGCTGATAATTTCTTATTTTGAACCATCAAACTTAAAACTACATTCCTTCGTGACAAGGCATTAGACATATGATCAATTGGGTTGTAATATGATGGATTTCTTAGCATCCCTGCTAAAGTCGCAGCTTCACCAACTGTCAAATCACTAGCATCTTTTCCAAAATATTTATGGCTAGCATCTTGTACTCCCCAAACACCATTACCAAAATAAGCATTATTGAGATACATGGTCAAAATATCTTTTTTAGAGTATACGTGATTAATTTCTATTGCAAAAAACAATTCCTCTAACTTTCTAGAAAAAGTTTGCTGCTGCGTTAAAATAGCATTTTTAGCTAGTTGTTGAGTTAAAGTTGAGCCTCCTCCTGCAATATTACCATGATGAATAAGTAGACTTATAAAGGCTCTCGCCATTCCTTTAATACTAAAACCTGGATTTGTATAAAAAGTCCGGTCCTCAGTTGAGATAACTGCGTTTTGCATATAAGGCGATATTTTATCCAATTCCACAAAGGTTCCCTTTTGTGAATAAAGATTTCCTGCTTTTTGTCCACTAGCATCATATATTTGAGTAGTTGTTGCTAGAGAAGCTTTTAAATTTGCTATATTGGAAGTTTTAACCTTAATTGTATAATAAGATGATGTGATTAAAATCACGGTTAAAAATACTAAAATTAGCCATCTAATCACTTGAAAACGGTGATTAAAATTTTTGATAAAAAGCCAAACAGGATTTGCCTTTTTATTTCGTGAATATTCCCTCATCTATATTCTCCTTTTAGGTAATCAGTTTGATTTTAGCACATTCACCAAATTAAACCAGAAAGCTGAAGATTTTTTATAAATATTATGTCAACTTATAGATTTACTAATAAATACCCAAATAACGAACCAGTTTCAGTTAATGACTTACTTAGACAGCTTTTGATTCCTAGAAAATGGCGTCATTTTTTGCGAATTGAAAAGAAGATATTGATTAATGGGAACTACCGTAACTTCAATGAATTAGTATTTCCCAATGATGAGTATTCAATTATGCTTACCCATGTAGAAAATCAGCAACACTCTATAACTCCAAGTGGCCATCTACCCACAATCATTTATGAAGACAAAAATATCCTCGTAATTAATAAACCTAGTAATCAAAAGACCCATCCCAACTTATTCGAAACAGATACTGCTATGAATGATGTAACAACTTATTTAGGTTATACCCCTTATATCATTCATCGCTTAGATATGCTCACTAATGGTTTATTATTGTTTGCCAAAAATCCTGCAGTTGTCCCAATTTTAAATCGGCAACTGACTACTAAAATAATGAAACGCAACTATTATGCGACAGTTAAGTTAAAAAACATCCCTAATCAAGGGACAATTGATTTACCTATTGCTCAAGATCCCAATGATCAACGTAAACGAATTGTTGACGATAATGGCTTAAAGGCAATTACTCATTATCAAGTCATTGCACGCAATTCAATCCAAAACACTATGACATTAAAATTAACCTTAGAAACAGGCCGAACACATCAAATTAGAGTCCATTTGGCAAGTATAAACTTACCAATTATTGGTGATCCTCTATATAATCCCGATTTTAATGGGGAAGCTTTAGCCTTAACAGCATATGAACTGAGCTTAATTTCTCCATTTACTTTTGATACATTAAAAGTCACTTTGCCAAACAAAAAAGACTATCCAAATGGATAGTCTTCTTTAATAGGGTAATAATTAAGATTATTCTTCGTTTAATGAAGAACGGTCAAATGATGCATCTTTAAGTTCATCATCGATAGTCTTAGTACCCATCCAAGAAATCATTTCCTTCATCTTAGCGGTAATAGCTTCAGTACCTGGTAATAAAAGCTTACGTGGGTCATAACCCTTGTGATCCTTGTCAAGGTCCTTTTCAGACATAATGTAATCACGAGTAGCTTCTTGGAATGCTAATTGGAATTCAGTGTTAATGTTGATCTTAGCAATACCAAGTTGAATAGCCTTTTCAATTTGGTCTTGAGGAATACCTGAACCACCGTGAAGTACAAGTGGAGTATCTGGAACTGCTTCAGCAATTTCCTTCAAACGGTCAAAGTTAAGACCCTTCCAATCTGCTGGGTAAACACCGTGGATGTTACCAATACCACAAGCAAGCTTGTCAACACCTGCAGCAACGAATGCCTTAGCGTCTTCAACTGATGCTAATTCACCACCGCCTTGGTTTTCACCAATCTTACCAATTTCAGCTTCAACAGAAATACCACGTTCGTGGGCTAACTTAACGATTTCCTTAGTCTTAGCCAAGTTTTCTTCAGTTGGAAGTGCGTGACCATCAAACATAACTGATGAGTAACCAAGCTTAATACATTCCTTAGCTGATTCAAAGTCACCGTGGTCCAAGTTCAAAATAACTGGAACTGAGATGTTCATTGCGTCCATTTGGTCAGCAACCATGTCCTTAACGAACTTGTAGCCACCCATGTACTTAGCAGCACCAGTAGAAACTTGAATCAATAATGGAGTTCTAGTTTCTTCTGCAGCACGTAATTCTGCACGAGTCCATTCCAAGTTGTTAGTGTTGTAGGCACCAACTGCATAGTGGTGCTTACGAGCTTCTTTAAAAATTTCATTACCATTGTCAAAATAAGCCATTGATATACCTCCTAGAAATTCTACAAGTTATATTCTACACACAAGTTCCAATATTAACAAGGTCTAGACTTACATTTCTTTTGGAGCGGCTACCCCTAATAAATGCAAACTTTCTGTCAAAACAATTGAAGTTGCTTTAACTAAAGCTAAACGGGCAGCTAATTGGTCATCTTCGTCAAGAATACGAACGTTTGCATAGTACTTGTTGAAGTGCTTAGCAAGTTTTAATGCAAATTTAGCAATAATTGATGGTTCATATTTTTCACTTGCTTTTGCTAAAACTGCTGGGAAGTCTGCTAAATCTTTGGCTACTGCAAATGCCCATTCATCACTTAAATCAAGTTCATCAATTGTAACAATTTGGTTAGCTTTTCTCAAAATACTTTGAGCACGGGCATTAGTGTATTGTACATAAGGACCTGTTTCTCCTTCGAAACGAACCACTTCTTCAAGGTTGAAATCGAAAGCATCTAAACGATCATTCTTTAAATCATGGAAAACAACGGCACCAATACCTACTTCATTAGCAACTTGTTCTTTATTTGGCAAGCTAGGATTCTTCGTTTCAATTTGCTTCATGGCAAGTTCAACTGCATCTTCCAAAACTTTATCTAAAAATACGACATTCCCCTTACGTGTTGAAAGCTTCTTACCACCTTGGGTAATCAAGCCAAATGGAATATGATGGATATCATCAGCCCATTCATGGCCCATCTTTTTCAAAACTTCTTTAAGTTGTTCGAAATATGCAGATTGTTCATTACCTACCACATAAAGTGCTTGAACAAAATCATAGTGCTTTTTACGATATTCTGCTGCAGTTAAATCACGGGTAGTATAGATACTTGTACCATCAGATTTTAAAATCATAGCTGGATTTTTATCTGGGCCTAAATCTACAACTTGAGCCCCACGAGATTCAACAAGGAGGTCTTTTTGACGTAATTCATCAACAATTGCATCCATCTTGTCATTGTAAAATGCTTCACCATGGTATGAATCAAACTCAACATTTAACTTCTTGTAAATTCGGTTAAATTCTTGTAAAGAAACCTTTCTAAACCAGTTCCAAAGCTTAACAGCTTCAGAATCGCCACCTTCAAGTTTCTTAAACCATGCACGACCTTCATCTTCAAGCTCAGGCTTTTCTTCAGCAACTTCATGGAATTTTACATAGTAGTGGAACAAACTATTAATTGGATCTTTTTTAACATCTTCTTCATTACCCCATAACTTATATGCAGTAATTAATTTTCCAAATTGAGTTCCATAATCTCCTAAGTGGTTAATTTTTATAGGAGTATAGCCAACCTTAGTCAAAATTTTAGCAATTGAGTTACCAATTACAGTAGAACGAAGATGCCCCATTGACATTGGCTTAGCAATATTAGGACTAGACATATCAATTGCAACATTACCACTACCCAAATTTTGGTTACCATAATTGTTCTTCTTAACCAAAACTTCTTCTAAAGTTTGAGAAATCAAAGCTGATTTCTTAATTGAAAAGTTAACATAAGGCCCCACAGCTTGAATTTTTTCAAAATTATCATCAGATAAATTTGCTACTATAGCTTTGGCAATTTCTGCTGGATTCTTGTGTAAAGTTTTAGCAAGAATAAATGCTGGGAAAGCATAATCACCCATTTCTGGATTCTTAGGGCGCTCAATCAAACTATTAATTTTTTCCTTTGGTAATTCAACTTGAGAAGAAATCAATTCAACTACTTTTTGTTTAAAGTCCATATCTACACCTCACAAATAAAAAAGTCTCCTTCTAGTTAGACTAGAAAGAGACGAGTATTAACCCGCGGTACCACTCTACTTGATGATAACATCCGCTTTGTTTATTAACATTAATGATAATCAAACACGCCTTCACCACTTCCACTATCTGTCTTCCACCAACACAGACTCGCTTAAAGCTTTCATGGCTACTACTTTTGACTTTTATTCACGTGCCATTATAACAGGCTTTTGTTTTTTTTGCTACCAAAACATTCTTTTAGTAGCTCAATGCTCTCTTTTGATCAAGAGTCCATTTCCCCATAAATTCATTTACTGACATACTTTCTTTTTTGCCAGTCCATGGGTTATTGTAATATAAAGTACCGTTATTATTATAGCCAGTTAAGGTAAGAGCATGATTAATGAAACCATTCATATTAGCTACCCAAACTACAACTAAATGACCGTGAATTAACTTATCTTTAATAGCATCTATACTTGCACCAGTCATGACTTGACTTGTACCTAAGTGCTTATTAACTACTGGTGCGATTCCAGTTGGAAATACCCACCAACCAGTTGAAGAATAAGGGCTACCAACAAACCCATAATTTCCATTACTACTACGTGGTGTTTCATTAGCAACTTGTAACTTACTTACATTTGCTCCTGCATATTGAAGCATCATAGTAACAGCAGTCATTTCACAACCTGTAGGCAGTTCAGGGAGCTGACTAATAACTGGAGCGTCATTTTGAACGTAATAGATTCCACCATATGGATCTGTAATAAAGGTTTGCTTTCCATTAATTATTGTTCCAGTTAATACTTCACCAGTGTTATTTTTAAAAATATATCGGTTGCCATCTTTGACAATATTTCCATTTAATCCAGTAGGATTTTCATATTTCAAGGAAACGTACTGTCCCATTACCCATTGGTTTCCACCTAAGTTGTACCACTTAGCACCATTAGCTGCTACTGCAACTTTGAAATATTGCCAAGAACTTCCATTACGTAAATAGCTCCCAGTTAAACCTTGCATCGTATCATAGTTTTTCCAAACTGCTACACCTCCAAGACCAGAATAATTTATACTCAAAACTCCTGTCTGATCTTGAA
The DNA here is from genome assembly GCF_007095465.1 of Lactobacillus mulieris. Classification (GTDB taxonomy): domain Bacteria; phylum Bacillota; class Bacilli; order Lactobacillales; family Lactobacillaceae; genus Lactobacillus; species Lactobacillus mulieris. Next base: position 18,584 of record NZ_SDGL01000006.1, read on the forward strand.
CATTCATCCCATCATTAGATTTTTGTACTGGCGTAACATTCTCTTTTTTAGGTACTGAAAGATCAATTGCATAGTCGGACTTTACCCATTGATTTCCACCTAAGTTATACCACTTAGTTCCATCTTTCATTGTAGCTACTTTAAAATATTGCCAGGAACTTCCCTTTGACAAATAATGACCTGTTATGCCTTGATTAGTATCATAACTTTTCCAAACTGCCACGCCGCCTAAACCATTATAGTTAATTCTTATTACACCATTTCTATTTTCTAAATTAGCAGGTGCTACAGTTGACTGTCCAGCCTCTTGCTTTTTTGTTGTTTCGCCATTTGGCTGGGATTTATCAACAACATAATCGGACTTTACCCATTGATTTCCGCCTAAGTTATACCACTTAGTTCCATCTTTCATTACAGCTATTTTAAAATATTGCCAAGAACTATCTTTAGGTAAATAATGACCTGTTAAACCTTGACTAGTATTATAGCTTTTCCAAACTGCTACACCACCTAAACCATCATACTTAATTTTAACTACACCTGTTTGATTTTTTAATGTCTGCGGGATTACAACTGGCTGTTGTTGCGTACTTTTTTCAATTACATCTACATTTGAATGTGATTTTTCAATAGCATAATCTGACTTCACCCATTGATTTCCGCCTAAGTTATACCACTTAGTTCCATTATTTGTAGTTGCAACTTTAAAATATTGCCAAGAACTATCTTTAGGTAAGTATTGACCTGTTAAACCTTGATTAGTATCATAACTTTTCCAAACTGCTACACCACCTAAGCCATCATACTTAATTTTGACTACACCAGTTTGATTTTCTATCTTAGCATTTTCAGGTTTTAATGAGGTTACAGGCTGATTAGTTTCACTTTTTACAGTACCTAGATTCGAATCGGAAATAACATAATCTGACTTCACCCATTGATTTCCACCTAAGTTATACCACTTAGTTCCATCTGTGTTTGTCGCAATCGCAAAAGCTTGCCACCGCGTATTATTTCCTAAATAAGAACCAGTTAGTCCAGAAGCATAGCTATAACTTTTCCAAACTGCTACACCACCCAACCCATTGTATTTAATTTTTATAACTTCTCTAATAGGTTGAACCTTTACTGATTCATTTATTTTAGCACTTTCAATGTTTTCAGAACTTTCTGCCGCTTTAACAGATTGGGCACTGAAGAATAACGGAGTTAAGGCCAACAAAAAAGCACTTGATATTCCAAATTTTTTCATACTATACTCCTCCTCTTTAAACGATAAAAGTATACTACTAAAAAAACAGAAACTCTAGTGCTTATATATCATATTTTACTTAAAGAAAAAATGCCATATTCTAACAAAAATATTAGCTTGGTCAATATTTTCACGAACTGTAGCAGCTAATTTGGTGCCCTTACTTGAATAAATGCTTGGGTTATTAGTAAACAGATAGTAACCTGCTAGTTGGCCCTTCTTAATTGGTGCCTCAATTGCTGATTTAGAAAATGCTAATTTTCCTGTAGAACTTGTCTTTTGCCAAATTCCAGTATCTTTTTTAACCACTAAATTAGCAATCTTTTGGTTTCCATCATTTACTTTGATTCCTTTAAGATTGGTTAATTGTGTACCTTTCTTATAAATGTATAATTGATAATTGTTATATACATAGTCAAGCATTTTTTTAGTTTGTGTAAACCGACTTGGATCTGTACCATCTGCATGCTTAGCACCCATAACAATGGTAATTAATCTGCGACCTTTATATTTTAAAGTCCCTGCAAAACAAGCCCCAGCTTTTTCACTAGTACCTGTTTTCAAGCCATCCAAAGGATATGCACTATCATACTGTGATAGTCCTTTTAACATCCAGTTCCAGTTTTGCATTTTAGTTACAGTTGATCCATCCTTAAAATCTAGTTCAGCTAATTTAGAAGTATTAAGTATTTCAGGATAATCAGTCAATAAATGGTCAACTATTTTGGCAACACCAACTGCTGGAATCTCATTTTCAACATTTTTACCAGCTCCAGGATATGCATCTGAACCTACTTCACCATTTTTCAAACCACATGTGGTATATATTTGAGCATCAGTAATGTTCCATTTTTTTAGAAGCGTTCTCATTTGATTTACAGCATTTTCCTGACTTCCATAAACAGCCTGTGCCAACATCATTACTGCACCATTAGCTGATTCAATTAGTGATGCTTCATATAGTTGTTTAACTGTATATTGATGTTTTTCTTGCAATGGAACATTTGAATAATCTGAATTATTGCTCAACTTTACTATGTTCTTAGTAGGAGTCAATTTTTGATTCCAACTAAGCTTACCATCTTTGATAGCTTGTAATGTTAGATAAATTGTAATTAATTTAGACATTGAAGCAATCGGCAAAGCTTGAGCTGCATTTTTTGCATATAAAACTTCACCTGTTTTTTTATCAATTGTAATCGCAGCTTTAACATCTAAATTAACTTCATCTGCATTTATGTTATTAATACTAGTGCTTGCAGATACAGTTCCAGCAGTTAAAGCTAACGAACTAACTAGCAAAAAGCTCAATAAACAAATAATTGCTTTAAAGAATCGTTTCACTTTCTTACCTCTTATTCTAATGAAAATTGTTTCATAAGTTGGGGAATTTTAGCACTAAGTTGGGTTGGTAAAACCACATAACGCTTCTTGAATAGTTCATCCCCAGCCAAAGAATGCAAATAAACAGCACTTGCAACCGTTTCTATCTTAGCAGAAAACTGACCACAAAAACCAGCTAATATTCCTGTTAATGTATCCCCCATTCCTCCTGTTGCCATACCAGGATTGCCTAATGGGTTTTGATAAACTTTCCCAAAGCAGTCATAAATTTTAGTGTGATTAGATTTTAAAACCAAAATTCCATTATTATCTGGAAACAATGATTTCAGAACTGCAAAATTATCCCCATCTTCTTGAAATGGAATCTTTATCTGACTAACTCGCTCCCATTCTTTTTGATGAGGAGTTAACACTATCTTCTTTGCATTAACAGGCAATAAGGTATAATCTTCAGCCAACAAATCCAACGCACTGGCATCTAAAATAACAGTTTGTGTGCTTTTAACTGTATTTTTTACTAACTTCAATAACAATTTTGCTTGTGCATCAAGTCCCAAACCAGGGCCAATTGCAATTACATCGGAGTTTTCAATTGCTTCAACTAATTTTGTATCTCGCCAGTCTATAAACATAACTTCTGGAATACGACTATGCAATGAACATAAGTTATTAATATCAGTTGCAACACTGGTTAGTCCTGCACCCGAATTAACAGTAGCTTCAGCTGACATAATAATCGCTCCACCAAAATTGAGATTTCCCCCAATTAGCAAAACACGTCCATACATTCCTTTATATGAATTGCTAGGGCGCTTAAAAATTGTGGATCTAACCACTTTATCAGAAATTTCTATCATAATTCGCCTCATAAATATTATAACTACTTACATTTTAGCAAAAATTTGGTATGATAAATAACGTAATTAAAAGCCTCAATGGCGGAATAGGCAGACGCGCAGCGTTCAGGTCGCTGTTCTGGCAACAGAGTGCAGGTTCGACTCCTGTTTGAGGCATAGTAGCTCTAACATATGTTAGAGCTTTTTTATTACCCAGGAAATACTCAGCTAAATGCACTTATAAGTTGCGTAACTTCAACTATAAGTTGCTTGTTGCTATCTAGGCCTCTTGCTATAGTCAAAATAGTTGATTTTAAATATTTAGGAGGTCTTTTTATGAAAAAAGAAGAAAACAAAAAGAAGCCAATTTATAAAAGAATTTGGTTTTGGCTAGTAGTATTAATTTTGGTGGGAGCTGCAAGTTCAACATTTGGAAAAAACACTTCTAATTCAACTAGCTCATCAAATGCAAGTTCTTCTTCGAAGAGTTCAAGTAACGGTAATCTAGTTTCTTTGACAAACTTCAACAAAATTAACTTATCATCCTCAAATGGTGATAGTAAGGAAACAATCAGAAAGTTATTTGGAAAAAAAGAAGCATCAACTAGTTCATCGACAGTTGAAAATATAAAAACAGAGCTGCTAACTTGGGATAGTGTAGATAATGGTAGTTTTGCTTCAAACATTACAATTAATTTTGACAATGATCATGCGGTAGTCAAAAGTATCAGTGGTTTAAAAGTAAATCGTTCTAAGAAGTTATCACTGAGCGATTTTGAGGCAATATCTGATGGGCAATCACAAGATGATGTCAAAAAGAAATTAGGAGAACCTAATGGTTATACCATTACAGATTTAGCAGGCTATAAATCAGAAGTATGGGAATACACTTCTGGTATTAAAGGTAGCGTTGGTGCCAATTTCAACATCACTTTTACTGATGGTAAAGTTTCAGGAAAATCACAATATGAAATGAAATAAAAAAATTCTAGGATATATTTCTATATCCTAGAATTTTTTATTTTCTCTTAAAACAAAATGTTGCTATAAACAATATCCAACTAGCAAAATTAACAACAATCAATAAATTAAACCAAAGAGGAACCCTAAATGATAAAATCGCATTATTTACACCTATTTTACTTTGTACTACAGGATTACCGATTTCTGTTTTTTGCAGATGGGTTAACCTCTTTCCATTAACTATCAATTCTGATTGTTGATACATTATTAACGGTAAAGTAATCTTTTCTTTTTTAGAACTATTCCATTTCAACTCTAAAGAGCCATTTTTTAATACTCGATGTTGATATTTTATATAATCATCTTTTATAAATTTTTCATATAAATCTCTTACATCGTTAGGATTCAATTTTTTATTTGTTACTGGCAAATAGTCCGGCTTTATGTTGAGATAATATCTGAATAATTGACCTGGCTTATTACCAAAAGCTTCTACTTGTTGCTCATTAAAAACTTTTGATTTAGGAGAATATATCATCACTGAATTAGTTTGTGAAGAAGTTCTTTGCACCCAAGAAAAAGTTTCCTGATATGCAAAAATTGTTACTAAAGCAATACTAATTGTGTATATCCACTTTCCATATTTTGTATTTTTAAATAAAAGCTGACTACTATATGCTAAGCCCAGCATAAACAAAGCATAAAAAACAATTGTAAACCTAAATGGAAACTGGAATGATGAACCTAATCCTGGAAAGATTTTCTGTACCGTACTCCAATTAATTAACCAATTAGTAGCCAACAGCAAAAAGAGTGTCCCAACAAAAGTAATATAAAAATTATTTATATTCAGCTTAAAAGTAATAATTGCTAGTAATATTTGCAACAAAAACAAGATTGCAACAGCAATTAGAAAGTCTTTTAAAGCAACTCCTTTAGGTGATAAGTGGATGGTTGCTCCTGCTAAATCAAATGTCCCAGGACTTGATATTTTGTTTGTCCTATAAACTAACAAAAAACAACCCCAGATTGTGCCTGTCAATCCAATTCCCCAAAGAGCAGATTTTACTAATCCTAAAATGAAAAGCCCTTTATTTGTTGTTCTAATAAAACTTAAAAATAAGAATGGGCAAAATGCTAAAGCCAATAAAATAAAGGAAAGAAGGTGGATATTAGCTACTATTGCAAAAATCAAAGTAACGACTTGCCAATGATAAGGATTCTTTTTCTCTTCTAATAGATTAACTATTTGAATACAAAGATACGGCATTAAAGCCGCACCCCAAGCAGAAAAATTGCTCCCAATTAGCCAGACTGGAATCATTCCAACATTGTTATATAAAATAGCCAATATTACCCCCAGGTAACTAGGGCAATTAACCTTTAAGCACATCCGATATATTCCAATTCCGGAAATAAGCAAAAGAATTAAGCCAGAAACAATTTGATATTGAAACCAATTATTAGTAATAAAAAGTAATACACCATTTAACCAAGCAAACAAAGGCCCATAAAAAGCATTAACAATTTGTCCAGTTTGTTGAAATGTATAATTCATCTGAAACCAATTAAAACTGCCATTAGCCAATTGCATCTTTATATCATAAAAACGGGACCAGTGAAAAACAGTATCTGATCCCAAAATAGTCGCATGAAAAGCTATCTGTGGTAATAATGTACCTAGGCTAGCTACTAAAATAATAAAATAAGGTATTATAACCTTGATTCTTTCTTTATTCATTATAATGTTGTCACCCTAAAAATCTCATGTTATGCCTAACATAATAAAACCCTATTTTTTAGTTATCAATAACTATTCTTGCTAAATTAATATTCCTTCTAAATGGTCCATCTCATGTTGGCAAATTTCTGCTGCGAAACCTGTCAAAGTCAACTCCTGATTTTCCCATTTTTCATCAAAAAAAGCAACTTTTACCTCTTTAAATCTAAGTGTATTACGGCTTCCAGATAAAGATAAACATCCTTCACTAACTTGATAAGGATTCTTGCGTTCAAGAATCACTGGATTGAACATGACTACATCAAAGAAGCCAATATTCACGATAATTACTCTTTTAGAGTAACCAATCATATTAGCAGCCATACCAACACAACGTTCTTTATTAGCTTGCAAAGTATCCCTTAAATCTCGCCCAATCGACAAATCAGCTTTAGTTGCTGGTAAAGATTTTCTTTTTAAAAACATTTCGTCTTTAATTATTTCCTTAATCATCTACTCACCATCCAATAAGTTCATATTCTTAAATATTATCATAAAAAAAGGGCGCCCCTATCAGGGCGCCCACTTTTTAAATTATTTAAATATTACCATTCATAATCTTCTACATCTGCTCTACCAAGACCTGTTGCATGATCAAGAATAATTCTTTGTTCATAACGAGCAACATTGCGCTTAGTTGCTTTAACCATATCTGGATTTACAGAAACATAATCAATTCCACTCTTTACTAAAAATTCCGTAAATTCTGGATATTCTGATGGAGCTTGTCCACAAATTGAAACTGTCTTTCCATCTTTGTGAGCCGTCTTAATCAAATGACGAATAGCTCTCTTAATTGCTAAGTTTCTTTCATCAAATAAGCTTGATACAGTATCATTATTCCGATCACAACCAAGTAAGAGCATCGTTAAATCATTAGAACCAATTGAATAGCCATCAATATATTGGTTAAATTGATCAGCTAAAATAATATTAGAAGGAATTTCAGCCATCATATAAATCTTAAAGTCATTGCTCCGTTTTAAGCCAGCCTCAGCCATAATTTCAATAACTTTCTTTAACTCATCTACAGTTCTGACAAATGGAATCATTACATTCAAATTAGTCAAACCATATTCATTTCTTACCTTTTTAACTGCTTCTAGCTCTAACTTAAAGGCTTCAATATACTTAGGATCATAATATCTTGATGCTCCACGCCAGCCTAATAAATCGGCACTTTCATGTGGTTCAAATTTATCGCCACCCTTTAAGTTACGATATTCACCACTCTTAAAGTCGCTAAAGCGCAAAACAACTGGTTTTGGATTCATAGCACGAGCAACTTTACTAATACCATTTGCTAATTCATTTACCACTCGTTCTGGGTGTCCAGTTTCAATCAAATATAATGGGTGTTGATGAATATAAGTAGTCCATAAGAATTCTTCTCTCATCAAACCAATTCCATCACAAGGTAAATCTTTATAACGATCTACTAAATCTGGATCACCTAAATTCATCATAACGCCTGTGGCAGTTGGAGCAAAGTATCCTGCAACAGGAGTTGCAACACCTTGTTTAGGCTTTTTAACCATATCAGCTACAACGCCTTGATATACAACCCCATTTTTAGCATCAACAGTGACTTCCTGTCCATCTTTCAAAACAGCAGTTGCCTTAGCGCCACGACTTGCAGTACCAACAATACATGGAATCTGCATTTCACGAGAAACAATTGCAGCGTGGCAAGTCATACCACCATTATTTGTTACAATAGCACTAGCTTTTTTCATTGCTGGAACCCAGTCTGGTGAAGTCATCAAGGTAACTAATACTTCACCATCTTTAAATTTATCAATATCTTCTGGGTTTTCAATCACATGAACAATACCATGTTTGATACCAGGACTTGCTGGTAACCCACTTACTAATACTTTGTGATCTGTAGTTAAGTTTTCATCGCTAGTATCTTTGGACATTTTTCCGGCCTTTTTTCTTTGAGACCAAACGGTTTCTGGACGAGCTTGAACTAGCCATAACTTATCATCTTCATCTAATGACCATTCCATATCCATATAGCAACCATAGTGTTTTTCAATTTCTTTAGCATAACTTGCTAATTGCTCAACTTGTTCATCAGTTAAGCAAGGCTTAGTTGCAATATCTTCTGGTACTTTCCGATCCTCTACACCGCCATCACGCAAACGGATAAGTTCAACATTTTTATTATTAATTGTTTTATCACTAATTTTGCCACTTGCTTTATCTACAACAAAGTTATCTGGCGTTACAGTACCTTGAACAATATATTCGCCTAAGCCCCATGAGCCTTCAATCATAACCTTGCTATCATCACCGGTAGCAACATTAACTGTAAACATAACGCCACTTGCCTTAGAAAAGGCCATCATTTGAACAGCAGCAGATAAAGCAACTTTTTCATGTGGGAATCCCTGCTTTACGCGGTAATATGTTGCTCGATCAGTAAAGGTTGAAGCATAGCATTCCTTAACCTTTTGAATGACATTATCACGTCCATGAACATTCAAATACGTATCTTGTTGTCCAGCAAAGGAAGCATCAGGTAAATCTTCAGCTGTTGCACTAGAACGAACTGCAACAAAAGGTTCATTTACTTTCATCTTCATTGCCAACTTATCGTAGTTATCACCAATTTCTTTAGCTAAGTCAACTGGCATCTTTGCAGCAACAATAAGTTTTCTAATTTGGCTACAAATCTTATGTAGTTCATCAGAATCATCAACATTTTTCAATGTTTTGAGTAGTGCATCGATTTTTTCATTTAAACCAGTTACTTTCATGAAGTAACGATATGCTGAAGCTGTAGTCGCAAAGCCATAAGGAACTGGTACGTTAGTTCCCGAAGTCAATTCACCAAGTGAAGATGATTTTCCCCCGACTAAATCAACATCTTCACGCTTTAATTCATCAAACCATAATACATTTGCATTTTTTCTTTGGTCCATAAAAATCCTCTAAAAGAAATGTCTTTCTTTTTACTATGTAACCGCTTTCTAACCACACTTATATATTGCTATTTTTTTATTAAATAGTCAATATTCATGTATAGACCAATTGCTATTATTTTCAAAGTTCTTTGGTACTTGTATTAAATTGAGAGGAAAAAATAACTCCGCTATACAAATAGCGGAGTTCGTTAAATCATGGATTCGCTAGTCTTTTAAAACAAAAAGCACAAAAATAAAAACGGCTATAGAATAGCCGTTATAAAAGACTGCTTAGACATTGTTATTAAATTACTGATTATAATCACTCAACTATTAGTAATTTATAAAATGACTAAATAATAATTTTTTAGGAGCTAGGCTTAGCTCCCTTCTTGCTATGCTATCATTCAAAATAATTATAGTCAATACAGAGTTAAATTGATAATTCCTAACTTTTAAAAACATATTATTTTTTACGGTTATTTTTACAATAGTAATATATAAAAGCTCCTATAAATAGAATAACATATACTAAACCTTCCATTTTTATCTCCTATAAGTTATAGTGTTTTACAACCTTCTAAAACTTTTTGTTATACGTAGTTTTAAATTTAACAGTTTTTCAACTTACTGATTTAACAACCTTCTAAAACGCTAAAGTTGCGGGCATGTAATACTTACCAGTTTTTCAACTTACTGATTTAACAACCTTCTAAAACAGTTGCTACAGGTGATTTATTTAATGCTGGGTTTTTCAACTTACTGATTTAACAACCTTCTAAAACTGCTTTTCCTAACCAGCTCAAGAAACCTGAGTTTTTCAACTTACTGATTTAACAACCTTCTAAAACGCGGTCAAGTTCGGTCAATTGATTAAAGAGGTTTTTCAACTTACTGATTTAACAACCTTCTAAAACACTAGCTCGTTGTACTTACTGTTGTAGTTCGTTTTTCAACTTACTGATTTAACAACCTTCTAAAACGTTGTAGCCAGTCGCAAAATGATACAAGCCGTTTTTCAACTTACTGATTTAACAACCTTCTAAAACGTATACCAGTTAATCAAATCTCCACGGTATGTTTTTCAACTTACTGATTTAACAACCTTCTAAAACACATGGTCTATGATGATGGCTGTTTTACCTGTTTTTCAACTTACTGATTTAACAACCTTCTAAAACATACATCTAAGAACTCTACTAAAACAACTGGTTTTTCAACTTACTGATTTAACAACCTTCTAAAACCGACGTTTTATCATCAGCTTCTCAGATTGTAAATCAGTACCAGTCGACAAAATCCTCATCAATATAACAGACTCTTGAATCCCCACTAACAACCTTAAAATTCGGAGATGAAAATTCCATTAATATCAAAGGTACATTTACTTCTTTTACAAAGGTAATTAAGTTATTCAGTTGTTCTTTTGTAAGATAATGACTTACATTTGCAAAAGTAACAACCGAATTCAATTTACATTCAATATGAATTTTAACAACTGTTTCAATTATAGCATAAGGATCACTTAGTACAGAATCATCAAAATGAATTCCATCAAATTTAAATAACTTTTTTAAATCTACATTTTCATTGACTTCAATTGGTAAGTCAGTCATAAAGATTATATCTTGAATATCGGTGCTAAGTTGCCTCCATTTATCAAATATTCTATTCCGATGCTTTTCACTTATATTCTCAAATAAATTTGAAATAATTTTAGTTAGATAAGAATTAAGACAATCTTGTGTAATTAAAACATCTCCAACCCAGTCAATAAATTTATTCTTTTCAAGTTGATTGTAATGCTCATCAAAGAATTTTACTTTATCGCTTTTTCCTTGAAAAGAAAGAATGAAATCACGATAAACTGCAGAATTAGCCACTTTTATAAAAGTTACCTTACCATCTGATACTTTAATCGGATGATGTCCTTCATAACTAATAATCATATAATCACTGTCCTATCTGAAGTGTTCCGTACATCATCTACTGCTGTTCCAATTAAAAAGTGCATATCATTATACTGCTTTTCTGTTAGCATTAATGACTGTACTAAGCCTTCTTCTGGCAAGAAATTTCTTATTCTATTTTCTAAAAAATTAGCCATTTTTCGATTAACACAAACTCGGACATAAACAGAAAATTGGATCATTACAAATCCTTCATTAATCAGTTCTTTTCTAAATATGCGATAGTTCTTTCTATCTTGAGCCGTTTCTGTAGGCAAATCAAACATTATCAACAATCGCATGGTTCGGTACCTCATTGACAAAATCCATCACACTTTCTACTTTATCCACATCACTGCTTAAATATCCTAAACACTCCTTGGTAAATAGATCTATTGCATTAGCTAGAAGGATAGCTTTTCCATTATATTTAATCTGTAAACTAAGCAATTCAACCAATCCATATCGCACATCTGGAGTAAAATCTTTTAATTTTTGTCCTGCTACCCAGTAATCTACAAAAGGTCTAAATGGTTCCATTAAATCTGATGCTAAGTTAAATTGATTGGCAATAGAAGAATGGTGAACTCCTAAATATGTTTCATAACCATTTTGAACAATGCGACGATTAAAAGATGATAACAATATGGAATAACCATAATTCAAAGCTGCATTAATAGTATCTCCTTCATCTTGTCTGACAAAACTCTTTCCAAAAAGTTCTTGGAAATACTCTCTAGCTACTACTGCTTCTCGATTGCTTACATCATTAAACTCTAGCTTATTAATTTCTTCTTCAACCTTAGTAAACTCTAATTTATAGTTTTTTAAGACCCTGAGTTGATTATTCATTTTTAACCAGACAATTTTAGTCCATAGTTTTTCTTTTAAAGAATTATCCCAATTTAACTGCGCAAGTAATTTTTGATAATTACATTTAGGTGCATAATAATTCACTGTCTCAGTTATTGGATTATATTTATTATCTACAAATATTACCTTACAGCCTCGCTCAGCCAATTTACTTATCAATTGAGAAGTTATAACAACTTGCGTGCTCTCAACTAAGACCAATGCAATATCTGAAAGCGGAATCTGAGTAATTCCATTACTCGTTTGTACCTGCATCATATTAGCAGAATATGATAATTTAGCATGTTGCGTTATAATTACATTTCTCCAACTCACTTTTACTCACTCCTCTTGTTAATAACAAAAAAAGATGTTAATATTTAGATGTTGAGTTAACAACCTCAACATTTCAATTTACTGATTTAACAACCTTATTTTTAAAATCAAGCAAGGCTTTCGGGCCGAGTTTTCACATGTGTACCGCTTATAGCGGTCTTTTTTTTGCAGTAAATAAAAAAGGATTACACCTATCATTAGTGTAATCCTTTTTCTATACAAAGGTTAATTATAAGTCTTTGACTTTAACACGTCTTTCAAATAAGCCTGTTGGAGATTGATAGATAAGTTGTGCTTCTGGGGAAATACTCGAAGTTATAATTCTTCCAAAATCTGATATATTTAATTCTTTAATTGTTGCCCTCGTTGATTTTGCCTGAAGGCCTTTAAGAATTGCTAATATTGTATCAGCCTTCTTAGAAGCTTCTAATTTTATAAATTTATTTCTACTGTTCCGCAATTTTTCTCTAAAATCTCTGCTATCAAACAATTCAAAATATTTATCAACTATTTCAATAATTTCATCGAATACTTCAAGTAGACATTTATCTGGATTTTGAACCTTATCACCAAATTTATGTTTTCGACAATCAACATCTTCAATATAATCAAGAATATATTTCATATTTTGCTGTGACAACACCAATTGCTTTAAATTCGGTGTATCAACAGTCCCAGTTAGCATAAACTTCTTATTACCATCAAGAACAGCTTGCTTAAATGGCATCTTACCAACTAAAACTCTGAATCCTTCAATTCCACGTTTAGCCTTACCATTCTTATCAAACATTACCATTGGTTCAATAACTTTGCGTAAATCTTCATCATAATTCTTTGAAGCTTTAAGCATGGCAGCAGCTCTCATCGGAATACCAACAACGCGATATTCTGACCCCCTCTTTTTATCTACTTTGACTAATGCAAGGTATGCATCATTATTATTACTATATCCACCATAAATATCAGTTGGTCGATCAAGCTTCTTAGGAATCAAACTTTTGGTTTTAGCCGTAGTACGTTCAATAATTGGGAAAAGCGTTTGTTTAAACATATTATTATTACGGGTGTAAACTGCATGTGATATATTCATATACTTGAAGTTATATGCAGTAGTTAATTTGTCAATAATATCTTTTTTACTAAAGACTTGTTGATTGGTATGGCTAATGCAAATTGCATCATCCTTACCCCAAATCAACTGATAAATAAAGTTGAATTTCTTAATTTTCTTAACTGGATCATCTTCTTGATTTTCAGCTTTGCCAAACTTCTTAAATTGTCCATATACAAAGTATGGTCTAAGTTTTGGATAGACTTGATACAAGTAATTACCAACAATCGTAGTTAAGTATGCGTCAATAGCATGGTGATAATCATTAACTTCACGACTCTTGTATAAGTTAAATTCCTTACGCAAGATAGAATTGTAGCTAGCTTTTACTTCAATAATCTCAGTATCAGGTAACTTAGCCTGCAAAATATTAGCAACTAACTTAATAACTTGACTAGTTTCTACTAATTGCCGGTTTACGAATCCTGAAGCCATATTTCGAGAAATCTTTTCTGGATCTGTAATCAAGTTATTAAATTTACGTTTACTAATAAGTCCAAGTTCAAGCCATTTCTTCCACATTTGACGAATAGTAATTCCCAAACCTGCAGCTATTTTATTTCCAAATAAGAGTACTGGCACATTATCAGATTTACCGTTGTTATAAGCTCTTTGAACAAGTACTCTGTTATCAAAGGAATCATCTTTAATAAATGATTGTGGATAAATATGATCAATATCATAATCTTGCAAGTTATCTAAAGATAATTTTTCACCACTATAGGCATCCCTACCCATTTGCTTAAAGTACAAGAACACCTTGTCCTTAGCCAAAGGCTTATTATCTTTCATATTCTTTAGTTCATTTTTAACCGCATCATCTAAAAACTCATCGCTAATCTTGGCATATATCTGATCAAGTTGAGCCTTACGTGACTTAGTCATTTGTGGATTATCTTGATCTTCACGAGCGAATTCAATAGCAATTTGACTAGGCTTTTTACCATGAGCAGCGGCAATAATATCATCAACTACTCGCATAACTTGACGAATTGCCTTTTTATTCTGTGGAGAAGTATATGCTTCAACCAAGATATCTTTCATATCTTTCGCTTTAGTAAAGGAACTATTAGCTTCTACAATTTTTCTTTTTATAACCGGATTAGCTAAAACTTCAGTTAAAGTTTCAGGTTCATTCCAGAGTCTTTGCAAGATATTAACACCATTTTCATCCGTAATTTGAGTTAATAACTTCTTAGATAATCTCCCCCATCCTGAATAGCGTTTACTACTTACTTGTTTAATTTGTTCAGATGTTAGCCAAGTAATTTCTTTTAGCTTCCGCTTGAAAATCTTACGGTCTTCAAACACAGTTGACCATTCAATCATCTTTTCGAAGTCAGCTTGCTTATTAGGATTATCAATCTCATCACCAAAGATATTACGATAATCAATATAAGTTGAAAAACTATTGTTAAAATTAATTCCATCAGAAAGGCCCTCAATCAAACCTGGAATATTGCCCTCTACTAATAAATAATTCTTTAAGTTATCTAAATTGATGCTTTTTTGCTTCTTAAATAATTTTTCAAAAATATCATGCTTTAGTTCACTTGTTAATTTTTTGCCGTCAATTTTTATTCTATTTAATTCATCTAATATCATAAATTTTTGATAAACTAAACTAGATTTTGGTAAAACATCTTCAGCTAATAAATACGTATCCTTCCTTGTCATTCTCTTGATAAATTGATTAGCTGATTCTGTAGTATCAACCATTTCTTCCAAATTCCAAGGCGTTATTTGACCTTGCTTTTGACGTACCATCCAGGCAAACTTATTTTTATTTTGTTTATCTTTAATACTTTGATTATCAATTAATGGTCCAACATAATAAGGCACCCGGAATGATACAAGTTCACTAATTTCATAAGGAGCATTATTTCTATGACTTTCTACAGGATTAGGTGTAATCAAGAATGGATAATACTTTCCCTGTTTTTCAAGTATTTGCGTCAATTCAACTTGATGCAATTGATATGGAATCACTCCATTTTGATTGGTTCTTTGTTTTGGTAAAAATTCACCTAAATCAAGTCTAGCCTTAATCTTATTAGCTAATTCTGAATCATCTAAATTATCAGAAACAAATTTGCCAAATACTTCGAAGTTGCTTATTACATCGGCAAAATTTTTGTCCCCTACCTTCTTATTTTTAAACAAATTCTTAGCTTCTACTAAATCAGATTTACGATAATTAACATATAAATTATAGGCTGATAGCAGTTTTTTAGCTTTTTTCTGATCACTTAAAGAATCAATATATTCTTTAAATATTTTCAAGTCTTCCTTATGATCATCATATTTCTTAATCATCGATTCAGAAAGACTCATTCCATCTGGAACAATCTCATTTAAAACTATAGTATTATAAATGCTTTGCAGTTCTAATACAAATTCTATTTGTGCATCTGTCAATAAACTAGTCAAATCATCCAAAGATTCATCAATATTAGCATCGCTAAATTTTAATTTATAGTCCTTCACATCAACATCAGTAAGACTAAAGAGTGTATCTAATCTAAACATATAGCCCATAAAAGAGTTAGCAACTTGTTTAGCAATATCTTTATTAAGCTTAGCTTTATCCTTTGAATCAGCTTCTTTAATTAACAAAGTCGCTACTTGTTTAAGCTTGTCTTGCTTATATAAGTTTTTATCTTTAATAATATCTTCAATCTTAGATAAATTATTAGTTGCAAGTTCTGGTGAATATTCAGAATAAATTTCTTTCAACAAATCATTTAATTTATCAACAGGTCCAATCCCATCTTCACCACGCAAAGAAAACTTAGCTGCTTTAAAAGCATTAACTGAATCTTCTCTTAAAAAGTTCCCGCGATATTTAACAATATGGTGAACAGCCATAAATATTTCGCGTAAATCATGTTTTTGATTATCATGCATCAAAGCATTACGTAAGTGGTAAATAGTTGGATATTTTTTATAAAATCTCTTGTCAGCTTTTATACTTTTAAAAACAATTGCATTAAATTGCTTACGACTATCTTTAGGAGAATAGTCTGATTCTTTTAATCTTCTAAAAAAATTAGGATCTATTTTTTCCATTTCTGGATCAAAGATTTCTTCAAGTAAACCTAATCTCCAGTGACGTCTTGCTAATCTTCTTCTAGTAGTTCTAAAAGAACGTCTATCAGCTGCAGCTTGCCCTTCTTTAAAAAGGCGTGCGCCGATAGCAGTCTTCCCCTTTAGCTTCAAAATATTATTTTGTTTATCTGTTACTACGTAACCACATGAGTTTGTCCCGATATCGAGACCAATGATGTAGTCTTTTATTTCTTTCATAAAGACTTCCCTCCATATTTTTCCTATAACTCGTTAATCTTGACATACCTAAATTATCCTATAACTTCAATACAAATAAAAGGACTCAGTTATTCTGAGTCCTTTTTATTATCAATTTAGTCTAATCTCCTAAAAACTTAATTCCAGCCATTTGCCTGAGATTATACAATACTTCCCCAACTTGAGCAGAAAGTACCCAATAGTCAAACAATTTTTCATCAGAATCAGCGAACAAATCCGCAAATTCATTCATTTCTTCATATAGCGGATTATCTGGCACCTTAATCCGACTAGCATGCTTTTTGCCATCTGCATCATAATAATCAACCTTATGCATATTTAAAATCGAATCTATTCCAACAACCTCTTTATCGCCACAGATTTCGGACCCTTGATAAGTTGTTGTATTTTTGGCAATATCAATAGTCACACCAAAGCCATGATAATCTAAAATTGCAATCCCAGATAGATCAATCTCATTTTTATATAAAACTGGAGAATACATGCAAGAATTTGGCATCCCAAACAAAGCAATCGCTACATAGACACCATACACCCCAATATCCATCAAGGCGCCTCCCGCAAATTCGGGTTTAAAGATATTAGCTCGCTTCTGACCAGGAGCCAAAGTATGCATTCTAGAAGAATATTGCCGGACATTCAAATATGCCCCATCAACTTTAGGTAACTTTTCAACCTCATTCATTAATTTTTGAAAAATTTTAGTATGAATATGCCGAGCTGCTTCAATAAAGTGACAATCATGCGTATCTAGTAATTTAGCAATTTCATCATATTGTTTTGGATTAGTAAAAGCAGGCTTTTCAACAATTACATTTTTATCATGTTCAATAGCCATCTTCGCCTGCTTAAAGTGTAGCGAATTAGGGGAAGCTATATAAACTACCTCAAAATCGCCATTTGCAAAAAAGTCTTCCAAATCATCAAAAAATTCATCAATTACTAGTGGCTCACCAAATTCCTTAGCTCGCTCAAGTGAACGCGAATAAACAGACGTAACAGTCCATTTTTTAGTTGCTTGAGCTGCCTCAACTAATTGCTTGCTAATCCAGCTTGTACCAATAATTCCTAATTTCAGCATAGAAAGCGCCTCCTTTTTAGATTATTATACAAAAAAGTTGCTAGCACTACCGCGCTAACAACTCTCAGTTTCTCTTATTTAGTGATGAAATCTAACAGCTTATACATAATCTGCTTATTTTCAGAAGGAACTTGTCTTTGCAGAATTTGCTCTGGACTTTGTTTTAAAGCATTGTTATGTAAAGCATATTCACCATCATTTACTACCATTTCACGCACATTATCTGCTAATGGCTCAAAGTGAAATTGCAAACCAATTACATGACTACCAAACACAAAGCCTTGATTTTTTACTAAATCACTTGAGTAAAGTAAATGCGCACCTCTTGGCACTTCAAACATTTCTTCATGCCAGTGCATAGCTAACATTTTTTCAGGTAAACCCGCAATAACATGATTTTGTAAATACACTGGCGCCCAACCAACTTCTTTATGTGGTGCTTTACCAATCTTGCTTCCCAATACTTTGGCAATCTGTTGTGCACCATAGCAAGCTCCTAACATAGGTGTATCACTAGCTAACAACTTGGTTATTAAAACTCGCTCTTCTTTAATCCAAACTAAATCATCGTTAGGACTCATCGGACCACCCAAAATAACTAACATGTCAGTTTCACTAGCTTCAGGCAATTTTCCAAATTGATATGGATGATAAACATACATTTCATATCCTCTATCACGACACCAGTCAGCAATTGCCCCAGGACCTTCGTTAGGTGTATGTTGTAAGATATTAACTCGCATAATGCGCCTTTCTATTACTACGGCAAAAATTGAATTAGGTCTCGCCTGCAAATACCTAAGATGCATTAATTATAGCACGCTCAATAGTCTATATTTAAATAAAAAGAACAAGATACTATCTTGTTCTTTTATCTACAGATTTATCTAAATTCAAGTACATCCCCAACATCATAACGAGTAGAAACAAGCTCTTTTTGGCTTTCATCTGGCTTACCAATAGCAATAGCCATTACAGGAACATAGCGAACTGGATCAAGTCCCATCGCAAGTGCCATCTTAGTTGCATCATATCCAGCAATCGGATTAGTAGCAAATCCTCTTGCTCTAGCGTCAAGCATGAATTGCATTGCAGCTAAACTTGCGTCAACCATCGCATCAGCTGTGAGCAAAGTTCGATCAGCTTTTTCATATATTGGCAAAAAAGTTCCTAAAATTGTGTCCAAACGTTCCTTAGTAATCTTCTTTTCTTCATACATCCCTTGCCATAAGTCACGATACTTTTTAAAAGCGTCTGTATCGCCAAAAAGAACAACCATTGCCGAACAAGTATCAAGTTGTGGATAATTAAAAGGCATAAAAATTTTACGCAATTTTTCTTTACCTTGATCTGTATCAACCACTACAAAATGCCATGCCTGCAAATTACATGATGAAGGCGCAGTTGTTGCTTCTTTAACTATTTCTGTCAAAACACTTCTGTCAATTTTACAACTTCTATCAAAATGTCTTACAGAGTGACGTTTAAGCATTACATTAGAAAAAACATCATTCTTAAATTCTGTTTCTATCATTTTTATTACCTCTTTGTGAAATATCTTACTTTTAATACAGCCATATCATAGCACTATTTTTATCAAAAAAATCCGCAACTTATACACATAGTAAAATATTGTGTTATAAATAAATAAACCGCTTTCATTTAAAGCAAAAAGTGATTAGATATTCTTGTAAGCAGGAAACATATTTTAACAAAAAGGAGGTATTTATCTTATGACTAGTTATCTTGTTAACAAAGAAGATCTTGTTAACTTTCTTGATAATCCCAATATGAAAAATCAAGATGGTTATATGTTTGCTTATGTCACTTCACCCGAGGTCCTAGCTCGGCTAGTTCCAGCTCCATTAAAGCCGGTAGCTCCCGTTATTGCAGGCTATATTACTCACATGGGTAATCCTACCTTTGCTAAACCTTATGATGAAGCAGTTCTCTATAGTTTAGTATCCTATGGCGGACGAATGGTGGGCGCCTATCCTTTTACCCTATTTTTAAGTGGTGACGGGGCTGAAGAAGCTATGCTTGCTGGTCGTGAAGGTGCCGCTATTCCCAAAAAGTTGGCTGATAAAATCAGCTATACAGAAGCCAACGGTTGTACGCACGTAGTAGTCACAAGACATGGCGTAGATTTAATCAATCTTACCTTTACACCAGGTATTCCAAATAATCCTGATATTGCTAAACAATTAATGGGGAGCCAATCAGCATTAGACACTCCAACTGATACTTATAGCTTTTTCTTTGACTATAAGATTGACCAAGACCATGATGGTCATAACCATTTCATTAATACTCGTTTAATTGCAACCAAAACGACTGGCACTACTCATGCATTTACACCTGGTAATATCACAATGGAATTAGGTACAAGTAGTGATGACCCAGTCAGCGAATTGACCATATTAAAACCAATTGGCGGTGCTCATTACCAAATGACAAGTGGAAAAATGCACGAAACAATCCAACTTACCCAAGTCGATTCTAATGAAATTGCACCATATTTAATTACCGGTCGCTATGATCAAGCTATTTTAGGAAAGTAAGGCGTTATTATGTTTAAAAATATTACTATTGCAGGTGCCGGAACATTAGGAAGTCAAATTGCATTTCAAACTGCTCTTTGTGACTTCAATGTTAGAATTTGGAATCCACACCCAGAAAGAGCTAAGCGGCGGTTGGCTGCACTTCGCCCATTTTATAAAAAAGATATGGGGTTGACTGATGAACAATTTGATAAAGCAATGGCAAATATTCTTTCAATTACCAATGACTGGGAAATTCCATTTAAAGATTGTGATTATTTAATTGAATCCGTCCCAGAAAGTTTAAATGTAAAGGCAGATTTTTATCACAATGTTTGTCCACATTTACCAGAAAAGACCATTATTGCATCAAATTCATCAACCATGGTACCAAGCCAACTTGTTAACTATGTTGATCGCCCTGATAAGTTCTTACATATGCACTTTGCTAACCATATTTGGACAAACAATACCGCTGAAATTGTTGGAACTGATAGGACTAAGCCTGAAGTTATTGAAGATGTAATTGAGTTTGCTAAGGCAATTAAGATGTTACCAATTCATATGAAAAAAGAACAACACGGTTACATTATGAACGCTTTATCTGTACCATTCTTAAATGCTGCTCTTGAATTATGGGCAAATGGTGTCGCAGATCCAATCACAATTAATAAAGATTGGATGAATTCAACTGGCTGTCCATTTGGCCCATTTATGTCAATGGACATGGTTGGTATTCGGACTGTTTATGCAATCTGCGCACAACAAGCTCGCACTCCTGAGGAATTAAAGGTAGCCAAAACAATGAAAGATATGATTGATGCTGGTCATTACGGTATTGAAGCAGGTGAAGGCTTCTACAAATATCCAAATCCTGCTTTTGAAAGAGCCGACTTTTTAACTTCAATTGAAGCTCGTTAAAAAATCTTTTATCCCTCAATAAAAAAACTCACCTTAAAGGTGAGTTTTTTTCTAATCAATTCCTTCCATTAAACTATGAATTCGTTTAACTAAGAACATTAAAATAATCCCAAAGACAATACTTACAACCCCTACAGCTAAGAAATATTGTACTTCTGTTTTTGGTGTATAAAGTTTAACTGTTTGTGCAGTTACAGCTTGTCCTACTGAATCAGCCATATACCAAAGTGACATCATTTGTGACTTAAATGCTTTAGGAGCTAACTTAGTTGTAACTGATAACCCAATTGGGGAATTAAGCATTTCACCAATTTCCACCAAGAACCATGAACCTACAAGCCATAATGGACTTACACGGTGATCTGGTGAAATAAATGCAGGAATAGCCATCCAAACATATGAAAGCCCTGCAAAGATTAAAGCCCCAGAGAACTTACCAGGTGCAGATGGTTGCTTCTTCCAATTATTCCAAAGTGCCACAAACACTGGAGTTAAAATCATGATAAACAAAGGATTTAACACTTGGAAGTTAGCAGCTTCAAAATGCCAAGCGCCTAAATGAAGAATTGTTCTATCTGCAGCAAAAAGTGCCAAAACAGTTGAGCCTGATTCTTCAATTCCCCAGAAAATTGCTGCTGCTATAAATAAAGGAATGTAAGCTAATACACGATGCTTTTCAACCTTAGTAACCTTATCACTTCTAAGCATCATAACAAAGTAAATAACTGGCATCGCAATTGCAATTACTGTAATTAAGTTAATAATGCCATCAATATTCAAGCTACCCATGAAAAACATTATAGCCAAAACAAGAACTAAGGACAAAAGTCCAAGTAATACTTGCTTTATAAGTTTTTGCTTTTCACTTTCATTAAGTGGATCATTTGGCTTAAAGTCCTTTTCATTTAAATACTTCTTACCATCAAACCAGTATTGTACCAAGCCAAAGAACATTCCAATTGCTGCAAGAGAAAATCCAGCATGGAAGTTAGTTTCATCACCAAAAAGATGTAACCCAAAACCACTAGCTGCCCAAGGAACCGCGATAGGAGCAATCACTGCCCCTAAGTTAATACCAAAAACAAATAAACTAAAACCAGCGTCGCGACGGTTGTCATTTTCTTCATATAAATCACCAACCATTGCACTAGAAGCAGGATTAAGTAATCCTGATCCCATAACAATAAAGGCAATAGATAGATATAAAGCAGCTGCTCCAAATGGCATCGACAAGCAAATATGTCCTAACATAATGAGAACTCCACCAATAAAGGTTGTTCTTCTAGGTCCCCATACTCGGTCTGCTAACCAGCCACCGGCAATTGTTGAAATATAAACAAGTGATCCATAAATTGACATGATTGACGCAGCTAAAGTTTGCGACATTCCCAAGCCGCCTTTTTCCAGTGCGTAATACATGTAAAAGATGAGGATTGCTCTCATCCCATAATAACTAAAACGTTCCCACATAACTGTATAAAACAGTGTGGCGAGACCTCTAGGCTGTCCAAAGAAAGACTTATCGAGGTCTTTTTTGTTATCCATATATCTTTATCTCCTTAGATTAATTTATTGTCAGACTAATTAATTATTAATAATAACAATGTGTAAAATTTTAATATATAAATCACTTATTGTCAAATTGGTATAATTCAACTTTACCTTTCATATCATATAGTCATATCTATCATATTTAAATATTGGTATATACGAATTTAAAAACAAATCCAAATGGACTATACCGTCTTCAATTTTATTATTTAGTAGTTCTAACCAACTGAGCATAAGCTTCAAATTCTGACTCTTTATAACAGCATAAAAACACCTTAATAGCAAAATTATGTCTTTTAAGCCATTCAGCTACTGCTTCACTTGCAACACTTGCAGCCTGCTTCACTGGATATTCATATACTCCAGTAGATATTCCAGAAAAAGCCACTGAATTACATTTATATTCCAAGGCTAAGTCTAAACTTTTCTTATAACATGACTGCAATTGCTGCTGAGGATTCTGGCTCAATTTAAAAACAGGTCCTACAGTATGGATAATATATTTACAAGTTTTTAAATCAAAAGAAGGTGTAATTTTAGCTTCACCAGTATCACACCCATTTAATTTCTTACAGGCTTCTAATAAATTAGGCCCAGCTGCTTGATGAATTGCACCATCAACTCCTCCTCCACCTAATAAAGTCTTGTTGGCCGCATTAACAATTGCATCAGCTGGAAAATTTACAACACTCGCCTTTACAACGAAAATATTTTTACTTAATTCGATTTCTTTCATTATTTCATCACCTATTTTAATAATAGCACTAAAAAAGCTACCCATTCGGGTAGCCCATTTATGAAACAAAAGGAAATAATATAGAAAGGAGGTGATAAAAATACAGGAAACTTTCTCCATCCACATATCTACTGTGGACAAATTTATTATACCAAGTAATGATAAAAAGTGCTTAAAAAAGCACTTTACTTTTTAATTTAATTTAAATACAAATTTATTACTTTGAATAAATAAATACTAGCTTACTATTAATTCATGGACTATAATTATGATTATTTAATTAAAATATTAATTTAAGAGAAGAGGGAATACGATGAAATCACTCACTTTATTTTTAGATGATGTTTTTGTAAAAATTATTGAAGATGACACTTTCAGCATTAGTTTTCATAATTGTCAGCCTGAAGATTTTGAAATTACGCCAGGAGAAAATACCACCATTAAACAAATTCATTCCAGTCAGGGATTATTCATAAAGAAGAAATATTTTTCATTATCTTTTAAATCTAAAGACGAGGTGACTTCAATCATTGAATTAAAACTGCCATCTCTTGAACATT
Organism: Lactobacillus mulieris; assembly: GCF_007095465.1. Classification (GTDB taxonomy): domain Bacteria; phylum Bacillota; class Bacilli; order Lactobacillales; family Lactobacillaceae; genus Lactobacillus; species Lactobacillus mulieris. The sequence continues at coordinate 42,635 of NZ_SDGL01000006.1, forward strand.
TAAACGGCATTTGCGATGTAGGTGGCATCAGTCTTCGCAATTTAACAGTTAATACAATTGATATTCAAGTTGACAGCGGACTAGTTTATCTCAATAATATCCACGCTGAAAAAGTTTCAATAACCTGTGATACTGGAACTGTAAATGCAGATAAGTTAATTGTCTCAGATCATTGTGATATAAACGTTGATTCTGGCACACTGTTCATTAAAAATTCACTAACGAGCCTTTGTGGCTACGATATTAAATGTGAAACCGGAATTTCTAAATTATTCGGTTCTGTTAAAATTCGTGGTGACAAGCGTCTTTTTAAAGCTGGAGTGCCAATGTATCGTCTCAGAAATGATACTGGACTTTGTACAATTGAATAAAAGAAAATAGCCAGAGTAACTCTGGCTATTTCTATAGGGTTTATTTATATATAGGGGTTGGGAAGACCAATTCTTCCACTTTCTAAGAATGAAATAATTATCTGATTGTAAAACAAATAAAGTGGGAGTTTCATTTATTTTACTTGTGGGAGTATTCAGAAAAATTATTTCGTGTTTGCAGCATTGCTGCACGGTCTACTGAGGTAACAGTAGAAATAAAGGTTTTAAGCTAACTTACCCAAATGAATCTAGGGGGTTGTTTTAATGAGGGTGATTCATTTAGTAAACTTCTAATAGCTTAAAAGGATTGTTATGAACTGTTGCTAGGACACGACCACCTCCTTAAATAATTAATTATTAATTTTCTTTTTTATTACCCAATAATTTGAATAATAAGCTCGTTGTCACAAGTCCTATACCTAGTATCTGAACTAACTTTTCATGATTACCAGTCTGAGGTAAATTCTTATCATAATTGATTAATGATTTCTGACTTAGGTTTAGGCTTTGAGCATGTGAAATTGGCTTGTTAGACATTAAATTATTTATTTTTCTTTGTTCATTTTCTTTCTCTAATTTATTTGAAATTTTAGACTTAGAAAATTCACCATCGTTATTTAAAACAATTTCTGGCTTGTAGGTTACAGTTACGACTATATTTTTTTGTAATACATTTTTGCTATCTACCATTAATGTATCCGCATAATGTCTAGCTATTTCTGGTGTGATTACTTCTTTATACTTATTAATGTTTGAAGTCCAAGATGTTATTGGTGTTTCAATGCCTGTAACTAAATCCTTAGATATTGTACGTTTCCATGTAGACACTTGCACGTTATCCTCAGGAACTGAGACTCCATCAGTTGAAACATAATGCACTGTATAAGTAAACTGCTTAGTTTCCACTTTTAAAATCGGATCATGCTTTAGCACAACAGTAAAGATTTGCATTTTTGCGAGGTAATAAGCATTATTTGAAAAATTATCACTCACTAATTCATAGCCTGCATTTTCAAAATTCTTAATTGTTTCAGCTGTACTATATTCTACTTTGTCACCAGTAAATCCAGTTAAAGTAACGGAAGTTAATAATTTATTATTTGAATCTTTATCAACATAATTAATTACAATTGTTTGTTTGTCGGCACTGTAGTCAATAGTTACTGTTTGATCACTGTCATCTGCACTTGGAGTCACTTTTTCTACTGTGCTTTGACTTGGGGTGTATCCTGCAACAGTTAGTGTTGTGAATTTATTCCAATCACTTGTTCCATCAGTAGTCCAACTACCATAAGTCTTGTCTCCTTTCACATTGTCAGTAGTTACTGTTCTTGTGAAAGTTACTTCTTGCTTAGTGGTGTTTTCTGTACCATCAGGATTCTTAACAATTATTGTTCTTGTGACTGTCTTGTCTTCTGTTGCTGGTGTTATCGCATGGTTGAAGGTCAAGTCCACATATTGAGTTGCACTATCATCTGTATCAAGCTTAGTTGGTGCTTCTGTTGATGATACAAAACTGTAACCCTTGCTTGCCAAGTAACTCTTAATAGCTTCACTCAAGGTGTTCACATTATCTACATCAACTGTACCATTACTTGCACCATCTACTTCGGTTGTTAAACTACTTGGTAATTCTATTTCTACTGCACTGCCAATGTTTACATCGTATGCACGTAGCTTAAGCACTTGCTTGTCTGCACTGTAGTCAATAGTTATCGTTTGATTACTATCATCTGCACTTGGGGTTACCTTTTCTACAATGCTTTGACTTGGGGTATATCCTGCAACAGTTGGTGTTGTGAATTCATTCCAATCACTTGTTCCATCAGTAGTCCAACTACTATAAGTCTTGTCTCCTGTCACATTGTCAGTAGTTACTGTTCTTGTGAAGATTACTGTTTGCTTAGTGGTGTTTTCTGTACCATTTGGATTCTTAACAATTATTGTTCTTGTAACTGTCTTGTCTTCAGTAGAGCTTGAATGAGTATGATCAACTGTAATATTAATTACTTGTGGTTGGTCATCCTTAGTTGAATCTGCACTTTGACTGTGATCAAAGTTAGTTGGAATTTCAATAGTTTCAGGAACTGTGTACCCCTGGTTCTTCAAGTAATTTTTGATTTTTTCAACACCGTCAGTTACATCGCTACCAACATTCTCATCACTTTTACCATTGAAAGTAGTTGGCACATCAACAGTAACTTCCTTGCCAGTAGTCTTATCAACTGCAACTACCTTGATAGTTTGGGTGTTACCAGTATAAGTTACATCAACTGTTGAATTACTATCAGTATCCTTTGGAGTTACCTTTTTTACTGTGCTTTGACTTGGTGTGTAGCCATCAATACTTGGCACAGTGTATTCAGGATAATCTGGATTAGTTGAAGTCCACGGAGTTGAACTTATTACCTTACCAGTCACTTCATCAACAGTCACAGTTCTTGTGAAAGTTACTGTTTGAGTAATAGTTTCAGTAGTTCCATCTGGCTTGTGAACATTAATAGTCCTAGTAACTACCTTGGTAGTGTCAACGCCATCTGGATAATACTTGTTCGGATTATCAGGTAACTTGTCGCCAGGTTGTGCTGGACTATCAGGTGTTACATCCACAGTCTTGTGCTTCAAGTGAATAGTAGTATCTGGAGTTTGACTTCCATCATTATTGAACTTGATTTCAGTTGGCACCTTGTTACCATCTACTAGTTCGTAACCATCCGGAATCTTTTGGTCATCACTTGAAAGTGGTGTAGTTCCGCCAGTTACACCGTTAACTGGAACTGTCTTAATCGTCTTACCATTATCATTGTCATCTACGAAGATTACCTTTGTGTTGGTTGGGTTGCCAGTGTAAGTAATTGTTACTGTAGTATCCTTATCAGTTACTGCAGGTGTAGCTTCTTCAACACTAGTTTGGCTTGGGGTGTAACCAGGCTTGTCAGGTGCAGTGTATGAAGCCCACTTGTCAGTAGTAGTCCAATCACTGTATGTTACCTTGCCATTTACTTCATCAACAGTTGCAGTTCTGGTGTAGTGAACTGATTGAGTTGCAACCGTCTTCTTTTCACCAGTTACTGGATCAACTTCGACAATAGTTCTAGTGATTGTCTTGTTAAGGTCAGTTGCAGTTACGCCTGATGGGTACTTCTTGTCAGGATTGTCTGGCAAGTTATCGTCAGTTGTCTTTGGACTATCAGAATTTACTGTTATAGTCTTATGCTTCAAGTGAATAGTAGTATTTGGAGTTTGGCTACCATCATTGTTGAACTTGATTTCAGTTGGGATAGTATTACCTGGTACTAATTCATAACCAGCTGGAATCTTTTGGTCATCACTTGAAAGTGGCGTGGTTCCACCAGTTGTGCCATCAACCGTAACAGTCTTTACCGTCTTACCATTATCGTTATCATCAACGAAGACAACATTAGTATTAGTTGGGTTAGCGCTGTAAGTAATAGTTACTGTTTGGTCCTTATCAGTTACTGAAGGTGTAGTTTCATCCACGCTCTTTTGGCTTGGTGTATAACCAGGCTTGTCAGGTGCAGTGTATGAAGCCCACTTGTCAGTAGTTGCCCAATTAGTATAAGCTACCTTACCAGTTACTTCGTCAACAGTTGCAGTTCTGGTGTAGTGAACTGTTTGGGTTGCGACAGTCTTGCTTTCCTTAGTTACTGGATCAACTTCGAGAATAGTTCTAGTGATAGTCTTGTTAAGGTCAGTTGCAGTTACGCCTGATGGGTATTTCTTGTCAGGATTATCTGGCAAATTATCGTCAGTTGTCTTTGGACTATCTGGCTTAACTTCAGTAGTCTTGTGGCCAACAGTGATTGTTACTGGTTGTGGAGTCTTATCAGTATTTGAGTCACCATTATCAGTGTTATCAAAGTTCTTTGGAACTTCAACAGTATCAGGAACAGTGTAACCGTGAGTAGTTAAGTAAATCTTAATCTTGTTGATGCCATCAGTGATATCAACAGTACCACTAGTTGTTCCATCGAAATTTGTTGGAATAATAGTTGGGATCGTTACATCTGTGTTAGTTTCGGAATCATGAACAGTAACAGTGATAGTTTGCTTATCTGGGGCATAAACTACCTTAGCATTTACAGTTTGTCCGTCTGTCAATGTATTAAATTGATTGGTTAAGTCATAAGAAGTGGACTTGTTGTAATCCCCAGTTGATTGGTTAGTATCCAAATGGTAACCAGTTGGTGCTGCAGGGACATCTTGACTAGTTAAGTCAGCCTTAGTTGTAATTTCACCATTTACCTTGTAAGTAGCAGTATTTGTTGCTTCATCAACATCTTGTGCGATAGTTATTGACGTCTTGTATGAATCAGCAACAGTATTGCCATCAGTTGTTTGGTAAGTAATTTTCTTATTAATGTTTTTGGTAGTGATGGTATGTTTGTGCTTCAAATAAACTACTATGTCCGGAGTAGTTGAGTCCCCGCCAGCAAAGGTAATGGTTGTTGGCACTTGATTGCCAGGAACTAATTCGTAACCATCAGGAATTGTCGTCTTAGTCCCATCAACAGGAACTGTTTCTGAAGTATAACCATCCACTGGAACGGTATTAACAACCTTATTATTGTTGTCTTGATCCTTGAAGACGATATTCGTAGTCTTATTATTGGCTGTGTAAATTACCTTAGTGTTGTCACCCGGGTTAGTGATGTCGCTACCAGAAACTGTTGTCTTAGTTGCTGTATAACCAGGAACCGTTGGCGTAGTTGTATCACCAGCCTTAGTTGGATCATCTGAATTATTGTTGTAAGTTGGAGTGTCTGCTCCTTGAATTTCCTTACCACTTTCATCAACTGGAATAATTTTTCCAAATGAATTGTAAACTATATTATATTCTCGGGTTGGATTTTTAACACTGACTTCTGAATCATTATTCGCTTCTGATGGAACTATTTTGGCATAAGCCCCCTTTATTAATGGTACCTCAGCACCTGGTAAAATTACTTTTCCAGTTGAATTCACTGGTATTTTAGAGTCTGTACTTTCATAACTTATTACACTAGAATCCAATGGATTAGTTGGATCAAAAGTTTTATAAACTGTAACTGAACTAGATACTGAATCTTTTACTTCCTTCCCATTATTATCGATATAGTGAATTGTCTTAGTTAGAGAAACAGGACTTTTTACTAACGTACGATGATAAGTAATAGTTGGTTTTTCTACACTCTTAAAATCATTCTTATCCAAAATGCCTAATCCAACTTGAGTATAGTCAGCTCTAACTCTGTGCTTTCTGACATCTGGGCCAACATAAACATCTTCAGGATCCCCATTATTAATTGGATTTATAACTCCTAATAAGAAACTAGCCTTTCCTTTGGTTAAGAAAACCATAGATTCTTTAACAGGGTAAGTTATTTGACTTTCATCATTAATTTTTACCTCTGCCCCTTTGGAAATAAAGACACTTTCTGAAAGCTGCTTATTTTTTGGAAGACTAGAATTAACTTCTTCAATTAAACTCTTAGCACCTGAATTTCCATTACTAATATCATGTTCTACGGCTTCCATTGCTGAACCCTTGGGAACAAAAGCTGCAATTGCCCCTTCCACAGGTTTTATAAATTCAGCTCTTTGATTTTCAGCTTTATAACGCTTATTTAAAGGTTGTTCAGAATCAGGCAACTGCCGATTTAAGGTATCTTGTGTAAAATAATCTTCTCCTTCATAAAGGTTATCAGTACCTGATTCAACAAGATATTTCGTTAATTTTAATGCAGTAATATAATTGAAAGCTAATCCACTCGAAGGATCCCTAAAAATTTCAATAATTCCTTTTTCATTTTTAGTAGGATTTCCATATAGCTCACGTTTATCAATTACTGCATCACTTAATTCAACTACCATATCATATTTTTTATTCGTCGCAGTATCCAATACAACATTTGACCATCTAGCATACAAATGAGTATTACTATCTACTTCAGCATACTGCAATCTATTAGGGTTACTAGGTTCATCAAAATTTCGAGGTTCTTTATTTTGAGTATTAGTGCCTGATAATTGAATTTCTTCTTTTAATTCTTTTCCATCATTGCTTTTAGTAACTTTATAAAGTTTTACAGAATCCGCATGCGAATTATACTCAAATGTATTTTCAACATAAGCGTGATCTGTCGCTTCAACAGCATGTCCTTGTTTAAATGCAGCTTCCTGCTCTTCTCTTTGGTCTTGCCATTCATTTAATTTACTTTGATTGTCTTTAATTTGTTGTTTAATATCTGAAGCTTGCTCAGCGTAGTCTGCTTGTACTTTTTCTAATCCATCTACTTCATCGTTTACTTTAATTACTTTATCTGAATCTTGTTTTATGTTGAAGCCAGCTTTTTGTGCGGTATCTATTTCTCGATTCAATTTATCTTTTGCACTGTTTACTTCGACATTTTTAGAAATAATAGGAGTATCTGAGTTTTCAATCTTAGATGTGTTATTTAATTTGAGAGAATTAATACTAGAAGAGGTATCTGCAAGCGCATAGCCAGTACTCCAATTTAAGAAAATTAAACTGGAAATAGCAAATGAAGCCAAACCAATACTCGTCTTTCTAAAAGAAAATCTCTGTATTTCGTTAATCTCTTCACATAATCTATCATTAAAAAAACTCATAATATTAAGAATAACTCCTCCATAAGTTTAATAAAATTATTTCATCAAATTTCAAGCAGTCACTATATTATCAGACGTAATGTAGCTATTTCAAGATATATAGGTGTGCTTTTTTGAAAATATTTTCATTGATTTATATTGCCAATTAATAACTTATTTTCAATAAAATATTTAAATTTGTGATTTTTTCACTAACTAAAAAAAAAAAAAAAAAAAAAAAAAAAAAAAAAAAAAAAAAAAAAAAAAAAAAAAAAATAGTGTACTTTATCAGGGAATTTTCATTAGATTATTGCTATCTTTTTCTACAACTCGATAAATATACTCTATTTTTTGTTATTTTATTTTATGTGACTATTTTTAGCATTTATTTACTATTAACAATTAAACGTTTACTAAGTTCAATAAAATAATTTATATTAGTATTAATATAAATTTTTTACAAGAAAGGACCAATTATCCGATGACAAGTATCCGTGAAATTGCTAGAAAAGCAGGCGTATCACCTGCTACCGTTTCAAGAGTTTTGAACAGAGATAAAACATTTTCTATAAAAAATTCCACTCGCCAAAAGGTCCTCAATCTTGCAAAATCCTTACACTATGAGCTTAAGCCCAATCGCCCTTCTAATGGCCCAAAGAGAAACATTATTGTATTATGCGCGTTAAGCGTTGAAACTCTCAATCGAGATTTATACTTCTCTGATATTAAGAAGGGGCTTTATAAAGAAGCAGATATTTCTCATATTACGGTCGTTAATTTCATACATTTTCCAGATTCTAAATTCAGATTTTCTGATTTAAAGAAGTTTGATGGCATAATTGTAATTGGAACTTTTACCTCAAATTTCTTAGAACACGTAGCCAAATATAATACGAATGTTATTATTATCAATGAACCTCGGGATTTTGAAAAATTTGACTTAATTCGTAATAACTACTATTCATATACAAATAAAATATTAGATCTTCTATTTGAACGTAATTTCCATAAAATTGCACTAATTGGTGGAGCAGTTAATCAAATGGATTGCCTAGGCCTTTCAGACGAATCCTGCATAGATCCTCGCTCACGAGCTTACCGAAGCTGGATGAAAAGTCATGATTTACCAATCCAAGAAATCGCTACTGATTGGACTTTAGAAGCTGGATTTAATGCCATGGAAAAATTATTATCTACGAAAAACACTCCTGAAATAGTAATTGCATCAAGTGATTTATTAGCGGTTGGTGCTTATCGAGCTATTCATCTCCATCAATTAAAAATTCCCGATGATATCCAACTCATTAGCTTTAACAATTCAGAAGTAGCTTCTTATTTAGTACCTTCTCTTTCTTCTATTAACGCTCCAACCTTAGAAATGGGGAAAGCCGCTATTCGATTGCTAAATGACCGCTTTATTAATCAACGCACACAAGCATGGCAAGTGGTACTACCTTCTAAATTTATTGAACGTGAAAGTAGTTATTCTAATCTCGATAATTAAAAGGACTTTCTTGGAAATTCAAATATAAAAGTTCAATAAACATCTAAGAATAAATTCTTTTTGATAAAAAATGTTGATAATCATGGTTATGTAGCGCCTTGATATATCAACATTTTTTGTATTATAGATATTTTTTCAGTTACTTAAAATTTATTAAAATTAGTCAATTGTTAACTCTGTTTCTGCATCAAAGAAATGGGCTTTATTCATTTCGAATCCCATTTGAACCATACTACCTGGTTTAGTGAAATCACGTGCATCAACTCGAGAAACTAATTCACTTTCACCTACTTTAGTATAAAGTTGAGTTTCAGATCCTAACAATTCAGAAACAGTTACAGTAGCATTTACCACGGTTTCAGGGAATGCTTGCAAGAAAACTTCTTCAGTATGTACATCTTCAGGTCGAATACCAAAGATAATTTCTTTATTATCATATCCTTTTTCTTTAAGAATCTTTAATTTACCTTCTGGAACGGGAATTGCAAAATCTTGATTATTCTTATCAATAATCTTTCCATCCTTCAAAATAACACGGAAAAAGTTCATAGCGGGGGACCCAATAAAACCTGCAACAAAGACATTGGCTGGCTTATTATAGACTTCTAAAGGACTACCAACTTGTTGAATTTTACCATCTTTTAAGACAACAATTCGATCAGCTAAAGTCATGGCTTCAGTTTGATCATGAGTTACATAAATAGTAGTAGTCTTCAATTCTTGATGAAGTTTTGCAATTTCTGCTCTCATTGAAACTCTAAGCTTAGCATCCAAGTTACTTAATGGTTCATCCATCAAAAAGATTGGCGCATCCCGCACAATTGCCCTTCCTAACGCCACACGTTGGCGTTGCCCACCAGAAAGAGCTGCAGGTTTTCTGTCTAGTAAGTGTGCTAATCCTAAAACTTCAGCCGCACTTTTGACCTTTTTATCAATTTCTTCTTTTGAATAGTGACGTAATTTCAAACCAAAAGCCATATTGTCATAAACACTCATATGTGGATATAAGGCATAGTTCTGGAAAACCATGGCAATTTGCCGATCTTTTGGTGCGATATCATTCATGACCTTGCCACCAATTTTAAGAGTTCCCTTTGAAATTTCTTCTAGTCCAGCAATCATTCTCAAAGTGGTTGACTTACCACACCCAGATGGACCAACAAAAACAATGAATTCATGATCATTGATATGCAAATTAAAATCAGTCACTGAATAATCAGTTGCATTATCATACTTCTTATATACGTGATCTAAGTCTACTTTAACCATTTTTATCTCCATTTACTCTGCTTACTTAACTGCCCCGTTGCTCATTCCAGCAATAATATTCTTTTGAAAAATCATATATACGATGGTAATCGTAATAATCCCAACTACATATGATGCAAAACTTGGACCATAATCATTGAAATATTGTCCAGTGTAGTTGTATTGGAATAGCGGCAAGGTCCACATCCGGTTATCCTTGTTCAAAATTAGTAATGGAAGCATAAAGTCATTCCAAAACCACATTGCATTAACAATTAAAGTTGTTGCATGCATTGGCTTCATTAAAGGAAAGGCAATCTTGAAATAAGTTATCCACTTACTTGCACCATCAATTTCAGCTGCTTCATCCAAACTTTCTGGAATACTCAACTTGATGTAACCAACATACAAGAATAAAGTTTGTGGAATTGCATAAGTTAGGTACAAAATAATTAAGCCCCACATATTGGCTAGTCCTATCCGGTTCATTAAAACCGTGATTGGAATCATAATTACTTGAAATGGAACGAAAATACCCAAAATTAAAAGTGAGTACATAATGTTAAAAGCGCGTTTTTTGCTCATATTTCTCGCAATTGAATATGCGGCCATTGGTACAAAAAGCATTACCACGATAACTGAACAAATACTAATCACAATTGAGTTCCAAAAGTAGCCACCAATCCCATCAGCAAACAAGTGTTCATAGTTAGCCCAGGTCCATGGATTGGGAAAAGCAAAGAAATTCGCCATAATTTGCTTAGTTGTCTTAAACGAACTCAAAAATGAATATAAAATTGGAACTAAAATTAAAATTCCACCAGAAATCAACAAAACATATTTCCAAAAATTCCCTGGCTCACGTTTACTTTGCATATTTACCTCTCCCTCTACTGCACTTCATACTTGTTAGATAGCTTAACTTGCAAAATTGAAATTAATGCAATTACAACAAATAACACTAAGGCAATTGCATTTGCATACCCATATTGATTATTCTTAAAGGCATAATTATAAATTAATAAACCAATTGAGGTAGTTGCATCAGTAGGTCCACCACTAGTTAAAGCAAAAATTTGATCAAATGCCGTAAAACCAGCCTTTAATGCCATAATGAATACCATTGAAATACTTGGAAGAAGATATGGTAATTCAATCTTCCAAAAGATTTGTGTATTATTTGCTCCATCCATTGCAGCAGCTTCTTTAATTTCATCAGGAATGCTTTGTAAACCAGCTAAGAAAATAATGACTGGCATTGCAATTCCCTGCCAAAGCATAACAAAGATTACTGCAATAATTGCGCCAACTTGGTTGCCTAAAATTGAATCAGTTAAAAAGTCTAAATGAAGCCAATTACCAATTGCTGGTAATCCATAATTGAAGACTTGTTTAAAAATCAAAGAAACTGTCAATCCTGATAAAACGGCCGGGAAGAAAAACCATGCTCTCCAAAATAACCGCCCCTTAATCTTGGCATTCAAAGCACGTGCAATTAAAATACCAAAAGCAATTTCTCCCACAATTAAGCACACAGTTAATAATAATGTGAACCCAATGGCCTTCATAAACTTGGCATCCATAAAGAGAATTCTATAGTTATTTAAGCCAACAAAATTAAAGTTATAAGTAAAACCATTCCAATCTGTCAAACTATAAAAGGCGCCTTGAACCATTGGAAAATAGAAAAAGATGATCTGTAAAATAATTGGGACAATCAGAAAAGTCCAACCCCAATACTTAGCAGCAAATTTTTTCAACGTCATTTTTGCTCCTCCTGTCAAGATTAATTAGTAGCCTTCATAGGGTTAAAGGTAGTGTTAAAGTCACTTATTAATTGTTTCTTGTCTCCAGTCAAAACATAATTACCAGTCAAATTGAAGAAATCATTTTCAGTGGTCCATTTTTGGCCCAGCCAAACCATATGTTTCTTAGTAAATGCATATTTACTTAAACCACCTAATTCTGAATCGATACCCTTTTGCTTAACACCTTTAATCGTACATGGCGAGCCATCTTGGTCATAATACATTTGCATTGCTTCAGGACTACACATGAACTTTAGAAATTCATCAGCTGCTTTTTTATGTTTGGATCTTGATGAAATTGACAGTGCCATATCACCTGAACCTACTGTCATTTCTTGACCTGGTTTATTACCAGGGAAGGCAAAGGTTCTAATTTTAAATTTAGGGTTCTGTGTTTTAATTACGGCTAAAGCCCAAGAACCTTGTGGCATAATTAGAGCTTTGCCACTAGTAAAGGCCATAACTGCATCGTTATAGCTGGCTCCTTTCCAGTTCTTCTGACCATTGCCTCGAAGTAAGTCAAGTCTTTGAATGTCAGCTTGAATATATTTATTATTTAGAGAAATTGAATTAACTGGAGAATATCTAATTAAATTTTCTGCCTGATTAAATCCACCAGTAACTGTCGCTAAAGATAAGTTATGATACCCATTTAAAGTCCACGGCTCTGTCCCAGCTATAGCAAATGGTGTCTTTCCTTTTGCTTTAATTTCTTTAACTAAATGCTCTAGTTCTGACCAAGTTTGAGGAATTTTTAAACCTAACTTTTCAAACTCAGTGGCATTGTAGTAAAAGCCATATAAATTAGCACTCAATGGAGCGTTGTAAATTTTGCCATTGATAGCAAACTTTTCAGCATAATTGTTAACAATATTTTTAATATATGACTTATGAGTCATATCAACAAAATATCCCACCTTAGCCCAAGTTTGGTAGTCTAAGTTCTGTGGATAAGTGTTGATAACATCTGGTGCATCCCCAGATAGCATCCTTACCTTCAAAACATCACCAGCAGATGGAACATCGGTTTCCTTCACTCGAATATTAGGATGTTCTTTTTCAAATTTTTTAATCATTTTCTTTAAAGTTGCTTGCATTTCTCTTTTCTGATTAAAAAACTCAATCGTAACTTTTTTATTGCTGCTTGCATCTTGTTTTCTACACCCGGTAAGACTCAAGAAAGCTAACGCGATAATTCCACCAGCAACTAACTTTAGCCACTTCTTCATCGCTATTCTCCTCTCACTACAAATTAAATTATTTTAAATACACTTGTTAACGCTTTCATACTAAACTATTATATAATTACTGTAAACAGTTAATTAGCTCCCTTGTACTTAAAATACAGGATAAAGTTTTGTACAATAAAGCTTTGAAACGTTTACTTAATTATTTACCATATAGAGGTTTTTTTATGACAAGTATCAGAGAAATTGCTAGAAAGGCAGGGGTTTCACCTGCTACTGTTTCACGAGTTTTAAGCCAGGATAAAACTTTTTCAATTAAGGATTCAACTAGAAAAAAAGTCTTAGAAGTTGCCAATAATTTACACTACGATCCTCGCCCTAATCGCCTATTGATTAATATCAATAATAAAAAACGTAAAATAATTATCTTATGTGCTTTAAGTGTTGAACAGCTAAATAGGGACTTATATTTTTCAAATATAAGTCAGGGGTTACAAGAGGAAGCAAATGCTAGTCACTACACAATAAGTAGTTTTATTCATTTTCCAAAACCTAATTTTGATTTTTCATCTGTAAAAAATTTTGACGGAATTGTAATTATTGGGACATTTTCCTCTAAATTTATAAAACGAGTATCACTTTATAATCCAAATATTGTAATCATTGATGAATATCGTCATTTTGATGAATACGATTTAATTCGCAATAATTATTTTGAACTTACTAATCGTGTTTTAAATATACTTTATCAAAGAAAATACACTAGGATTGGTTTTATCGGGGGCTACTTAAATGAAATGACTCATACTCATTTATCAAAAAAAATGAATATTGATCCTAGAACCAAAGCATATGAAACTTGGATGAAGCTACATAACTTGCCGATTAATGAAGTAATAACTAATTGGACACTAGATGAAGGGTACAGTGCTATGGATAAACTACTAAATTCATCTAATCCGCCTAAAATTGTCCTCGTTGCAAGTGATGTATTAGCAATGGGAGCTTATCGATCAATTCATCTACATCAAAAAGAAATCCCAACCGACATTCAAATTATCAGCTATAATAATTCGGAAGTTGCATCTTATTTGGTTCCTTCGCTCAGTTCAATCAGTGCTCCAAGTTATCAAATGGGGCAAGCTGCTATTCGACTTTTACATGACCGCTTTATTAATCACCGTACTATTCCCTATCAGTTACTTTTACCTTCAAAATTTATTGAAAGAGAAAGTAGTATAGCCAATAAAAAAAATAGAATCTAGGATTACTAGACTCTATTTTTTATTAGCTTCAAATTATTCATTTTTTTCTGCTTTAATATCCTTGGCAAGCTTGTTAACAATCTCATTGTGCATCTTTTCATCCAGCTTAACTTTAGCCATGAAAATGATCATTCCCACAATTGTAGTAACTAGTGGTATGTAAAAGGCAAAAGTCTTAAACAAGAAGATATCGTGTGCTGTAATACTTGATGCAGCAACATTACCAGTCATACCCACAATACCAGCAATTACACCAGTTAAACCAGTAGTTACGGCACCATTAAACTTATCAAGCATTGGACGAACTGCACTAGTAGCAGCTTCTGATCTGTGGCCAGTCTTTAATTGCCCATATTCTACACAATCAGCAATAGTTAATAGTAAAACCATAAATACAAGTGGTCCAGCTAAAGTATAGAAAAGTTGTGCAATTAGAGTCATAGCCACATTTTGAGTAAATGAATAAATAATGTATGCCAAAACCATTGTAAGCATTGAGCCAATCATAATCTTTCGCCGGCCAAAATATTTAGCCAAGAATGGATATGAAATAATTGAAACAAATCCACTAAAAATACCTAGCCAACCTACATATTGCCATTTATCTTGTGCATCAAGAACATAACGGAAGTAATAAAGCATAAAACTGTTAGTAATTGATGTACCTAATCCATAAATAATATATGAAAGTGACATCCAACCTAATTGATCATTAGTACCGATAGTTTTAAAAATTTGGCCAATAGTAATTTCTTTTTGATTTTGATCAGTAACAACTGAAGCCTTTTCTTTGGTACCAAATGCCGTAAATGCCGCACCTACAAATTGAGTTAAACCAATAATCAATGCAAACATAAACCAACCATGCTCATTAAAGTTACTTGAACCTGAGAAATAAGTTAACAATACTGCATATAAAACAGTAATAATATTACCACCAATAGTTGAACCAATTCTAGCACCAGTTGCAGTGAAACCACGATCATCTGATGATAATGACATTGCTGGTAATAATCCCCAGAAAGAAATATCTTTAAATGCATATACAATGTATAAAGCAAAGAACATGATAGTGAATAGAATTAAGAACAAGTGACCATTCTTAGTTGCTAACCCATTCATAGTAGTAAATAGGAATGGACTACCAAGACCTAAAATTAGACCAGTTCCTAAAATCCAAGGACGATACTTTCCCCACTTAGAATTAGTTTTATCAATCATTGAACCAATAAATGGATCAAGGACTAATTCAATAATTCGAACAACCATAATAATCATAGTTGTAATAGCTACCATGTGAGTAGTGTAATTCTTGTCACCACCAGAGAACATAATACTGGTAATAAACATTAATAAATAGGTGTTCAAAATTCCATAAAATGAATCATGACCAAAGGCACCTAAACCATAGGCCACAGTATTTTTCCACTTTTGCATAACGGTTTTATCTCCAAAAATTATTGTTTTAATTATTTAACTGCTTTAAAGTAATGAACTTCACTAATAAAGTCACCCTTATGAGTAGGATTTCTGAATAAACCGAGGTTCATCAATTCATCGCCACCATAAATTTTTCCAGTTACACTATCTTGATAGTTCTTATCAGGATCTAGGGCATACATCTTAGTGTTTACAATTTCATATCGAACTGAACTCAACTTGCGATACATAAATAGTAAAGCTTCACTTTTATCAGGGCTGACAAATTCCCAAGCAACGTGATTACCAGCAAAGGCACTTTGTAAGCGATAAAAATCACCAAATTGAATCAATTTACGATGTTCCTTATAAAAGGCAACTTGTTTTTTCACTTCAGCTTTTTCATCTTCAGTTAAGGCACTTGGATCCAATTCATAACCAAAAGTTGCACTCATTGCGACATCACCACGCATCTTAAAACTAGTAATGCGGTTAGTGTGCCCATTTGGAACCGCTGAAACGTGACCAGTAACAGAAGAAATTGGATAAACTAAACTAGTTCCTTCTTGAATTCTTAAACGTTCATTAGCATCAGTGTTATCTGATGGCCAGCATTGTGGCATGTAATATAGCAAACCGGCATCATCACGACCACCACCACCAGAACAACTTTCAAATAAAATATCTGGATATCTTTCAATCAATTTTTCCATTAAACTGTAGACACCTAAAATATGACGGTGAGCAATTTCACCTTCTTGATCTGCTGGATAAGCAGCTGAATAAACTTCAGTTAAATTCCGGTTGCAGTCCCACTTGATGTAATCAATATCTACATCATCTAGAATCTTACAAATTTGATCAAAAATATTATCGACAACTTCTGGACGACTAAAGTCGAGTACTAGTTGATTTCTAGCTAAAGTCATTCCACGCCCCGGTTCATGTAAAACATAGTCTGGGTGGGTCTTATACAAGTCTGAATCTTTTGAAATCATTTCCGGTTCAAACCATAATCCAAATTTCATGCCAGCATCATGAGTCTGCTTAGCCACCTTATGTAAGTCAATTTTCTTAGTATTGACATACCAATCACCCAAGCTTGAGTTGTCATCATCCCGGTGACCAAACCACCCATCATCTAGGACAAACATTTCAATTCCAAGTGGCTTAGCTTCCTCAACTATTTGATCTAACTTAGCAGCATCAAAGTTCATTTCAGTAGCTTCCCAGTTATTGATAATGATTGGACGCTCACGGTCACGCCATTTGCCACGTGCTACTCGTTCACGAAGTAAATGATGGAAAACTTGGGTCATGCCATTAAGCCCCTTAGTTGAATAAACGTTAATTGCTTCTGGAGTTTGGAAGCTTTCACCCGGATTTAATTTCCAACTGAAGTTGTCATCATTAATTCCAACAAGCAAGCGGATTTGGTCAATTTGGTCACTTTCCAAACTAATCTTAAAGTTGCCAGAATATACAAGTAATGTAGCCATAACATTACCATGAAATTCATCGGTATCCTTATCTACAATTGCAGCAAAAGGATTCATATGATGTGAACTAGCTCCACGTCGACTAGACATTTCAAAAATACCTTGATCAATTGACTTACGTCTTGTTTGGCGTTCAACACCATATTGTCCAGGTAAGTAAACTAAATCATAGTTTTGCTTAGTTAAATCAAGTTGCATAGAAGCTAACTTTTCAACTTGGAAGGCTTCACTACCACAATTAATTAAGCGAGCATTTCTAGTGATAACTGGACGATCACGGTAAATGGTGTAAGTTAAAACTAAATCAGCCTTAATAACATCATCACGTAAAGTCACTTCCAAAGTTTGAGCTTCTTGATCACTTTCAACATAACTTTGAGGTAAACCTTCAAGCTTAGGCTTGCCATTAATGATCTTATATGATTGATAGCGGAAATCCGTCATTCTCGCACCATTTTTGGTCTTAATAACAATGGAGGGCAATCTAAAATCGCCAGTATTATTACCGGAGTATTCTTGGAGCAAATCATCTTTTGAATATGTCCGATCTAACGAATCAGGTAAATTACCAGAAAACCCCCGATCAATTCTAGGATAGAAACGTTCACCATGATATGCTCTAATTTTAGGACCATAGTATAAATGGCCTAATAATCCACCTTCCTCAATAGAAAAAAGGTATGAAATAGATGCATTTGTGAGGTTAAAGACTTTTTGTTTTTCATCAAATGAAATCATAAGCGAATCCTTTTCTTTCTTTATTTTTGTTAACGGTTACATCTTAATGCTTTTGGTGTTTTATGTAAACACTTACATTAAATAGCTTCATAGAAATAGTGGCTAATTTTCTTTATATAAAAGCATTTGAAACGTTTACTTAAAAATAGCTTTTTAAGTAAACAAAGTTATATAAAAAAGGTCTTGGTATTAATCCAAGACCTAAAGTAAGTAAAAATTATTTATTTACCAATTCAACGGGTAAAATATACTTCTTTTCAATATTTTCCTTATAATTTTCAATCTGATTCAAACATATTTCTGTTAACAAATTAGCCAATTCTTCCGTTGGCTGTCTAACTGTAATCAATTCTGGAAAGAGATGATTTATAAATTTTGTTCCATCAAACCCTGTAATAATTGGAGAATAGTTGATTAACTTAGCCTGTTCTCTAACGAATAAAGCCGTTATATCATCTGTTGTACAAATCGCGTCATATTTTTTATTTTTTATCAATCCATCAATTTGAATTTTTTTGGCAATTTCTGATCCCTCAAAATCCGTATAAGCAGTTTTTATTTCTAATTCATGATAATTGAAAACCTTCATCATTCCTTTAATTCTATCGGTAATGGGGAAATAATCCTGACGATTTCCAGATAAAATCAAAATCTTCTTACAGCCTTTTTCTACTACTGCCTTAGCAATTTTAAACCCACCATCTAAATTATTACATGATACAAATGGAATATTTGGCCCCAAATTTCTATCAAAAGTAACAATCGGAATCCCTGGATAATTTACCTTATCTATTTTTAATGGGGAGCTATTAATAATTCCTTTTATTTGTCCATCTAGAATTAATGACACATAATCTTCCAGCTTATGATTTTCATTATTATCAATAAACAAAGTACAATTATATCCCTTATTTTTTAAATTACTTTCTAAATATGTAAATAATTCAGAAAATAATGGATTCTTAATTGATGGGAATACTATCCCTATCGCCTTAGTAGTTGAGGGTTTGCGTATTTCATTTTTTGGCTGATAGTTTAACTTGGAAATTGCATTTTCAATCTTTTTGGCAGTAGATGCAGCTACATAGCCATTTTGATTAATAAATCTTGATACAGTTGCAATTGAAACTCCTGCTTCCCGAGCAACATCTTTAATATTAGCGCTCATAATCTTATCCTATTCCCTTAATAAACACTGTAAAAAATGTAATTTATGTAAAAAGATGTAAATAGTTTCATATTATAAAACTATTGTATACAATTTTTATATAAAATCAACTGAAAGCGCTATGATAAGGAGTAAATAGTTATGAAATTACAAAACAAAGTGATGTTAATCACTTATCCTGACAGTATGGGTCATAACTTAAAAGACCTAAACTTCGTCTTAGAAAACTATTTAAAAGGTGCCATTGGTGGTTTACATATCTTGCCATTTTTCCCATCAGCTGGAGACCGTGGTTTTTCACCAATGACTTATGATAAAGTCGACGATCAATTCGGTGACTGGAGTGATATTGAAGCATTGTCAAGTAAGTACTACACAATGTTTGACTTCATGATTAATCACTTATCCAAGCACTCAGAATATTACAAGGACTTTGTAAAAAATAAAGACAAAAGTAAATATAAAGATCTTTACCTCAACTGGGATAAGTTTTGGCCAGAAAATCGTCCTACCCAAGCTGATGTAGACTTAATTTACAAACGTAAAGATCGTGCCCCATATCAAACTATTGAATTTGCAGATGGTAGTAAAACTAATATCTGGAATACTTTTGGTGAAGACCAACTTGATTTAGATATTAGAACTGATACAACTAAGAAATTTGTCAAAGACAATTTAGTTAACTTAGCCAACCATGGTGCAAGCTTAATTAGATTAGATGCATTTGCTTATGCTGTTAAAAAGCTTGATACTAATGATTTCTTTGTTGAACCAGAAATTTGGGACTTACTTAAAGAAGCAAATGATGACTTAAAGGGTACTGATGCTCAACTTCTCCCTGAAATTCATGAACACTACAAGTATCCATTTAAAGTAAGTGAACACGGTTACTTTATTTACGACTTTGCTTTACCAATGGTCTTATTATACTCACTTTACAATGGTAAATCTAAGAGACTTGCTGACTGGCTACGTAAGAGTCCAATGAAGCAATTTACTACTTTAGATACTCATGATGGTTTAGGTGTTGTTGATGCTAAGGATATTTTATCTGATGATGAAATTGACATGACCACTAATGAATTGTACAAGGTTGGTGCTAATGTTAAACGTAAGTATTCATCAGCTGAATACCACAACCTCGATATCTACCAAATTAATACTACTTATTACTCCGCTTTGGGTGACGATGATAAGAAATACTTCATTTCTCGTCTTGTTCAAGTATTTGCACCTGGTATTCCACAAGTTTACTACGTTGGATTACTTGCTGGTCAAAATGACTTGAAGTTACTCGAAGAAACTAAAGAAGGTAGAAATATCAACCGTCACTACTATGAAGTTGATGAAGTAGCTGACGAAGTTAAGCGTCCAGTAGTTGCAAAATTACTTAACTTATTACGCTTCAGAAATGAAGAAGAAGCTTTTGACTTAGAAGGTAGCATCGATATTACTACTCCTAGCGAAAGCCAAATCCAAATTGTTCGTGAAAACAAAGATAAGACTAGAAAAGCTGTGTTAAACCTTGATTTAGCAAGTCTTGAATACAGCGTTGAAGTCAATGGTAAATCTGTTGATTTCAACTAATCTCTTTTTACATTAATTATTCTAACTGTTTAATTATTTTCCTATTTCCAATTTTATAACTCAATTAAAAAAGCAGTCATCTGACTGCTTTTTTCTTATCCACTAATTTTTATCGTACCAGCAATTACTAGATATATTGCCAATATACTTAACAAAAGTAAAAATATCATAACTAATTTTTCAGAAAGAGAAATTGTTTTTTGATAATATTTCCTAGCCTTGTAATACAAGTAAAAGCCTGGAATAAAACTAACTGTAACTAATAGAACTTGTTTCCAACCAGCTAAAATCATACAGCATAATTGAAAGAGCGCACCTAATAATCCGATTAATAATTGACCCCAATTATTTTCTTTTCGACTTAGTTTCATCTGATAGATACAAACGAATAGATACGTAAATAAACTGGCTGCAACACATAATGAATATGCAAATTCATAAGCTTGCTTTGTAAATAAAAGTGAGAATAAAAAGATACTTTGTAAGCTAGCTGTTAAAATCAACGAATCTTTTGGCGCACCTTTTTTATTTGTTTTGCCCCAAAACGGTGGTAAAACTTTATCTCTTGCTAATAACATTGTAGATTCTGCAGGTAAAAGTGTCCATGACAGCCAAGAAATAAAAGTAGAAACAATTAACCCAATATTTATAATAATTGTTCCTGGCCACCCAATCAGCTTAGTCAAAATTGCTCCTAAAGCTGGTTGACCAGCTTTAGCTAGTTGCGCTTGCGTCATAACCCCATAAGGTAAGATAGAAATCAAGACATAAACCAAGAACAGCAGAATAAAAGCTACAATCGAAGCAAATTCAGCTTCTTTTCTTGTTTTAGCCCGGTGAGCCATCACACTTGCACCTTCAATTCCGATAAACACCCAGATCATAGTTAATAATGATGCTCTAATTTGTGACCATAAATTTCCAACCTTAAAACTACCATTTAAGTTATCAAATGCATTTCCCCAAAAATTAGCTGTAAATAAACCTGCTTTGAAAGAAATTATCACAAAGATTAGGAATAAAATTAAAGGACATATTTTGAAAAAAGTTCCAATAGTATTGATAAAAGCGGCATTTTCTACTCCTTCATTAACCAAATAAGTTAATATCCATCCCACTACAATTGCAAATAAAATAGCAGCAATAGTTTGCCCATTTCCAAAAATCGGGAAAAAGGTTCCTAATGCACTCATCATCATAGTGGCAATTGCAATATTTCCTAACCAATCAGACAACCAATAAGTCCATCCAGCAATAAATTCTGCTAGTGGTCCTAATGCTTCATGGGCATAGCTGAATACTCCTGATTCCAAATCAGGTCTTTTTTGCGATAAATTATTTAATGATAAAACTAAGAATAAAATTCCCAACCCCACAAATAACCAAGCTAATATTGCAGGGCCGGGGGCGGCAGCTGTACTAATATCTGTAGTAATTCCAAAAATTCCTGCACCAATACATGAGCTAACGATTAGTGCAACTAGTTCTAGCTTTCCAATTGCTCTTTTTTTAATTGTTCTCACCTATTCTGAAAAATAATAAAATAATTAATCATTTTATCAGATTAAACTATTATTTGTCTAACAAAAAAAAAAGCTCTAAACAATTAGAACTTTCTTCTTTAAGTTATATTCAGTAATTAGCCAATTTTAATTACTCCAGTCATAATAAACATGATTGATACCAAACTTAACAATAGAATAACTCCCATTACCAATTTCTCAGATAATGAAATTGACCGTCTATTTTCACGACATGCTTGGTAGTAAATAATAAAGCCTGGGATAAAACTAATTGATACTAGCAATACTTCTTGCCAACCAGCCAAGAACATACATGCCAATTGAAAGCCTGCTGCTAGCAAACCAATAGTGAATTGTCCCCATTCCTTGCGACCAGCACTAAACTTCATTTGATACAAACCAACTAACAAGTACGAGAATAAAATAGCAGCTGTACATAATGAATATGCAAATTCATAAGCTTCTTGTGTAAATAAAAGTGAGAACAAGAAGAGTGTTTGCAGAATCGCTGTAATGTAAAGCGAAGCAGTTGGTGCTCCCTTAGCATTTACTTTTCCCCATACTTTAGGCATTGCCTTATCTTCAGCAGCTAACATTGTAGTTTCTGCTGGAAGCATTGTCCAAGACAACCATGAAATAATTGTTGATACTATCAAACCTAAGTTAATAATGGTAGCTCCCCATTGTCCAACTACATTTTTAAGTACATATCCTAAAGCAGGTTGACCTGCACTAGCAAGTTGAGCACGAGTTAAAGTACCATAAGGTAAGATTGAAATTAAAACATAAATTAGGACTAATAAAATAAATCCAATAATTGAAGCTTGTTCAGCTTCTTTACGAGTCTTAGCTCTGTGGGCCATGACGCTCGCACCTTCAACGCCAATAAATACCCAAATCATTGTCATCAATGAACCTTTTACTTGTTCACCAATTGAACCTGTTACAGTTCCTTTAGACATATTATTAAGGACTTGACCCCAGAAATCAGTAGTAAACATCCCACCTTTAAAGAATATTACCATCAAAATAACAAATAGCACTAATGGGACAATCTTAAAAATAGTACCAATAAAGTTAATAAATGATGCACTTTCTACACCGTGGTTAACTAAAATAGTTAAAAGCCAACAAAAAATAATTGCTCCGATAATTGATGGAACATTTTGACCACCAGCAAACAGAGGAACAAAAGTACCAATGGCACTCATTAACATAGTCGCAAAGGCAATATTCCCTAGCCATGCTGAAAGCCAATAAGACCAACCTGAAATAAATTCACCTAATGGTCCAAAGCCTGCACCAGCATAACTAAAAATACCAGCTTCAAGATCTGGACGCTTTTGTGATAAGTTATTTAAACATAAAACTAAAGCTAAAATTCCTAAACCAACAAACAGCCATGCAAGCAAAGCTGGTCCTGGTGCTGCAGCTTTCGAAACATCACTAGTAATACCAAAAATACCAGTCCCGATACATGAACTAACTATCAATGCAATTAGTTCAACACGGCTAATTCCTTTTTCTTTTTCCATAATTACACCTCACGCAAAATAGCGAAGTAGCCTCTTCGGCCAACTTCGCTATCTCCTTAATCGATATCTTCACGTACGATTGGGCAAGACATACAACGTGGGCCACCACGACCGCGTGACAATTCACTTGAACGAACTTCATGAACTAAAATACCATGTTTACGTAACAAATCGTTTGATACATAGTTTCTATCATAAGTTACAACTTCACCTGGAGCAATTGCCAAAGTATTTGAACCATCATTCCATTGTTCACGTGGAGCCACAATCTTATCACCATTACCAGTCGCAATTAAGTCAATTTCTGGCTTGTTCAAAGCTTCTTTCAAAACTGCCTTAATGTCAGTGTGGTGTTCAATGGTAATTTCACCATCTTTACCTGGGTGAAGTACCCAATTATCTACCTTGCCATCTTCATTCAAAATAGCTGGGTGAACTGTAAATTGATCATAATTAATCATTGTAAAGACAGTATCTAAGTGCATCATTGCGTGATTATGTGGAATATGGATAGCAATGATGGTATCGTAATCAGAATCTTTAAATAAGTTCTTTGCAATATCTTGAATTGCATCAGCAGTAGTTCTTTGACTAATACCAATTGCCAAAACATGATTACTTAAAACTAATTCGTCCCCACCTTCAATGTGAGTAGCATGGTTACGATCACGCCATACTGGAACTTTACCAGCAAACCGTTCATTATACTTAATAATGTATTCTGTAATCAAAGATTCTCTTTGACGTGCCTTAAAGGTCATCCGGTTAATTGAAATACCATTACCAATTGAAGCTTGTGGATCTCTAGTAAAGTAAGCATTTGGCATTGGATCCATTAAGAATGGCCAATCAGTATCTTCTGAAAGTGATTGAAGATCTGGATTTTTAATTTCAACATCTTCAATTCTTACACCTTCAATAATTTTATTAACCATATCTTGAACATTCATACTGCCCAAGTATTCCATCAAAGCTTCTTTAGTTGCTCCTGCAATATAGCCAGATTCGGCAATCATTCTTTCCAAAAATTCATGACGTACCTTTTCATCTGCCAAGGCTTCAGCAGCTAATTTTTCAAAATAAATTACTTCAATTCCTTGATCACGCAACGTTTGTGCAAAATAGTCATGCTCTTTTTGAGCAATTGGCAAATATGGAATATCATCAAATAAAAGTCGTTCCATATAATCTGGTGTGATATTTTCAATTTCCTTACCGGGACGGTGAAGCATAACAGTCTTTAACTTTCCGATTTCAGAAGTTACATGAATTCCACTAGTCATTACTTTCACTCCTTTTCT
This sequence comes from Lactobacillus mulieris, assembly GCF_007095465.1. Classification (GTDB taxonomy): domain Bacteria; phylum Bacillota; class Bacilli; order Lactobacillales; family Lactobacillaceae; genus Lactobacillus; species Lactobacillus mulieris. Next base: position 67,400 of record NZ_SDGL01000006.1, read on the forward strand.
CAAGTCTATTTTTAATAAAAATAATGTTTTAATTATGAATTACTGTTCCTAGCTTGCCTGCTAGTGCATCATCTAAGCCGGCAAGTGAGGTAATAATTGCTTTTCTTTCTGGGTGATTTTCAACAAAGCTCAAGCAAGCTTCTACCTTTGGCAACATACTACCAGTGGCAAATTGCTTTTCAGCAATATATTCCTTGGCTTCAGATACTGATAAATCCTTCAATGTCTTTTGATCTGGCTTATTGTAATTTACATAAACATAATCCACTGCTGTCAAAATAATTAACGTATCTGCACTAATATTATCAGCAAGTAAAGCACTTGAACGGTCTTTATCAATAACAGCTGGCACACCCTTTAATCCACTCTCAGTTTTGATAACGGGTACACCACCACCACCACCAGCAATAACAATTGTGCCGTTTTCGATTAAAGTTTTAATAGAATTTAGTTCAATAATCTTTTCCGGAAGTGGTGATGCAATAACTTGGCGATATCCTCGACCAGCATCTTCTTTGAAAGTTACCCCTTTTTCTTCAGCTAACTTTTCAGCTTCTTCTTTAGAATAGAAGCTTCCAATTGGCTTAGTTGGATTTTGAAATGCATGATCTTTTTCATCAACCAAAATTTGAGTAATTAAGGTTGCAACATCTTTATCTGGCAATTCATTTTTTAAACTTTGTTGTAAATGATATCCAATATAACCTTGACTTAAGGCACCACATTCTGGAAATGGGAAGCTAGCTCCTTCACCATGTTCAGCCGCATAGCTTAAGCCCAAGTTAATTTGCCCAACTTGTGGGCCATTACCATGACTAATAACGACTTGATGTCCTGCTTTAATTAGACCAGCAAGTGACTTAGCAGTTTGCTTAACTAACTTTAATTGTTCTTCTGGAGTTTTACCTAAGGCATTTCCACCTAAAGCTACAACAACTTTCATTAAACTTTCCTCCTTAGTCACCTAAGGTTGCAACCATAACAGCCTTGATGGTGTGCATACGGTTTTCTGCTTCGCGGAATACTACTGATTGTGGACTTTCAAAGACTTCATCAGTTACTTCCATTTCACTTAAACCATACTTATCTTTAATCTTCTTAGCAACAGCAGTATCTAAGTTGTGGAATGCTGGTAAGCAGTGTTCAAAAATTGCATGTGGATTTTCAGTTGCTTCCATAACTTCCTTAGTTACTTGGTAAGGCTTAAGGAGCTTAATTCTTCTTTCCCATTCTTCGTCAGGTTCACCCATTGATACCCATACGTCAGCATAGATAACATCCATGCCCTTAACGCCTTCTTTGATGTCGTTTGAAACAACAATCTTGGCACCAGTCTTTTCAGCAATCTTGTTAGCCTTTGCTAAAACTTCTGGATCTGGGTTCAATTCTTTTGGAGTTACAACGTGGTATTCCATCCCCATAACTGCACTACCAAGCATTAAAGCATTTGATACATTGTCTTGACCATCACCAACAAAAGCAAACTTAATGTCGCGGTATTCCTTCTTCAAAACTTCCTTTGCAGTTAAGAAGTCAGCTAAAACTTGGGTTGGGTGATCTTCATCTGTTAAACCGTTCCAAACAGGAACACCTGAATATTTAGCCAAAGTTTCTGCTGAGCGTTGTGAAAAGCCACGGTATTCAATACCATCAAACATTCCACCTAAAACGCGGGCAGTATCTTTAACTGATTCCTTGTAACCAATGTGTGAACCAGATGGTCCTAAGTAAGTTACATGTGCGCCTTGATCCTTGGCACCAACTTCAAAAGCACAACGAGTACGAGTTGAAGCCTTTTCAAAAATTAATGCAATGTTCTTACCCTTAAGGTGTTGTTGTTCAGTTCCTGCATACTTAGCCTTCTTTAAATCTTCAGATAAGTTAAGTAAATATTCCATTTCACGTGTATTAAAATCTGCTAATGTTAAAAAACTACGATTTCTTAAATTAAAAGCCATTGATATATCCTCCCTGGATAATATTTCTTTGATTTATTTTCACTTTCTATTATAGTAACTGCTTTCAAAACACTTCATCAGATATTACCTTTATTCATTTATTTTTTTCTATCTTTTTGTGTTATTCTAGTAATAGATAAATATTAATAGCGCTTACATAAGCTTTTAACTAAAAATATGTTTATATTTAAATGATTATTTTTTTGAAAAGTGTTGTTTCAAAGTACATCATTATATTTCAATTTTATTCACGAGGTATAAACCATGAACTTTTATATTGTCGATCCAAATAAAGAAAATCGTGATAATCTCCGTAACTTAATTGAAGCAGACTATGATTCAATCGTAGTCGGAACAGCTGGAGAAAGTAATCGTGCCTATAGCGAAATTATTCAATTACACATAGACATTTTAATTATTAATTACAATCTTGATGAAAAAGAGAAAGGGCTTGAACTCATTAATAAACTCAAAAATGTTGGATCGCGGCCCAGATTTCTAATGATCTGTCCTAAGCTATCTTCACAAGAAATGCAAAATATTTATGATTCAAGCGTCGATCTAATTATTGCTTCCCCTCTTAATTTAGTCGAGGCCAGACAAATGATTCGCCTAATTTCTTCTTATGCAATGCTTTTAAATCGCTTAAATCAAATTTATGAAATATCTAGCTCCAGTATTGCTCCTTACACTCGGCCACAGGCTTTGCACCGTGAGCAAACTGATTATATTGCACAAGTACTTAGATTTTTAGGAATTGCGGCTGAAGCAGGAATTGATGATATCATGAAAATTTGTAATATTATGTGTGATCAAAATATTGAGTTTTCACAAATTAATTTTGAACGTGATTTACATATTACTGAACATGATAAACGAATTATCTTTCAAAGAATTAGACGATCTCTTAAAGTTGGAATCAGCAACCTTGCTAATATGTGCATAGACTATCCAGAAAATGATATTTTATTAGATTATGCCAATAATTTATTTGAGTATCGAAATATCCATAGTGAAATGCGCAAATTAAATGGTGAGAATGCTAAACCTGTTCAAATCTCTTTGCAACATTTCTTTAATGGGCTACTTCAAGAAAGTTATCGCGTTAAAAAATAAGCAAAAAGCTATCGAAATGTATCAATTGATGCATCTCGATAGCTTTTATTTGTTTAATAGAAATCTTGCAAAATATAATTCATAAATTATACCAAATATTGAAAAACACGCTGCAAAAAAACCTTCTGTTAAGACATTAATAATCGGATCGGTCAAAGGATTAAACAGCCAATTATTATTATGAAAAATCATATGATGGAAAGTGACAAAAAAAGTATCAAAATTTGCCACCGCAAATGGGACAACTACTACGGGAATGAGCATAAAGATTAAAGCCCAAGTCTTAGATAAATAATCAAAGTTAGACTTAAACCGCAAGACTATTAATCCCAAAATAAATACAATCACAGCTAATTCAAATAGGTGCTTACATTCAGTAAAATGTTCAATTGCATTAGCAGAACTTGCAAAATTATCCATTTTTAATTCCTGCTTAAATGGCCAAAGCAAGAACCACAATAACTGACTATAATTATGCATTACTTGTCCTACTGTTAAATTCACTGTTTCATAAGTTTTCTGTACTTTTACAAATAAAGCAAGTAATGGCCAACTTAACAAAATCGTACCAGTTACTGCACTTGCTACTCCCATAAAGAAATGAAATATAGGATTGTAGGCATTATTTCCAATTAATTTTTTTCTTTTCATAATTCAAATTCATCTAAATTATTCACAATATAACTTGGTTGACGCTTATCAATAATATCTTCACGCTTATTGACCCCTGTTAAAGTTAATAAGCTATCTACTCCACTATTAAAACCAGCATGAATATCCGTCAAATAATTATCACCAACAATTAAACAATCTTGTTTGTGATATGAAGTCTTTTCTAATAACTTTTCCACAATGATATTAGAAGGTTTACCAATAAATAATGGCTTTTGCCCGCTGGCTACTTCAATCATTTTACAAATTGAACCATTACCTGGTAACAATTCATCCCCACTAGGCAAATTCAAATCACTATTGGTTCCAATAAATTTTGCTCCATTTCTAATATGGCGAACCGCAGTCCGAATTTTATGATATGTTAAGTCAGTATCCATGCCAACTACAACATAATCCGGATTTTGATCATCAAAACTAATTTCGGGATGAGATAACAATTCATTCCATAGGCCAATTTGTCCAATTATATAAACTTTGGCAGACTTTCTTTCAGACAAAATATATGAACTAGTAGCCATACAAGGTGTATAGATATGTTGAATATCTGTATTAATTCCATGCCCTGCCAATTTTTCAACAACCATTTGTGGGGTACGAGTAGTATTGTTAGTTAAAAAGATATAATCTAATCGTTTCTCTTGCAGCCTTTTAACAAAATTAACCCCTGATTCAATCGTGTCTTTTCCTCGATAAATAGTGCCATCTAAATCAATTAGAAAGAGTTGGTATTGTTTCATTAGTAATTATCTATCCTTACGTTTTTTGATTACAAAGACATGGTGTTTGCCTTTTTTAGTTTGTGCATAATCTTTCTTAGAATTAAACTTAGTCTTTTTGACCTTTCTTTCTCGGAAATAATGCGAATTGTTTTTCTTTTTGTGGTAATTATTTTTACTTCTAAAACGCACATTATAAGTCTTCTTCTGCTTAAAGCTTTGACTTACTTCATTATGCGTATTATCTTCATCTAACTGTAGAATAAAATAACCACTTCCAGGATTACAATATTCCGTTAAATAATCTACAATTGTTGAAACTTTTTTATCAATTGACGTTCTCACCCAATCTTGAAAGAATCCTTTTAATCGTAAATGTTCACTTGAAATATCACCAACTAAAAAATCATACTGATCAAGATAAGGATCGTATTTTTGCCTTAAAAGCTCTAAATCAACTGCATCTTTCTCATTAGCAATAATTGTATATTGCCGTCCATTAATTATTAATTTATCACCTAACCGAGCTACTGATGCTAATGGATGATGCAAGATAGGAGTATTTTCATGTTTATTTTCTTCCACTAACCTCACCTTTCTTAATTGGATATTTTTTAGCCAAGTATTCACCAATAACTTGACTCAATACTTTAGAAAATAAAAATTCATTTTCACCGACTACAGCCAATGTTGGAAAGAATGGAATTAAAATGTAATGATCTAGTGTTGCAATTTGATAATATCTGTCAGGATCAATTTCTTCCCCATTAACATAAACAAGTCTAGTTTTCATATCAACCTGAATATTTCGGTAATAAACTTCACCAAATACTTTTCCTCGAAAACTCATGCCTATCAAATGAAATTTCCTAAGGAAATGGCGATTTTTTTCAATTTCCATGACTAGTCGCCATAAGTCACTACCTTTAAGAGTTGTACGTACGACATGCATTGGATGAGGCAAGCAAGTTTGTAAATCAAAGCGAGTCATAATTCCCTGTTTAAACGGTGTCAAAAACAATCCAGTTGAAAGCATTGCCAAATCAGTCCCAGCAAAGTCTGCTATAGCATCAAGCGAAACAGCTACCGCTTCTTCTTTATCATCTGCAAACAAAGCTGGCAAATCAGCTATTTTTTCTCTTTCTAATAATTGCTTGCCCTTTTCAAACAAAGCTTTACTCTCGGCCAAATCTTGTGCTTGTTCAGCCATTTGAGCAGTTTCATGTACACAAGCCTTCATTGAAGTAATTTTATGGTGATCATCAACAATCAAGTTAACATCCCCAACATAACGTCCCCATTTTCCAGTTTGAACAATCAAGGTATTATTAACCCATTTTCCAGTTTCTAATAAAGTATGAGTATGCCCTCCAACAATTAAATCAAACTCAGGGAATTTGTCAGCAATCCAACTATCTAAATTGACCCCAATGTGGGTTAAACCGACTAATATATCATATTTTCCCTTCAAAGTAGTCAACAAGTCTGGTATCACTTCTCCTAACATTTTTACATGCCAATGATTAGGACCATAAGTCATTGGATAAGGGGCCGTTAAACCAATGACTGCAATTCTTGTTTTCTTTTTGGTAGTAAAGATTTTATAACTAGTACACCATTTAGGCATACTTTCATCTTCTTCGCGCAGATTAGCCAAAACAGTTGGAAATTGTGCATAATCAAATAAATGTTCAACTACTTCATGTGGATTAGAAATTCCCTCATTATTTCCAATAGTTACAGCATCGTAATTAAACTGATTCATCAACTCAATATTGGCATGGCCATTAGTTGCATCACTTAATGGATTGGAACGATCCATAAAATCTCCTGCATCAAATGTATAAACTTGATCAACAGTATTATCTTGTTGTGCAGCATTTAAGAAGCGCTTAATTTTAGGGAACTTTTCAAAGTGTGAATGTAAATCATTTGTATGCAAAATTCTGATTTTTTCCATGGTTGCCTCTTATCCAATATGATTTGATTTTAAAATTAAATTATAAGCGTCCAGTACTTTTCCTTTTGGTTTATCCCACTCTTCCCACTTAGTTAAGGTGGTCAAAGTTGGAAATTTGTAAGTTTTATTAATATATGCTTCATAAGTTTTCAAAGCATTAGTTCTGGCAATATTAAGTTGTAATAACCGAACCTCTTTAATCATTCCCCGGTCACAAGCTAACTCAGCGATTCCATTTTGTTCAACATTAGTAATCTCGTAGTAAGTTGAACCGTCATTACGGGTTATTTCTTCAATCATATCAAATGTTTGGTAATTTTGATTCATTACGCACTCCTTAAAAATCGCTAATTTAATAGAAAAAAAACTCTTTCCATGCTATCGTAAAAACAACAGAGGTGGACAGATGAAATTAAAAAAATGCCTAAGTTGGGGCCTTTTCTTATGTTTAATATTTATAATTAATTGTGGCTTTTTAGTTGTTGGGCATCGTGGAGATCCAACTAAATACCCAGAAGAAACCATTCAAAGCGATAATTCTGCTTTTGACTCCGGAGCCGATTATGTGGAATTAGACTTGCATATATCTAAAGATAATATAGCAGTAGTTTCTCACGATGACGACTTAGAAAGAATGGTTGGTACAAATGCCATTGTATCACAAAATACCTTTGAAACTTTAAGTAAGCTTCAATACTCTAATGGTGAACACGTAATCAGCTTAGAGCAATTATTCGAATACTATAAAAATAAACCAAATGCCAAATTTATTCTTGAAACTAAAGTTGATCACGGAGTTGATAAAAGTAACAACCTAGAAAAAGTCATTGCGACTAGTATCAAAAAATATCATATGGAAAATCGAGTAATGATTCACTCTTTTTCTGCTAAAAGTTTATACTATTTCAGCCAATTACTTCCAAATGTAGAACGTATTTTTATTGTGGGATCTTTAAAGAGAATTAATTATGATACTCTTCAATATGTAAATGCTGTTAACGTTTCAAGTGATTTAATTAAAAAATATCCCAATCTAGTAAAATGGCTGCATGGCAGTGGAAAAAAGATTTTTGTTTGGGCAGAAATGGATGAATCACCTAAACTTTGGAATTGGTTAATCAATAACAATATTGATGGTGTGGTAACTAACTTCCCAGCAACCGGCTTTAAATATAAAGTTGCTAAAGAGGGTTCAAAACAAATAGAAATTAATAAAGATGCCACTTATTTAGGATTTACCAATGCAAAAACTATTATGAATCCATATCAACCTGTTGCCAACAAAACCAAGCTTTCTTTTTTAGAAAGCATTCATGTCGTAAATAGTGTACAAGTAGGGAACCAATTATACTATCAACTAGGTGGTAATTCGTTTGTTAAAGCTGACTATATAAGTTTTGATTTGAATTATGACAATTTAAATCCTTATTTCAATGCTCAAGTAAAAAGCCCATCTCATACTAAAGTAAAAGTATATCTAACACCTGATCATTTATCATATTTGCATAAACATCTAAGCTTTAACAAAAGCTATAAAATTTATGGATTCTCAGGAACTAGTAAAAATCTTTGGATTAAGACTAACTTAGGTTGGGTTCAAGCGCGAGAAATTTTATTCACTAATCTTCCGATTAATAGTTTTGCTTTTAGTCGCTACCAACTACTTGATGCAAACACAAGATATAATAATATTGAATTACTTTCATTTACTGTTTTACATGATTCATATACTCATCAATTTAATCCAAATTTAAAATCTTTTCTTAATCATAAGGCGCTTTCATAAAAGGAGCGCTTTTTTTATGATAAAATTAATTTAATATGATTAAGGAGGCTTTTTCGATGGAATTAGATTATAAAAAATTAGCCCTTGCTAAAAAAGATGATATTTTAAAAGACTTAGGTGAATTAATTGCAATTGATTCTTCAGAAGATTTAGCTAATGCTAGTGAAGAATATCCTGTTGGACCTGGACCAGTTAAAGCAATGAAGAAGTTTTTATCTTTTGCTGAAAGAGATGGCTTTGATGTTCAAAACTTTGCTAACTACGCTGGACGAGTAAACTTTGGTGAAGGTAAAAAACGCTTAGGTGTAATTGGACACATGGACGTAGTTCCTGCTGGAGATGGCTGGGTAACTGACCCATTTAAGATGATTATCAAAGATGGAAAAATTATTGGCCGTGGTAGTGCTGACGACAAAGGTCCTGCTTTAGCAGCTTACTATGGAATGTTAATTCTAAAAGAAGCTGGCTTTAAACCAAAGAAAAAGATTGATTTTGTTTTAGGTACTAACGAAGAAACTAACTGGGTTGGTATTGATTACTACTTAAAACATGAACCAACCCCTGATCAAGTTTTTTCACCAGATGCTGAATTTCCAATTATTAATGGTGAACAAGGTATCTATACCTTAGTTATGAACTTTAAAGAAGTTCCCGGTACTGGTAGCGTTGAGCTTCTTACCTTTAAAGCAGGAATTGCAGCCAACGTTACTCCACAAAAAGCTTTTGCAAGTATTAAGGCTGCTAACCTTTCAGAAATTAAGTCTGAATATGAAAAGTTTTTATCAGATAACAAATTGGAAGGTAAATTCGAAATTGCTGGCGATACTGCTAACTTAGAATTAGTTGGACAAGGCGCTCACGCTTCTGCCCCACAAGTTGGTAGAAATGCTGCCACTTTCTTAGCTGTATTCTTAGATACTCTTGATTTAGCTGGTACTGCTAAGAATTACATTCACTTCTTAAGCAGTGTTGAGCATGAAGATTTCAAGGGTGAAAAGTTAGGTGTTGCCCACCATGACGACCTAATGGGTGACTTATCAAGTGCACCAAGTATGTTTGACTTCAAGAAAGGCGAAAAAGCTGAACTTCTTGATAACATTCGTTACCCACAAGGAACTGATCCCGACAAGATGATTAAACAAGTAACTGAAAAATATGGTGATATCTTAGAAGCTTCATTCGATGGCTTTGAAGAACCTCACTATGTACCTGGCGATGACCCACTTGTTAAGACTTTGCTTAGCGTTTTTGAAAAGCAAACTGGTCTTAAAGGACATGAAGTTGTTATTGGTGGTGGTACTTACGGTCGTCTATTTGAACATGGGGTTGCTTTCGGTGCTCAACCTGAAGATGCTCCAATGGTTATGCATCAAGCCAATGAATATATGAAAGTTGATGACTTGATTGCCTCAATTGCAATTTATGCCGAAGCAATTTATGAATTAACTAAAGATGCTGAATAATAAAAAAGTCTGGAAGGTTAATCTTCCAGACTTTTTTATACTATTTATTTAGTAGTGCTGCCCTTTTCTACTAATTCGTAAGGCAATACCATATGTTTTTCTTCTAATTCTTCATTAGCCATTAACTTGGTTAACATTCTCATTGCCACAGCACCAATATCATAAAGTGGTTGCTTGATATTAGTCAAACTAGGACGAACAACTTCAGAAATTACAGTCGCATTTGAAGTAATTAATTCTAAATCATCAGGAATTTTTTTGCCATCATCTAATGCAGCATTCATAATTCCAACTGCAGATAAGTTTCTGGTTACCACAGCACCTTCAATTCCATCTTCTTCTAACTTGCCATATAAATCATAACCATCTTGGTAAGAGTAAATATCTTGATAAATATGCTTGGTCAAGTTATGTTCTTCCACAAATTCTTGGTAAGCTCTGATTCTGTTTTCTTTATTAATACTTGCTTCAGCATCTGCTAAAATTAAGGCAATTTCACCACAACCATTTTCAAGTAATAAATTAAAAGATTCCTTATCAGATTTTGGGTAATCAATATTAACAGAATCAAATTGCTCTCTTGAATCAATTGTTCCTGCTAAAACAACTGGAGTATTAGTTCTTTCAAAAGCAGCAGCTGCTTCATCTGATAAACGATCCCCCATATAAATTACCCCATCGACTTGCTTATTAAGCAAACCTTGAATAACTTGGTCTTCTCTCAATAGCTTATTTTCAGTACTTGAAAGGATAATATTATACTTATATAAAGTTGCAATATCATCAATACCCTTTGACAATTCTGCAAAGTATAAATTAGTCAAGTCCGGTACAATAAGACCAACAGTAGTAGTTCTTTTAGATGCCAAACTTTGAGCTACTGCATTGGGTTGATAATGGAGGCGATTGATTACTTCCATTACCCGATCACGGGTTTCTTTGCGAACGTTATTATTACCGTTCACTACTCGCGAAACTGTAGCCATCGAAACTTTAGCTTCGCGAGCAACATCATAAATAGTCACTTCTTGTTTATGCATAATTTCGCTCCTCATCTTTCACTAACTCATCATATAACAATACCATGAAATCCCATAGTGGTGCAAACGCTTGCCCAATTCATGGCAAATTCTTTACATTGTTATATAATAGTTTTAAAAGATTTTTAATTATAAAGGAGAAAAAGTCATGAATTTAGATAAATTACAAAATTGGCTAGCTGAACATAATGTAGATGCTGCTTATATTTCAAACCCAATTACTATCGCTTATTTTACTGGTTACGAAATGGAACCAGAAGAAAGAATCTTTGCTTTATTAGCTTTTAAAGATGCTGAACCTTTCATTTTTTGTCCAGCTTTAAATGTAGAAGAAGCAAAACATTCTGAATGGAACGGGGATGTATATGGTTATTTAGACCATGAAAATCCATGGCAAATTATCAAAAGCCTTGTTAAAAAGAGAACCAATTCTTTTAAGCACTGGGCAATTGAAGAAAATAATTTACCTGTTGAGCGTTATAATTTTTTGCGACAAGCCTTTAATAACAGTGATTTTGATACTAATTTATCTGAATTTATTGATCATTTAAGACTTTACAAAACTCCTGAAGAAATTGAAAAATTGAAAGCTGCAGGTGCTGAAGCTGATTTTGCATTTCAAATTGGATTCGACAATATTGCCACTGGCGTAACTGAAAGATACATTGCTGGTCAAATTGATTATCAATTAAAGTTACAAAAAGGTGTTATGCACCAAAGTTTCGAAACTATTGTTCAAGCTGGTGAAAATGCATCAAATCCACATTTAGGACCAACTATGAATCAAATAAAACCAAATGAGTTAGTTTTATTTGACTTAGGGACAATGCATAAAGGTTACGCTTCTGATTCTTCAAGAACTGTTGCTTATGGTGAACCAAGTGATAAGCAAAAAGAGATTTATGAAGTCGACCGCGAAGCTCAACAAGCAGCCATTGAAGCAGCTAAACCTGGAATTACAGCCGCAGAATTGGATGCAGTTGCTAGAGATATTATTACTAAAGCAGGATATGGTGAGTATTTCATCCACAGATTGGGACACGGAATTGGTAAAAATGTTCATGAATTCCCTTCAATTATGCAAGGAAATGATTTAGTAATCGAAGAAGGTATGTGCTTCTCAATTGAGCCTGGGATTTACATTCCTGGTGTTGGTGGCGTTCGAATCGAAGATTGTGGCGTTGTAACTAAAAATGGCTTTGAACCATTTACAAAAACTGACAAAGCTCTTAAATATATCCCTTTACGTGATAAAAAATAGCAATAAAAAAAACTTTACCAGATAGGTAAAGCTTTTTTATTACTTTTCAGCGTTTTCTAAATCACTTAAAGTTTCATTATCGTCATTTTCATTGCTGCCAAGATTATGCTTGGTTGAATCAATTACGATATCATCAAAATCTTTAAGTTCAGAATCATCTTCAACATTTTTAGGAAAAGCAGCGAGTTGATTTTTCACAATTTCAGTTGAATTATCATACTTCTTTTTTAAATCATTTAAAGTATCATTATCATTAATCTTTTGCTTTAAGTCTTCAAGTGTTTCATCTGGAAGAAGATATGCAGCTGCTGCTAATCCTGCTGCTGCACCAACAACTGTCCCAAACACAAATGCTCCTAATTTCTTCATCGAGAAAATCCCCAATCTTTTCTAATCTAAACCGCGACGTCTTCTACGTCTAGCCAAAATACTAGTCAAAATAGTAGTCATTAAGCCTGTTTTCTTGATATTTACCTCAGAAAAACGTGTCGCTAACTTACGAGATGATGAATTAAGGTCAGATACACTTTCACCCAAATCTGCTGCTGCTTGTACAACAGGTTCAACAGTTTTCATCTTGGAGTTTACGTCTTCTAATAAATCATTGGTTTTATCAAGCAAGTCATTGGTCTGCTTCATAATATCGTCAATATCATTACTCATCTTCCCCAACGCATCATTGGTGATGTCCATTGTTTGTTCAACTTTCTTCAAAGTCTTAGTAGTTCTTAAAAGAACAGGAATAGTAAATAATACAAACAATAAAAAAGCAACCGCTGCAATTAAGCCAGCTAATGCACCATAAGAAATTAACATTATTTTTCCTCCAATTAATTCATCTAAAAAAAGTCTAGCATGATTTAGTCTATCTGACAATTTTACATCATTATCTGGTATGCTAATAACATAATAGCACGAAATGAGGACATACATGTACACGCTAACTTCAAAAATATTTTCAAATTGGTCAATTGATTGGTCTAGCTACTTAAATAATTTTATAAATGTAATTTGGCAATTAGCTATTACTACTGCCATCTTTCTTTTAATTAACAACTTCGGTAAACGTGTAATTACTAAATATTTTTTGAAAGGTAAAGTCAAGTTAAATAAGCGCAGCCAAACAATTGCTAATTTATCAACCAACATTTTTCAATATACTACTTTATTTTTCTATTTATTTGGCGTTTTAAGCATTCTAGGAGTCCCTGTCGGTACTTTAATTGCCAGTGCTGGTATTTTCTCCCTTGCCTTAGGTATGGGGGCTCAGGGCTTTGTTAGTGACCTTGTAAATGGCTTCTTTATTTTAAGTGAAGATCAATATAATGTGGGCGATTTAGTAAAAATCGGAACCGAAAAAGGTACGGTTGTCCGTTTAGGAATTAGAACAACATGTATTAAGCAAGTAGATGGCTCACTTACCTATATTCCCAATCGTAATATTTTATTAGTTACTAATTTGTCTCACGGAGGAACCGGCGGAGATATTGAATTAAACTTATTAGCAAAAAATGATTTAAACAAAGTAAATGAGCTAATTAATCAAGTTAATAAACAACTGAAGCGCAATGAAAAATTTTTATCTACACCACCAAAAAATTATGGTGTAACTAAACAAGAAGGCCCAAATGTTACAATCCAAGTTCACTTACAAGTAATCGGGGGGGATTCAACAGAAATAAAAAACAATTATTTAAGTAGTTATATTCAAGCTTTTCAAGATGCTGGTATAGAATTTGCTCACTTAACATAAAAGGTCCTGGAAAAATCCAGGACCTTTTTTATGCACGCCATTGTCCACCTTGACCATAAGTATGTGGACCTAATTCATTGATAATTACATGGATGTGTTCTTTAGGAGCGCCTGTATTTTTGTGAACAGCATCAGTAACATCTTTCATTAAATTTTCTAATTGTTCAGGACTTCTGCCCTTAATTAATTCAATATGTACAAATGGCATAATCTACCTCTTAAAATTGTTCAAGCCAAGCTGGCAACTTCTCTACTAATTGTTTAAGTGCTTTACCACGATGAGATACTTCGTTCTTTTCATCCGTAGTCATTTCAGCAAAAGTTTTGCCTTTTTCTGGAACATAGAATAATGGATCATAGCCAAAACCATCATGCCCACGAGGAATTGCTAAAACCACACCTTCACATTCACCAGTTACAACTAAATCCTTATCAAAATGTCCAGGCATTGATAAAACAAAAGTTGAGCAAAACTTTGCAGATCTTTCTTCTTCAGGAATACCACCTAAAGATGCAAGCAACTTAGCATTATTTCTTGCATCATTATGTGCTTCTCCACCATATCTTGCTGAATGAACACCAGGAGCACCATTTAATTTATCAACAACTAAACCTGAATCATCACTTAAAGTAGGCAATTTAGAAAATTCTGCTAAAGTGTGAGCCTTTAAAGTGGCATTTTCTTCAAATGTGCTGCCATTTTCACTAACATGTGGAGCTGCTTCTAAGTCCGCATTAGTTTTAATTTCAATATCTAATCCTGCCTTTTGAAAAGCAGCTTTTAATTCTTTAACCTTGTTTTGGTTATTAGTTGCAAATAATAAAACTTTATTCATTACCTTTCTCCCGTTTCTACATGATTAGCTACTAACTGCGGATCATCTAACCATTTACGAGCAATTTCCGTAAACTTTTTACAGTCACCGGTCGTATAGTATTCATGCTTTCCTTTTTCTCCAGCTAGCATTCCATCCCGCTTTAAAATATTTTCAGTGTATTGAGCAACCTGATCAGCAGGATCTACTAGCTTAATTGTACTACCAACAATTTCAGAAATTTCTTTCTCAATAATTGGATAATGAGTACAACCTAAAACCATTGTATCAAAATCTTTTCCTTTTAGGGAGTCCAAACTATCCCTTACCACATCAACATTGTAAGCGAAATCACGTTGTGCCTCAACAAGTGGTGCTAATTTAGGTGTTGCAAGTTCTGTAACTTTAATATCAGGGTTGCGGAACTTAATTTCTTTGCTATAAGCATGCGATTCAATCGTAACATGTGTACCAATTACTGCCACTTTATTGTTTTTAGTAATCTTAGCAGCAGCCAAACTACCTGATTGAATAACTCCAATAATTTTGGGGGCAATTTCTTTTTGAATCACTTCCATTGCAGCAGCAGTTGCTGTATTACATGCAAAAATAATTACTTTTACATTTTTGGATAGTAAAAAATCAACACTTTTTCTTGTTAATTCTATTACTTCCTCAGTTGTTTTATCACCATATGGCATATGTGCTTGATCACCAATAAAAACCGTTGCTTCATTTGGTAGTTTCTTCATAACCTTTTTGAGGACGGTTAAGCCACCTAATCCGGAATCTAATAATCCAATTGGTCGATTATCCATTAATTTTTCTCCTCAGACTTGTAAAAAATATTTTTCGCTTCCACTAGTTTAATGTAAAATAGAAAAGAATACAAAGGGATGGAAAGCTATGCAAGAAAATAACGAACACTCATATTTTATTAATCAACTCTATCGTGATTTTTTATTACCAACTATTTTAGGGGAAGATACCAAAGAAATTCTTTATTGGGCTGGTAAAAAAATCGCTAATAAATATGCATTAAGCGATACTGACTCTCTAATCGATTTCTTCCAAATGGCACAATTTGGTGATTTAAAATTAATCAGTGAAAAAAGAGTCGGGGCCACTTTTGAATTAAGTGGTCAAATTGTGGAAGATCGTTTAAATAGTGATACTAAAGATTTCGAACTTGAAGCTGGCATTATTAGTGCTTGCTTAGCTAGTGAAAATCAACGTGATTGTGAAAGTAACGTTGTCATTAACGACAAAGAAAAAAAAGTTCAAATCATTGCTCAATATTAATTACATAAAAAAGCTACTTCGTTTTGAAGTAGCTTTTTATGTAATTATTAGTCAGTATATTGATCTAAAATTTCATCTAATTTTTCTTTAGGTGTATAACCAGTAATCCGATCTACAACTTCACCATCTTTTTTAATAATTAACGTAGGAATTGCCATAATTCCCAAATTCTTAGCTGTTGATTGATTTTCATCAACGTCCATTTTGGTAAATTTTACATCTTGGCGTTCTTCTGCCAATTGGTCAATAATTGGTGATTGCATTCGACAAGGTCCACACCAGGTTGCCCAAAAGTCAGTTAAAACTACGCCTTCCTTAGTTTCCTCAGCAAAGTTTTGATCAGTTAAAGCTTCAACCATTTTAACTACCTCTAATCTAAAAATAATTTTGTTTTTGAATTTGTACTTTAAGTTTATGGTTTATACTTACTTTTTGCAAGTAACTTGCTCATTATTTTAACTCAACTATAGTTGCACCATTTCCACCTTCATTAGCTGGTGCATAATTGAAACTTTTGACATGGCGGCTAGACTTCAAATATTGCCAAACTCCTTGTCTAATTGCTCCCGTACCAATTCCGTGAACAATTACGACACTACCTAAGCCTGCTAATAAAGACGTATCCATATACCGATCTAAATTAACCATTGCTTCTTCATAGCGCTGTCCTCGTAAATCTAGCTGACTGCTTGCGTTTGCTCGATTAAGCTTTCGAGTTGTCCGGACAATTGTTTGCTTTTTCTTAGGAGCTTTACTGGCTTCTTTTTCAATATCACGATCTGTCACTTTAAGCTTAACAATCCCCATTTGAACTTCATAGTCATGTTCAGATAGTTTTTTAGTAATCGTCCCTACTTGACCATATGATAAGACCTTAACCTGATCACCAACCGCAACATTATGACGCTTTTTTTCTCTTTTTAAAACTTTATTATTGGCTAAATTATCAGCTTCTTTGGCTAACTTATTGAAATTACCCTTAGCATCGATCAACTTGTTTTCTTTAATTGCTGCACCACTTGCTTTTTGCTTTTCTAATTCCGCAATAATCGCCTCGGCCTTTTTGCGTTTTTTAGCGACCACTTCATTAGCACGTTCATTTGCAAATTCTAATTGTTTTTGTAAGCGTTGGTTATAAATGTCTAAGCCATCTTGTAACTTCTTGAGAAGCTCCTCAGATTTCTCCAAATTTTTAGCTAAAAACTTACGCTTAGCTGTCACTTCTTTTGTTTGTTCATTTAAACGAGCAATCATTTTATTTAGTTCAGAATCAGAATCTTTAGTCAAGCTTTCAGCTTTTTTGACGACTTTCTCATTCATTCCTAAACGTCTGGTAATGGCAAATGCATTTGAATAACCTGGAATACCAACTTGTAAAAGATAAGTTGGTGTCAAATTCTTCACATCAAATTCCATTGAAGCATTAGTAGTTCGATCACGGTTATAACCATAAAGTTTAAGTTCAGGATAGTGAGTTGTTACCATGATTTTAGCACCATGTTCTCGCAACTCATCCAAAATCGCAATTGCCAAACTAGCTCCTTCTTCTGGATCCGTACCTGCCCCAATTTCATCAATTAAGACCAAAGTGTTTTTATTTACATGCTTCATGATATAAATAATGTCATTCATGTGTGATGAAAAAGTACTCAAAGATTGCTCAATAGATTGTTCATCACCAATATCAGCATAAATCTCACCAAACACGCCCACTTGACTATTTTCATTTGTGGGAATAAACAAACCAGATTGGGCCATCAATTGAATTAAGCCCAGAGTTTTTAATGTTATTGTTTTACCACCAGTATTAGGACCAGTGATTAACATCGTGTCAAAATCAATCCCTAAACTAATATCATTTGGCACTACTTTTTCTGGATCAATCAAAGGATGTCGCGCTTGTCTTAAAAGTACTTCATGATTATCTGAAATCATTGGCTCAGAAGCTTTCATTTTTTTAGCTAATTTAGCTTTAGCTTGTAAGAAATCAAGTTCTGTCAGTGCAATGCCAATATTTCGCAATTGTTCTCTATCTTCGCCAGCTAAAGCTGATAAATGTTTTAAAATTTTGCGAATTTCTTTCCGCTCTTGAGCTAACAAACTTTGTTGTCGGTTATTTAAATTCAAAACTGCTTCTGGTTCTACGAATAAAGTTTGCCCACTGGCACTTTGATCATGGACAACCCCACCGAGTTTTCCTTTAAATTCTTGCTTAACCGGCAATACATACCGATCATCACGAATGGTAACCAAGCCCTCTGATAAGTATTTACTCGCTGATTTAGTTAAAGAAGCCATTTTATTTTTGATTTCTTCTTCGTTAGCAGCAATATCATGTCTTAACTTGGCTAATTCGTTAGATGCTGAATCTAGCACACTACCATCAAAATCAATTGAATGTTTTAGTTCAGATAACAATTCAGTAGGGACATCCAAATCTTCTAAAATCTTATCAATTGCCCTTAAATCAAGTTCAGCATCTACATTTTTTTCAATAAAGTCATTAATTTCTTTGGCTAATGTCAAAATAAGTAAAATATTTGCTAATTCTTCTGCATTCAAACTAGCCTTTACCTTTAAGCGCTTTAAGCTACCGTCTAAGGGCTTAAAATTAACAATAGGTAATTGTCCCCTAATCCGTAGTAAATTTGCTACAGCACGTGTTTGAGCAAGCATTATCCTAACTTGAACAGAATTGTCACTCGGTTGTAAATCACGCGCTTGTTTTTTAGCTGTATCTGTAATTGCTTCTTGAGCTAGTTTTTCAGTAATTCGTGGATATTCTAATATTTTTAAAATCTTATGATTCATATTTCCTTTAACCTATAAAAAAGGACCGGCCTAAACCAGTCCCTTTAATTATTCACCGCTTAAACGATCATCATCTAAGAATGTGTTCAAGACTCCTTGAACCATGGCCCATTCTTCATCTGATTCAATTTCATGCAAATCGCTACTTGTTACATCACCATCTGCATTTGCATCATAACTAAAAGCTTGAACTTCAATATCTTCATCTTCAGCAATTGCAGCTGGGTATAATAACACATAACTTTTATCATAATCATCTGAATGAAAGGTGAATAAAACTTCAAATAATTCTTCATTACCTTGATCATCAATTAAGGTAATTTGGCGATCTTTATCATCACCTGGATTAATTGTTGCTGCCATCAGTGTTCCTTCTCTTTAAATCTAAATAATTCTGTAAAATTAAAACCGCAGCCATTTGATCAATGACTTCTTTTCTTTTTTTACGGTCATGGATTTCAGCTTCTTCAATCAAAACACGATCTGCTTCAATTGTCGTCAAACGCTCATCAGAATAAGCAACTGGCAAAGAAAATTTTTCTTCTAATCTCTTACCGTAATTCTTACTTCGATTCACACTTGCACCATCAGAACCATCCATATTTTTAGGTAGACCTAGTACAAAACCAGTTACATCATATTCTCGCACTATTTTCTTTATTGCTTTCATACCAAAATTGTGCCGAGTTTCATCAATTGAGATTGTTTCTAGTTTTTGTGCAGTAAGCCCTAGTTCATCACTAATTGCTACACCAACGGTCTTTGAACCAACATCAAGGCCTAATAAGCGCATTACTTGTCCTTACCTAAGTAACTCTTGACTAATTCCTCGATAATTTCATCACGTTCATGTTTCAAAATCAAGTTACGTGCATCATTATGCCGAGGAATATATGCTGGGTCGCCAGAAAGTAAATATCCTACGATCTGGTTAGTTGGATTATAACCTTTTTCTTCAAGAGCATTATAAACATCTTGTAAAGTATCATAAACATTTTTGCCTTTATTTTGATTGAAATCAAAATGCATAGTTTTATCTAGCGAACTCATTTTTCATTCCTCCTATGGCAATTCTACTTGAAAAACGCGGTTAAAACAATTAATTTTACTTGTTAATCTCGTTAATTACAGCTGTAATAGCTTCTTTAAGTCCAGCAGGATTCTTACCACCAGCCTGTGCCATGTTGGGACGGCCACCACCGCCACCACCAAAGACAGGTGCTGCAACTTTAATTAAGTTACCAGCTTTAAGTCCTTTATCTAAGGCTGCGTCAGCTAAACTAATAACCATATTAGCTTTGCCATCATTGGCACAAGCAAGTACCAAAACATCACTCTTGTTAGAAGCTTTCCAGTTATCAGCAAGTTCACGTAAATCATTCATTCCATTTACATCAGCCATAGCTGCAATAACTTTCAAGCCATTGACTTCTTGAACATTTTCAAAAATATCGCTTGCTTTAGCTGCATTAATTTCAGATTCAAGTTCTGCGGCTTTCTTTTGACTAGCATGTAATTCTTCTTCTAGTGAAGTAATCTTAGTCTTAATATCTTCAACCTTAGTAGCCTTAACTTCTTGCTTAATTTCTTCAAGTAAAGCATCACGGTTAGTTAAGTATTCATAAGCTTTTTCACTTGTTACAGCTTCAATTCTGCGCATACCTGCACCAATAGCTTGTTCAGAAATAATCTTGAAAATGCCAATTTGAGCTGTGTTAGAACAGTGTGTCCCCCCACAGAATTCAATTGAAAAGTCATTGATTTGAACAACTCGAACCTTGTCGCCATATTTACCATTGAATAAGGCTAAAGCCCCCATCTTCTTACCAGTTTCAGGATCAGTAATAGTTGTCTTAACATCAATATTTTCCCAAATTTTTTGATTAACTAAGCGCTCAACCGTTTCAATTTCGCGTGGAGTCATTGGGTCAATTGCTGTAAAGTCGAAACGCAAGAAGTCAGGATCAACTAAAGAACCAGCTTGGTGAGTATGTTCTCCTAATACTTCACGAAGTGCAGCATGAATTAAGTGAGTTGCAGTATGTGAGTGACGCAAACCTTCACGGCGGTGAGCGTCAATCTTTAAGACATACTCTTTACCTTTTTCCATTGGTAAAACAAGATCAACAAAGTGTAAGTTTTGATCATTTGGTGCATGTTGAACATCAGTAACTTTAGCAACCAAATCACCATTTTGGTCGTAAATATCACCATGGTCCGCCACTTGTCCACCACGTTCTGCATAAAATGGAGTCTTATCAAAGATTAAAGTAGCAGTTTCACCATCAGCTTTATCAACAAGCTTATCATCAACAACGATATCAATTAATTTAGCATGTTTTTCTTCATAAACGCCATATTCAAATTCTGACTTATCTTTGATATTCATCAAAGTTTCGTCCTGACGTCCCATTGATTGAAGGTCACCACGAGCTTTTCTAGCACGTTCTTTTTGAGCGTCCATTTCTTTATCAAAGCCGGCCTTATCAACCTTTAAGCCTTTATCTTGAGCTGCTTCAAAAGTTAATTCATATGGGAAGCCATAAGTGTCAAATAATTTGAAGGCATCTTTACCAGAAATGGTCTTATCATCACTTGCACTAGCCTTTTCGATTAAGTCGTCAAGCAAAGAAAGGCCTGATTCAAGAGTTGCACCAAAACGATCTTCTTCATTCTTAATTACTTTTTGAATGAATGAAGCTTGCTTTAAGACTTCTGGATAGTGGCTTTCCATAATCTTACCCACAACTGGAACTAACTTGTAAAGGAAAGCCCCATTAATGCCCAAACGCTTACCATTCAAGTCAGCACGTCTAATCAAACGACGTAATACATAGCCACGGCCTGAATTTGATGGGAGAGCTCCATCACCGATTGCAAAGGAAACTGCCCGAACGTGGTCCGCAATAATCTTAAAGGCAATATCATCTTCTTTATTTGCACCATATTTCTTACCAGCACTCATCTTTTCAGTTTCATGAATCATTGGTAAGAATAAGTCAGTTTCAAAGTTAGTTGGAGCATCTTGTAAGATTGAAAGTACCCGTTCAAGTCCCATCCCTGTATCGATGTTCTTATGTGGTTGATCAACATATTCACCATTTGGTAAGTGATTGTATTGTGAGAACACAATGTTCCAAATTTCAAGGTAACGGGCATTTTCACCACCTGGGAAGTTTTCAGGGTCATCTTCAGCCACGTCATTGTTTTCTTGACCACGGTCATAAAAGATTTCAGTATCAGGACCACATGGGCCTTCACCAATATCCCAGAAGTTATCTTCTAATTTAATGATATGGTCCTTTGGCATCCCTGCTTTTTCCCAAACCTTTTGTGAGTCAACATCTTTAGGGTAGACAGTACAGAAAAGTTTGTCTTTATCTAAACCAAGCCACTTAGGACTAGTCAAAAATTCCCAAGCCCAAGGAATAGCTTCATCTCTAAAGTAATCACCAACACTGAAGTTACCAAGCATTTCAAAGAAAGTTTGGTGACGAGCTGTTTTACCAACATTTTCAATATCGTTAGTTCTGATTGACTTTTGTGAACTAGTAATTCGACGATTCTTAGGGACCACAGAACCATCGAAATACTTCTTCATAGTTGCAACCCCTGAGTTAATCCAAAGCAAAGTTGGATCATCTTGAGGGATTAGTGATTGTGATGGCAAAACCATGTGACCATGTTCTTTAAAGAAATCTAGGTACATTTGCCGAAACTCTGAACTTGTAAGCTTCTTCATCGTTATCTCCTTGTATAAAAAAACACTATTGCACATATTCAAGGACGCCAACGCGCGGTACCACCTTGATTGCAACAGTGTTTGTTACCACTTTAATATCGAAATTTAAGAACTTAAAGGAGCATTTTTTACTTCTTATTAGGATTTCCCACCAAAACTTCCCTCTCTGTAAATAAGATTGGTAAAAAACATATCTTAAGCTGAAAATAATTTTACTACTTAGTCATTATTTGTCAACGCGTTTGCGTTTGCGACGACGTTTTTGAACTCTTGCTTCATGCCTTTTTTCAAGCTTCCGCTTTTGTTTAGCATCTTCAGCAATAGCCTTTTTAATTTTCTTTTTATAGCCAGGCTTTTTCTTAACTTTTGCTTTCTTAACATAGCCAATCAAACGATTGTCTAATTTATGATTAGTTGCACTTCTTTGATTACGGCGATGATAGTGCGTTCTTTCTACTAATTCACCATTTTTCAATTCAACAAAATCGAATTGAACACCAACATGTTCTAATTGCCCTACCAAGTTCATTTCTTCTTCACGGATTAAGGTAATCGCATGCCCCTTTAATCCATTACGGCCTGTTCGACCAATTCTATGAATTACAAACTCTAAATCTTTAGGCAATTCGTAGTTAATTACCAGACTAACACCATCAATATCAATTCCTCTAGCTGCTAAATCAGTAGCAACAACATATTGAAAATCACCTTGGCGAACTAAACGTAAAGTTCTCTTTCTTTCTCTTTCAGTAATACCACCATGAATTTTAGCAACTCTCAATCCTTGATCCTGTAAATATTTAGCAACTTCATCTACTTTTTGCTTAGTATTTGCAAAAACTAAGGCTAAATATGGTTGCCCCATTGTTAGCAACTTAAATAAAATATTCTTTCGATCTTTTGAACCAATATCAAGTAAATCATTTTTTATTGTTGGAGCAATAACAGCTGGATTTTCAATAATGATTCGTTCAGGCTTTTGCATATACTTCCGCAAAAAGTTATCTAACTTAACAGGAATTGTCGCAGAAAAGGCCGCAATTTGAACTGTCTTAGGCATTCGTGCTGCAACTTGGTCAATATCACCTAAAAATCCTAAATCAAGTGACATATCTGCTTCATCAATAATAAAACACTTAGTGTTTTCTAAATTGATAATTCTTTTCTTGGCGAAATCAAGTAATCTACCAGGAGTTGCAACTATAACTTGTGGTGCCTTACTTTCCGCTTTAGAAATTTGCCGATCACGATCACTACCACCTGCCAAAAGAGAAATTGAAATATCTAAACTACTTGCATCTCTCAATTGACGAGCAACTGTATAAAGTTGCTGCGCTAATTCACGGCTTGGTGCGGTAACAACTACTTGAGTAGTTTGACTACTTGTAATTACTTCGTTAAGGGCTGGAATTAAGTAAGCATGAGTTTTTCCAGAACCAGTTGCCGCTTGAACTAGCATATTCTTACCTGTCAAAAAGACTGGAATAACTTCCGATTGCACCTTAGTTGGTTTTTGGAAGTTAATTTTTGCAAGACCTGCTTGAAGATTTTCGTTAATTCGTGAATCTAAAAAAATATTATTCATGTTCTTCCTTATATTTATTTGTAACATCAATTAATTCTGCAAAAATTTGTTTAATTTCTGCTTCATCTTTAGCCTTAGCACCACTTGCTAGGGCATGACCTCCACCATTATGTTTAGCAGCTAACCCATTAATTACTGGGCCCTTTGAACGATAATGTACTCGGTATGTACCATCTTCTAATTCAACAATCACACTCCAAGTCAAAATATCTTTAATTCTACCAGGAGTTGAAACAGTAACAGAAGCTTCTTCAGTTGTAACTCCCATCTTCTTCAAATCAGCTTGAGTCAACACTGCATAAGCTGCACCTGATTTATCAACCGTCATGTAATCTAATACACTACTTTGAAGCTTAGCTTGCTTGAAAGTTACGTCACTAATGTTTCTAGCAATTTGTGTCAAATCAATACCAGTTTTTGCAAGCATTGCTGCAATTTCAAATGTATGAGCAGTTGTTTCTGGATACATGAAACGTCCAGTATCTCCTACAATTCCCGCATAAATTGGCAAAGCAACTTCAGCTGTAATTGGCATTTTTTGACTAATTAAGAAATCGGCAATAATTTCACTAGCTGCAGGAGCTTGATCATTTACATAATATAAATCACCATAAGGATCTACATTAGGGTGATGGTCCATCTTAATTAAGAAATCTCCCATGTCATACCGTTGATCTGAAACACGTGGTCGATCAGCAGTATCAGTTGTAATAACTAAGGCACCCTTATAGTCTTCATCCTTAATGTCGTCACCTTTATTAATCCAAGTTAAGTCGCCCCAATCAACACCAGCATATAAAACTCTCTTTTCTGGAAAGGCTAATTTAATTGAGCGGCCAAGACCTGCTTGAGAACCAATTGCATCAGGATCAGGACTAATATGACGATGCAAGATAATAGTGTCGTATTCTTTAATTTTGGCATAGATTTCATCAAAAGTAGTATTAGACATAATAATGTGCTCCTTTATGTTTAAATAAACTCAATATAAATTCTATCAGATAAAGAATATATTTTACCAATCAGTTGAAAATAAACCAAGATTTATTTCCGTATAGCGGTTATTTTCAAGCTGGCTAACACTAATTCCAAGCAGACGAATGCCAGCGGTCCGATAATCAATTTGATTAAGTAACTCATAACTAGCTTGATAAATTATCTGCTCATCATTGGTAAATTGAGATAAAGTTTTACGCTTAGTTTTAGTAACAAAATCAGGCGTTCGCACCTTAATTGTTACTACCTTACCTTGCAACTTTTTTTCTTTTAATTGCTTACTAATACTCTCAGCAAAATTCCTTAAATTCCGCAAAATTTCATTTTGATCAAATAATACTGGCAAAAAAGTATTTTCTTTTCCAATTGATTTTCGTTTACGTTGCGCCTTAACAGGCGAGAAATCAATTCCATGTGCATGAAGCGCTAGTTGATAACCGAATTTTCCAAATAATGTAGTTAACTCTTTTACTGTTAGTTTCTGTAAATCCTTACCAGTTTTTAATCCCAATGCTTGAAAAGTACCTTGGGTCTTTTTTCCAACGCCAGGAAATTTTTTTATTGGCTGGTCTGCAAGAAAAGTCAGGGCTTCTTGAGGCAGAATCACACTTCTTCCAAAAGGCTTAGCATATTCAGACCCCATTTTGGCTAAGAACTTATTGTAACTCACACCAAAGCTAGCTCCTAGCTGTAACTCCTTGTAAATTCTCTCTTGCATATAACTGCCCAGTTCAATAGCACTATAATTTCCTAGTTTATTACTGGTTACATCCATATATGCTTCATCTAAAGCGACACTTTCCACTTGATCAGTTACAGCATGCATAATTTCATGAACTTGAGCTGAAACTTGGCGATACTTATCAAAATTAGGTGTAACAAAAACCAGCTTATCCTTGGGAATTCTTTTAACAGCTTCAATTGCTGGCATTGCTGAATTTATCCCATATTGCCGAGCTAAATAATTAGCAGTAGCAACTACACCATGTCCATTATATTCACGAGGATCATGAGCAATTACTAAAGCCTTATTTTTTAAAGCTGGATTATCTCTCATTTCAACTGATGCATAAAATGCATCCATATCTAAATGAATAATTTTACGATGAAAATCATTTTTGGGAAGTAAATCCATTATTCATAAATCCAACGTTCAGTTGGACTTTCAAAAATTTCACCAGCTTGTTTTGGTCCTAACTTTCCTTGTGGATATTGAATTAATTTTTCAACAGATTCATTTTCACTTTGCCAAGCAGCTTCAACTGCATCAATAAATTCCCAAAACTTAGCAATTTCACTCCAATGTGTGAAATTAGTTTGATCTCCAACAAAAACATCATGTAATAAGCGTTCATAACCATCAGGAACTAATGAGTTTTCATAATCTGAAAATTCATAAGCTAAGTTTTCACGACGAATACCTGGCTCAGAAATTCTCTTACCATTGATTGTGAAATAAATCTCACTCTTAGGGTCAATAATAATTGTAATATTATTGGAATGAGCTTGTCCGTATAAGTTATTCATATGCTTTAAGACGATATCAATTCGGTTCTTCTTTTCCCGCATTTTTTTACCTGTTCTAAAGTAAATTGGGACATTAGCTAAAGGGCCTTTGGTAAATTTAACTTTCCCTGCCGCAAAAGTTTCAGTCTTGGAATCAGGATCAACATTAGGTTCTTGTAAGTAGCCGAAAGTGTCGTCTGTTCCTGCATATTGTGCTCTAACAAAAGTTTTTTTGACTTCATCAACTGAAGGAATAACCATACTATCAAGTAATTCTTGCTTCTTAGCATGAATTGCTTCTGAGCTAAGTGCAGTCGGTTCCCCCATTGCCAGTAAAGTAATTATTTGGAAGATATGATTTTGAACCATATCACGCAAAGCACCTGAAGTTTCATAATATCCACCACGAGCTTCAACACCTAAGTTTTCAGCTAGTGTAACTTGGACATTCTTAATAAATTCACCTGACCAAATATATTTAATTAATGGATTAGACAAGCGCATTGGTAAAATATTTTGAATCATCTCTTTACCAAGGTAATGATCAATTCTATATACTGAATCTTCACTAAATGAAGCCTTAATTTCTTCATTTAGTTCGCTAGCTGAAGCAAGATCTCTGCCGAAAGGTTTTTCAACAACAATTCGATTAAATCCACTACCCATCAGCTTTTGATCGTTAATATGAGTCGCAATCGTTCCAAAAAAGCGTGGAGCCATTGCCATGTAAAAAATTCGATTTCCTTGAGCGCTGTATCGACTGTCTAAGTCATTAGCCAAGTCTTTAATCGCTTGGTAGTGTTCAGTATTAGTTACATCATGTGATTGATAGTAAAAGTGGCTTGCAAATTGCTTTAAGTGATTTTCATCCACATTTTTGTCATTTTCATGGACAGCATCAATAACCTGCTCACGTAAATATTCATGGCTCCAAGGTCGACGTGCAGTACCAATTACTGCAAAATTATCTTTAATCAACCCCTGCTCAAATAAATTAAATAAAGCTGGGTACAATTTCCGATGGGCTAAATCACCACTGCCACCCAAAATAGTCATAATTACCGGTATATTTTTCATAGTCATCCCTTCTAAATCAGTTACTCACATTCATAAATCATTTTACAACATTCTAGTTTTAGACATAGAAAAAACGCCTCACGGCGCCTAATCTTACTTGTCTTCGTTAGCTTTTTCTTCTTCTGAAGCAGCTTTTTCTTCAGTTTCTGCTGGCTTAACTTCTTGTTCAGGAGCAGCTTCAACTACTTGGCGAACTGCCATTTTACTAAAAGTTAAGAAAATTCCATCAGCATCAACAACAACTGTCTTGTTCTTGTCATTAACTGAATCAATCTTAGCATGTAAGCCACTTACTAAAATTACTTTATCGCCCTTTTTAAGCTTAGAAAGCATATCCATTGCTTGTTGTTGACGCTTCTTTTGTGGCTTAATCATGAAAAAGTATGTAAAACCAACTAAAACAACCATCATAAGGATTGTTGAATAACTACCAAAACCGGCTGCTGCAGCCATAAATGAAATATTCATTTCTTCACCTCATAAAAATATCTACTTTATATTATACAAAACTATACAAACTTTACTAGAAATTAAGTTTAACTTTCTTCAGGAAGTGGTATCCCCAGTTGCAAATAAGCTTTCTGAGTGGCTACGCGACCACGCGGTGTCATCGTAATAAACTTATGCTGAAGCAAATATGGCTCATAGACGGCTTCAATTGTATCTGTATCTTCTCCAATATTTGCTGCCAAAGTTCTAATTCCAACTGGTCCACCATGATAAGCTTCAATAATTGTTCTTAAAATCTTGCGGTCAGTTAAATCTAGCCCTTCATTATCCACTTGCAATTGATCTAAGGCATACTTGGTTGTAGCTAAAGAAATTTTGTTTTCTTCTTTAACTTGAGCATAATCTCGTACTCGCTTCAAAAGCCTGTTAGCCACTCTTGGCGTTCCCCGACTTCTTCTAGCCAATTCATGAGCGGCTTCTTTACCAATTTTAGTGGCAAAAACTTCACTAGAGCGTTGAATAATTTTTTCTAAATCACCAATTGTGTAGTATTGCATATGCTCAACAATTCCAAAACGATCTCTTAATGGTGCTGATAAGTCCCCTGCTCTAGTTGTTGCCCCAATTAATGTAAAAGGAGGAAGTGGTACGTGTACCGCATGACTAGTCGAACCTTCTCCCACTACAATATCAACATAATAATCTTCCATTGCTGAATAAAGAATTTCTTCAATTGGCTTAGCCAAGCGGTGAATTTCATCAATAAACAAAACATCCCCCGGATCAAGATCCGATAGTAAGGCCACTAAATCGCCAGCCCTTTCAATCGCTGGACCGGAAGTGTTTTTTAAATTAACTCCCAATTCATTCGCAATTACAAAAGCCATAGTAGTCTTCCCTAAACCAGGTGGTCCATAAAGCAAGACATGGTCTAAAGCTTCATCCCTTTTTTTAGCAGCTTGGATGTAAATTTCCATTTCTGACTTAACTCTTTTTTGCCCAATATATTGACTAAAAGATTGGGGACGCAAACTTAATTCATCTTGCAAATCTCCTTGTTCTTCTTCACCAGCTACCACTCTGCTATCTTCGTCCATCATTTCACTTCCTTAAATTGGTTTATTTTATTTATTTCTTCTTGAGCAACAGCTTGAGACCTTCTTTAATATACTCATCTGCTGTATCAAAGCTTGATTTTTCAAGTTTTGGCTTAACTTTTTCGACTTCTTTTTTAGTATATCCTAAAGCTGACAAAGCTAATAAAGCATCACTAAGAGCTTGAGAAGTATCAGCTGTAAACAAATCTTGTTCAACATAACTACCTAATTTACCCTTTAAATCAAGCACAATTTGGGAAGCGGTCTTTTTCCCAACACCTGGAAACTTGGTTAAGTAGTTAACTTCTCCATTTTCAATTGCTTTAGCAAGCGAATCGCTACTTTCAGCTGCCATAATAGCCATGGCACTTTTGGGTCCGATTCCACTTACACTAAGTAGCTTCAAAAATAATTGTTTTTCATCGCTACTTTCAAAACCATATAAACTAATATCATTATCACGCACAACTTGCTCAACATAAACCCGAATCCGTTGGCCTTCACTATAGCTATATGGCTTTGCACTAAAAATCTTAAAGCCTTGTCCACCCACATCTAATGCAATGAAACTTGGCGTAATGATTGTAACAGTTCCTTCTAAATATTCATACATTCTTATTCACCTTTTTTAAACATATGGTCAAGTTCCGTATCAGTAATTTTGACAATAATTAATTGTCCAAATGGATCATGATATGGATCAGCTAAACTTGCTAGTTGTTCAAGCAGGTTTTGAGCGCCTTCTTTTGTAAGCTTTTCTTTACGTACTTGTCTTCTTACTTCTGCTTTAGCAAGGCTAGACTTAATGCTAGTTAGATTATCTTTTTTGCTGGTCAAAAATAAATCTAACAGTTCTCGAATATTTCGCTCAGATTCATCTTTTAACCAGAGTGGATAACTAGGCAAAAGAAGTGAATTCTGACCAAAATCTTCTAAAATTAATCCCAGCTCTTTTAGTTCTGATAAGTGATTTTTAATTTCTAAGTAGTCTTCACTGCCAAAATCTAAAACAAGAGGAGTTAGTAAGGTTTGTTGATAATCTTTCTCCTGCATCTGCTTTAAAGTATCGCGATATTTTAAAGCACGCTGAGCACTCACTTGATCAATTAAGTATAAATCATCCTCATTGCTTGCTAAAATATAGGCTCCTACCTGACCACAATAAGTTAAATATGGCAAAGAATAGGCTATTTTTTCATCGCCCTTGGTTAGTAAACTATCTTCTGAGCTATCAGTATCTTTTGAGGTAAATGGCGTTAAGCTTACTTGAATTGCAACATTTTTATCCCAACTAGCAGTTAAAACATAACGATCATCTTCTCGAACTTGATTTAAATCAACATAATTAGCCTCTTGATCAGCAATTTGCTTTTCTTCTTTAGCAGGCTTTTCTTCATAAGTACGAGTTGTATCAACCACATTTTTGTTAAGATTAAAAGCTAATTGGTCTTGTCTGTCTACTTCTTTATTTAAATTCGCTAAAGCACTTACTTGACTAGTATTTTCTAATAAAGCAGTAGAAATTCCCTCAGTAATTAGCCGACTAAGTTCTTTTTCTTTTGATAGTCTAACTTGTTCTTTAGTAGGGTGTACATTTACATCGACTAAAAATGGGTCAAGTTCTATCAAGATGACAGCTATTGGATAGCGTCCTTGAGCAATTTTACTACCATAGCCGGCTAAGATTGCCTTGGTTAATTGATAGTTTTTAATGTAACGCCCATTAAGCAAGATCGATACAAAATTGCGATTTGATCTCGTAGTCTCAGGCGTAGATAATAATCCACTTACCTTAAAATCTGGATCTTCTTTACTAAATTCAATCATATCTTTAGCAATAAATCGCCCATAAATATTGGCTAAATCTTGGCGTAAGTTATTATTGCCTGGCGTTTTTAAAAGCAGTTTACCTTCATTTTTTAAAGTAAAGGCAACCTCACTATGTCCAAGTGCTAGTCGATTCACAATGTCCACAATTTTCATTGTTTCGGTCCGTGGACTCTTTAAATATTTCAACCGAGCTGGCGTATTGTAGAACAAATCACTAACTTTGATTTCAGTTCCCTTTGTACTAGCATGAGTTTCTTCGCTTAGCTTTTCCCCACCAGCAAATTCAGCCTTCACACCTTTAATACCATCAGTACTTGTTATTACTTCAGTATGTGACACAGCAACAATTGAAGCTAACGCTTCTCCACGAAAGCCCAGAGTTGCAATCTTAAAAAGATCACGTTCTTTGCTTATTTTGCTGGTAGCATGACGGCGAAAGGCTAAGTCTAAGTCTTCACTTGCAATACCACTACCATTATCGCGAACGATTACTTCTTTTAGACCAGCATCAATAAATTCAATCTCAATTTGACTAGCTTTAGCATCAATTGCATTCTCAACTAGTTCTTTAACTACACTAGCTGGTCGTTCAATAACTTCACCAGCCGCAATCTGATTGGTTAAAGTTTCCGATAATTCATGAATTTTTGCCATTAGTCTTCATCCTTTAAATCTTGTTGCCAAGATGCTACTAATTGCATAACTTCTAGTGGCGTCTTATCAGCCAAGTACAAGTTATTAATATCTTCAATTACTTGCTTTTCAGTATCGGAAATGGCTTCATCGCTAGTAGTTTCTTCACTGTCATTTTTCTCGTTAAAAAGATCTAATTGCAAACTAGCTGGTTCAAGTCCATTAGCGCCTTGCGCTTCAAGCCGTTTTAGCATCTTGCTTGCCTCGCGTAAGACTTTATTAGGTAAGCCAGCAAGTTGAGCAACGTGAATGCCGTATGATTGATCGGCTGGTCCTGGCAAAATCTTATGTAAGAAAATTAGCTTGCCATTTTCTTGAGTTGCACCAACATGAATATTTTTAAGATGATCTAGTGTTTTTTCCATATCAGTTAATTCATGATAGTGCGTTGCAAATAAGGTCTTAGCACCAACCTTATCATGTAAGTACTTCACGATAGCCCCTGCAAGCGCCATCCCGTCATAAGTCGCAGTACCACGTCCAATCTCATCAAAGAGGACAAGTGAGCGCTTAGTAGCATTTTGCAAGGCTTCATTAGCTTCGCTCATTTCAACCATAAAAGTGGATTGTCCACTAATTAAATCATCGGCTGCCCCAATTCTAGTAAAGATCTGGTCAAAAATAGGTAAAGCTGCTTCAGTAGCTGGCACAAATGAACCTACTTGAGCCATTACGGCTATTAAAGCCATCTGTCTCATGTAAGTACTCTTACCTGACATGTTAGGCCCTGTAATTAAGAAAACACTAGTATCATCAGCCATTTGAATGTCGTTGGGGATATAACTGCCATCAGCAAGCACCTTCTCAACTACGGGGTGACGGCCTGCGACTACTTTAATTTCTTGACTATCTTGGTGGAAACTTGGACGACAATAATTATTTTCTTCTGCAACTGTCGCAAAACTAGTCAAAGCATCTAAGCTGGCAATTGTGTTACCAAGTTCTTGTAATTTAGGGATGAAGGTCTTGATATATTCACGCAAGTCAGAAAAGATTTGGTATTCAAGGTCCGTTGACTTATTTTCAGCCTCTAAAATTAGATTTTCATGTTCTTTAAGTTCTGGCGTAATGTAGCGTTCTGAACCAGTTAAAGTCTGCTTACGAATGTAACGGCCTTCTGGCACCTTGGCAACATTTCCCTTTGAAACTTGGATAAAGTAGCCAAAGACCTTGTTGTAGCCAATCTTTAAATTCTCAATCCCAGTTGCTTTACGTTCTTGAGCCTGCAACTGAGCAAGCCAAGTCTTCCCATTGTTCATTGCATCGCGATAACGGTCAAGCTGTTCATTGATACCTTCACGAATCAATCCACCATCAGTAGTTAGAATTGGAGGATTTTCTACAATTGTATCTTTAATCTTCTTAGCTAACTCTGATAAATCAATAATCTGCTCTGCAAAATTAGCTAAATCTTCATCGCCACTTTCAAATAAGGCACTTTGAATCTGAGGAATCGCATCTAAAGAACGTGACAGTTGCAAAAGTTCGCGCGCATTAGCACTGCCAAAGGCAATTCGACCAGTTAAACGCTCTAAATCGTAAACACCCTTTAGTGCATCCTTTACACCTTCTCGAGTAAAGTAGTTGTCTAACATTGCTTGAACAATCTTTTGGCGCTTTTCAATTTCACTAATTGAAAGAAGTGGCCGCGCTAACCACTGCTTGAGAAGTCGTCCTCCCATCGCAGTATTAGTTTTGTCAAGTAACCAAAATAGCGACCCCATCTTCTTGCCAGTCTTGGCACTAGCCACTAATTCGAGGTTATTTTGAACAACGTGGGACATTTGTAAGTATTGAGAAACCTCATAACTCTTGGCAATTTGTAAGTGAGCTAGACTTCTCTTTTGAGTAACTAATAAATAAATTACTAGTTGCTTAGTTGCATCTTTTTCAGCTTGATTGCTTAACTTTTGAATTGCATATGAAACTTCGGCATGCTTTTCTTGGTCTTGAATAGGTGTTGAAACTGTAATGTTACTCTTTTTTAAGACATCCTTTTGACTATCAGAAAGACTGCCTTCAAAAACTACTTCTTTAGTTCGCAGAGAAAGCAATTCATTTAGCACATCGGCAAAACTCTTCAAATGAGTGGTAAAGATTTCCCCAGTGGATAAGTCAGAATATGCTAAGCCAAAGCCACTCTTGGTGGAAAAAACAGAAGTTAAATAGTTACTTTCCTTAGCTCCATTAGGTCCCTCATTCATCATAGTTCCGGGTGTAACTAACTGAATGATTCCACGCTTAACCATCCCTTTGGCTTGCTTAGGGTCTTCAAGTTGTTCACAAAGAGCAACCTTGTAACCTTTTTCCACTAAAGTATTCACATAAGAATCCACAGCTTGGTGGGGAACCCCAGCCATTGGAATTGGATTTTCGCTTTTATTTGAGCGGTGAGTTAAGGTTAATTCTAAGATTTGCGCACCCTTAACTGCATCATCTTCAAAAAGTTCATAAAAGTCCCCGACACGATAGAACAAAAAGGCATCAGGATACTGACTCTTGATGTCGTAATATTGCTTCATCATAGGTGTTGTTTCTGCCATTTAATTGCGTCCCCTCAAAAAGAAATTACTATATTCTATTATAGCAAAAAGAAAGCGTGCAATAATCATTGCACACTTTAATTACTTAATAATTATAATCATCATCCGAATTGGCGTTTTGTTTGACTACTAATCTCTCCAACATAATTTAAGTTACATACTAAAAAGAACGAAAAAATATTGATACTTCAAAGAATATATCCCTTGATTATCAACATTTTGGCATTACAGAAGAAATTTACTCTAAATATACTTTATTAAATAGGTCCAATTGCCATTTGTTTTGCTTGAGAAACCACCAATTTCGTTGCATCAGCTGAAATATCAGGTGGATACCCGTATTTTCTTAAAAGGTGTCTAACAGCCATTATCATTTTAGCTTGAACAGCAGCTCTTCGTTCCCAATCAACACCTGCATTAGCCTTGACTGTCTTTACTAGTTCTTTGGCAATTAAATGTAATTTTTCTTCACCTAAAACTTGTACAGCTTTTTCATGGTTTGCTAAAGCATCATAGAAAGCAATTTCTTCTGGAGTTAAACCAAGATCTTTACCTTTTTCCTGTTCAGCATTAATTTTTTGAGCCATTTCAATCAACTCTCGAATAACAATTTCAGTGTTTATCCCACGTTTATTATATTCAGCAATTGACGCTTCAAGCATTTCTTGAAATTTCTTACCTTGTACAATGTTCATTTGCAAACAAATTTTAATCTGTCCTCGTAGAATTTTCTCCAAAATTCTAACTGCTAAAGATTTTTCATTTAGATTTTGAACTTTTTTCAAAAACTCTGGAGAAATTGTATCCAATCTCGGCTTTTCCAATCCCAAAGATTTATATACATCTACTTCAGGTTCAGCAATTATTGATTGGTCAATCATTTGACGTAAGCGATAATCAATATTCTTTCTTTCATGATCATCATTGTTAGAAAGTAATTTCATGATAAATACTTTAACTAACCTAAAGAATGCTATTTCTGGCCCAATCTCTTGAGCAGCTGGCTGAATTGCCACTAATGCATATAACTTTTGAGCTTCTGTTACTACATCACAAAACTTTTGAATTGTTTCTTTATCTTCAGCAATTAACTCATTTGCAACCTTATTAACTGTCCTAGTTCTTACAATATCATCTTTCGAATCGAAGCCAGAATAGTCTATTCCGTATAAGAAATCATTTTTAATGATATTGTACTTATCTTTAAGCAGTGCCAAAACCTTTTCGACATTAATGCCTACTTGATCTTTGTCATCTTTAGAATAAATACTTAATGCAAGTTTTAAAGAATCCGCAATACCAATGTAGTCAACAATCAAGCCACTTTCTTTATTTTTGAACACTCTGTTAACACGAGCTATCGCCTGTATCAAATTATGACCTTTCATAGGTTTATCAACATACAAAGTATTTAAACTAGGTACATCAAATCCAGTTAGCCACATATCAACAACTATTACTATTTGAAGTTCATCTGAGTTGTCTTTCATACGTTGTTGTAAAATACGACGGTCTTGCTTGCTAGTATTATGTTTAGAAAGTTCTGGGCCATCTGAAGGACTAGAGGTCATTACGATCTTTATTTTTCCTTTGTGGATATCTGAACTTTCCCAATTTGGACGCAATTTTATAATCTCATTGTATAATTTGACAGCATTGATTCGAGAGATTTCGACAATCATAGATTTACCGAACTCTTCTTTTTGCCGAGCTTCAAAATGAGATATAAAATGCTTAGCTATAGCTTCCAATCTTTGCTTAGCACCAGCAATAGCTTCAAGCTTAGTTAATTCTTTATTTCGAGCTTCTTTTTCTGAATCAGAAGCTTCGGTATTTAAATCATACTCATTCATCAACTCATTAAACTTCTCTTCTGAGCCTGATTTAAGTTTTAAAGGAATTATATGACTTTCATAAAAGATTCTAACTGTTGCGTGGTCTGCTACAGATTGAGTTATATCATATACATCAATATAATTACCAAAAACCGCTACAGTAGACTTATCTGCTGTATCTATTGGAGTACCAGTAAATCCAATAAATGAAGCATTAGGCAAAGCATCCCTCAAATATTTTGCATAACCATATCTAACACCGTTCTTAGTAAGTTCAGCCTGCAAACCATATTGAGTTCTATGAGCTTCATCTGCCATAACAATTACATCAGATCGATTAGTTAAAACTGGCATCTCATTTTCCCCACGTTCAAAATCTGGAGAAAACTTTTGAATTGTACTAAAAACAATTCCACCTGAATTACGACTCATATAATCTCTAACTTCATCACGATTTTCTGCATGATCTGGTGTTTGTTGAAGATATTCATGAGCCTGAGCAAAAGTACCAAATAATTGATCATCTAAATCATTTCTATCATTAATCACAAGAATAGTTGGATTACCTAGTTTTCTGGCAACAATCCCTGAGAAGAAAACCATTGATAGAGATTTTCCTGATCCTGTAGTATGCCAAACAACACCTATTCTTTTATCACTATTAGATTTCAAAGCACGTTCGGCAGCAACAACTGCTTTATTAACCATATAGTATTGATGATATGCAGTTAATATTTTTACTGTACTATCACCATTGGTCTCAAAAATAATAAAGTTTTGAATAATATTAAGTAAGGTTTTAGGCTTCAACATATACTCAATTAAAATATCGAGTTCCAGACTACCTTCTGGTACTAATTCATTTTTAGGTTGTCGCCATCTCATAAAACGATCAAAACCTGCAGTCAAAGAACCTACACGAGCATTAACTCCATCAGAAGCAATTAGAATTTCATTGTATTTCATGTAGTCTGGGATTTCAGCCTTATAAGTTTGTAACTGTTCATATGCTTCTTTTACAGTAATATTCTCATTATCAGGCTTTTTAAGCTCAAATGTAATTAAAGGTAGTCCATTAACAAATACAGTGATATCAGTCCTACGGCTTTTTTCACCTTGTACAATTTCAAATTGATTAGTAGCTAAAAAGTCATTATTTTCCCAGTTATCAAAATCAATTGCATGCAAAGTAACAGTCTTATTTTCTCCATTCTCAGATGTCTTTATCTTCACACCTTCAATCAGCAACTTGTGCATGTAATGATTGTTAATCATCATATCTGGATTATCAGCTAATTTTGAAAATTCATGCAGAGCACGACGATAAATATCATCTGAATAACCTGGATTTAATTCTTTTAAGACTTTAGCCAATCTAGGTTCAAGAATGAACTTAGTATGATCATTATTTCTTTCAGCATCGATAATTTTACTAGTATGATTGTATACTTCACTTTTGATGACTTGATAGCCCTGTTTTGCAAGGGTTTCAAGAGCATCTTTCTCTATACTTTCTTCTTTAATTGAATTCATGACTTCACCTCTTTCAAATATGGTTTGTTAGGATAAATGATAATTTATTTAAGCAAATAAAGGAAATCAGCAACTACTTCTTTACTTATTTAAAATTTAATAATGGGAAAATGCCATCTGATTGGAATTATGTTTCTCTTAAAGATTACGCAGAAGTCACACCTGGTTATTCATATAAGGGTAAAGAACTATCACCAAGTCATTTAGCAATGGCTACGATAAAGAACTTTGATAGAAATGGTGGATTTAACGCAAGAGGATTCAAAGAAATTAATCCTCAAAAAGAAATAAAAGTTCAAAAATATGCTAATCTTTATGATGTTTTGGTTGCACATACTGACTTGACTCAAAATGCTGAAATAATTGGTAATGCTGAACCAATACTTACATGTGGTAACTACGATAAAATTATTTTTTCTATGGACTTGGTTAAGGTAACAGCTAAAGAAAATAAAATTTCTAAGTTTTTACTTGCATTAATAATGCAAGGCGATATTATGAAACGTCATTGCTTGACATATGTTAATGGTACAACTGTCCTACATCTCAATAAAAAAGCATTAAAAGATTTCGAGTTTCCATTTCCTGAAAATCCTCAAGTTATCTCAAATATCGCCAACTTTGCAGAAGAAAACTACAAAAAAATAAATAGCAATTTACGAGAAAACGATTTATTAATAAAGATTAAATCTGAACTTTTAAATAAATACTTCTAAGCAGCTAAATTATCATTTATTTGATTGTTTAATTCTATTTTCCTTTGTATAGGTATTAATTGATTCAAAATTTTCTCTTGTTTTGATAATGAAGGTATTTCGACTTCAAATTCTTTCATTACTTTACCAGAAACTTCTTTAAAGGTTGAACCAGATGCTACTTTTTCTAGATTTAATTTATTTTCCAACATTAAGTAGTATAAATATTCTGGATATACTTTACTTTTATCTGGAATAATACTTTTAAATCCCTGATTTGTAGCAATTTCATTCTTTGCTATTGCTACATATCCAATAGGTGCTCTTGAGCTTATTAAAACAGAATCCTTAGGTAAAAGTTTAGCTGAAGAGTTATTATATCCCTCACTAGTTAAATCACGGGATCCATGATCAATATACATTTTAGAATAAGAACTTAAGTCTTTAGGTGTCAACCAAGCTATTCCCTTACCACTACTGGTATAGTATTCTTCGTGTTTAGTACTTGGTGTGCCACCACCTATAACTTTTCCTATCTCTCCAACTTTATATTTCATACCCTAACTCCTTCAAAACATCCTTTATCTCATCTTGAAGTCGATCACTCTCTTCAAATTGCTTCTTCAATTCAGCAGTCAATCTCGCCATCTTAACTTCATATGGTTCTCCATCATCTTCTTGTTCAACTAACCCAACATAACGTCCTGGTGTTAATACGTAATCATTTTTAGCAATTTCATCTAATTTAGCAATCTTACAGAATCCAGCCATATCTTCATATTTTTGCTCATTGGTTCCACGATATGCATGATAAGTGTCAGCAATCTTCTTAATATCTTCATCGCTAAATTCTCTGTGAGTTCGGTCTACCATTTCACCTAATTCACGAGCATCAATGAATAAAGTTTCTCCACGACGATCCCGCTCATCTTCAGAATTCTTATTCATATCAATAAACCATAATGAAACAGGAATTCCAGTTGAGTAGAACATCTTATCTGGTAAAGCAACAATCGCATCAATCTTGTCTGCTTCTAAAAGATTTTTACGAATAGCTAATTCTTCTTTGAGTGTGGTTGATAATGCTCCATTAGCTAAAACGAAACCTGCTTTTCCATCTGGATTAAGCTTACTAATGATATGTTCAATCCAGGCATAGTTGGCATTTCCTTCAGGTGGAATACCATATTTCCAACGTGGGTCATCTTTTAATTTTTCTCCACCCCATTTTTTAACGTTAAATGGTGGATTAGCCAAAATATAGTCAAAATGAGTTCCTTTATGCAAGTCGTTAGTAAAAGTATCTGCTTGATGCGCCCCAAAATTGTTGTCAATACCTCTAATGGCAAGATTCAATTTGGCTAATTTCCAAGTAGTTGGATTTGATTCTTGTCCATAAACTGACAAGTCAGCAATCTGACCTTGGTGTTCTTGAACGAATTGTTCTGATTGTACAAACATCCCTCCAGAACCACAGCAAGGATCATATACGGTTCCCTTAAATGGCTCTACCATTTCAACCAAAGTTTTAACTACTGATCTCGGAGTATAGAATTCTCCACCATTTTTCTTTTCATTACTAGCGAATTTTTGTAGGAAATATTCATAAACTCTTCCAAGAATATCTCTTTCC
The DNA here is from genome assembly GCF_007095465.1 of Lactobacillus mulieris. Lineage (GTDB taxonomy): Bacteria > Bacillota > Bacilli > Lactobacillales > Lactobacillaceae > Lactobacillus > Lactobacillus mulieris. Next base: position 107,271 of record NZ_SDGL01000006.1, read on the forward strand.
TTTGCCTCTTTACCACCCACATTAATGTCTGAAATTAAATCTACTACTCCACCCAATCTAGATCTATCTAGATCTGGTGATTCATAATTTTTACTCAGAATTCCACGCAATGATTCATTATCTTTTTCAATAGATTCCATTGCATGATCTATTACTTCACCGATTTCTGGAGTTTTAGCCGCTTTTTGAATATTGTCCCATCTTGCTTCCGGACTAACCCAAAAAATATTATCAGCTAAATATGCATCTGAATCTTCAGCATCTTCTGGATAATCAGACTTTAAAAGTTCTTGTCTTTTTTCTTCAAAAGAGTCTGACACATACTTTAAAAAGATTAAACCTAAAACAACATTACGATATTCTGATGCATCCATGCTTCCACGTAATTCATCACACGCTGCCCACAATTTATCTTCAAATTTTAAGTCATTTGATTTGCTTGCCATAATTTGTCTCTTTCTATTATCTTTACTTTTGAATTTTACACTAACTCAAGTTTCTTAATTATCATTTCTTATTTTCTTTTCATTAATTTCAAAGACTAACTCTGCTGGATCTATTCCGTATATTTGAAATAGCTTATTCAATACATTCAATTTATTCCATGTATTTGTTCTTCCATAAACATATAAATCATCTGCTACTTTAGTAAATTCATTTTTTTCAGTACCACTTAAATAAAATTTCCATCCCTTTGTAGCATGCATTGCTATTATCTTATATAGTGGAGTTGGATCTATTTCATATAATGCTTCAATCACATTTACATACATTTCAATCCAAGATTTAACTTGATAAGGTGTTCCTTTAAATGTATAACTAACTATCTTAGTACCCGCAAAATCATAATCTTCATCAAGTGTACGACTTACTTTTTCGCGTTGCTTAGGCTGAAAATTACTTTCAGGATATGGCCATAATTTCAAAGCGAGTTCCTTTAAGTAATCGTTTCTAGCAAGTAATTCTTTTTCAGTCCATTGATTACAATTTTTCAAAAAGTCATTAAGTCTAAAACCACTTTGGTCAAAACCATTATCAATATACTTTTTTTCAATAAAGCTTCGATTAGAATACTTACTGTTGTAAGCAGTCAAAGTTAAATTGGCCAATTTATTTATCCATTGAGTGTAGATCCTCTTATAATCACTACCTAATGCATTTTTCCATGAATCAGATAATGTTTGCGGCATAATATGTTCAATTGTATAATTCCCATCTTGCATATTATCTACAACATTAACATGCTCGCGTGAGTCTTGATTTTCAAGTCTATCAAATAAATATTTTCGAGCATTTTTATTCATATCATAGATATCCTTATCATCAAATGATTTTAAAAATTCAGAATCTTTAGGATATCTAGAACTATCTGCTTTATTAATAAGAATATAACTTAAAACCGGTAAAAATTCTGTATTTCCTTGGTTAGTCAACTTAATAGTTTCACTAAATAAAGTAGCAAAAATTTTATTTAAGGCATTTGTAGGGAATGAACACATTGTACGTCTAAAAATAAAGGTTTCCACTACTTTCAATGATCCTATAAGTGTTTTAGAATCAATCTTATTTAATTTCCAATAATTAATCAAAGGTAACAAGAACGGCTTAATAACTCTCATATCTAAAATATTTAATCTATGCAATACTTCATCTACTTCTCGCTCTCCGGTTGAAGCATTGCTAATATCACGATTAATTTCTGAATATCTTTCCAAATCACTAAGTAATTCTTCTATATCAGAGTCATTTTTCTCACTATACTTTTTAAATTCAAGATAAACTTTTTGAATTTTAGGAACTCTCTTCAAATTAAAAGTCAGATAATTTCTTAGGAAATCAGAAACCTCATAATTTGTATTAACTTCAATCTTATTCCAATAATTTTCATATAAGCTTTCTTGAACTTTTACTGGCTGGTTCATCAAAACATAATTTCTCACTTTATCAGCTTCAGTTAAGTCTAGTCCCGTTGAATTTAAACTTTCAAAAATTAATTGAGCGTCATCTTCTCCTTGCTTAAGAGAAATATCAATAATCATTAACTTCTGAATAGCCTTAAATAACTCATCCGCAGTTAGTTCTTGATCTAAAATTCTTTCATAAAAATATCTAAAGTTATTAGTTAAATTAGAACTCAATAAATAATCTTTTTCATCTTTAAATAGTCGCTTTAACGCCATTTCATCATTCTTTACAGGCTTTAAGCGTAATTTTTTATCTTCTGGTTGAAATTCATCTTCAAGGTAGCTTGCTCTTATTCTTCGTGCTAATTGCGGATCAGTACTTGTAATTTTTTCTTCTTCAAGAAGCTTTACTAATGCAAGCATTAAAAGATACACTGTAGTAATTCGTTGCTGCCCATCAATAATTGAGACTTCTCCTATACCTTCTTGCGTACCCATTTCAACTACACTACCAAAGAAATGATTTTGACGATTATTTTTTATTAATGACACTAAATCATCAAATAATTGACGACAGTTATCACGAGTCCAATCGTAATTTCTTTGATAAACTGGAATAATCATTCTTACATTTGAGCCGTCATAAAGAGAAATTAATCTTTTTTCTGATCCTTTCATAAGCTACCTCCACTATTTTCTTTCTATATAATTATATCCAATCCCTTACCGCTTCACCACCTACTCCAATTTTCCGCTATAATAAAATAAAAAAACGGTCTCACATAGGTATTCCTATGACTGAGGCCGTTTTCTTCTAACTAAATATTCTTTTTTCCTACATATACTTACTAAAGTCCACCACTTGGTCATACTTGGCCAAGCTTTCACTATCATAATGGTGGTTAACTTCAATGAAGGTCAAGTCTGAATTAAGCAGGTAATTTTCAACATCGGCTGCAGTCTTTTTATCAAGTGAAGCGTTAATTTCATCTAATAATAAGACTGGCCGCTTAGCTAGAATTGCCCGCGCCAGGCCAATTCTTGACAGTTGCCCACCTGAGAGCTGATCCGCATTATCACCTAACTGATAGTCAAAGCCCTTTTCCCGAACCAAGTCACCTAGATCGAGCTGCTCGCACACTGCTCTTACTTCACTTTCTGCAAGCTCAGCTCCTAAGGTTAGATTGAACCAGAGACTCTCAGGAAAGATAATCGCTTTTTGACTAGCGTAACTAAATAAGTTGCTAAACGCACCAGCTTTCACAAATGCATCATCAAGCTTAAGCTCACTTGCCTTCCCGAAGTCACCATATAGCAAGAATTGCAATAGCGTCGACTTACCTGAACCTGATGGTCCGATGACGGCAAGTTTTTCACCTTTTTTCAAAGTAAAGCTAATGCCATTTGCTAACTTGTTACCTTGCCGACTCAAGTTAACATCTTTAACTTCCAAACTATTGAAGTCAGAAATTGCAGCTTTTTCAGCCTTTTGACCTTGAGCTGACAACTGTTTAATTTTTTCAACGATATCCTTGGTAGTTGTTAAGTTATTCCGTTCACTCAAAATTTGCAAGATAGGGTTAACGAAGGAGTTCGATAATTGAATAATCGCAAATAAAGCACCAAGAGTTGTTTGGCCTTGAATAACTAGCATTACCCCAATTGAGAACGGAACAAGGAAGGTCCCGCCCATCGCGATAATGTTCAAGAAGGCATTGGTATTATTTTTTGCTAAGTTCATTTTGGCAAGCTTATCTTCAAGATTGTCAACAGTGACCCGATTTTGCGCAACAGCTGCATTTCTTTTATTGAATAAATTGAAAACTTCAGTCCCAGCTAACAAGTGCTTAGTCTGGTTAACGTACTTGTCATTAGCCTTAGTCCAAGCAACAGAACTAGTTTGAATTTGCTTTTGGAAGAAGTTAGACACAATTGCTGGCAGACTCGCACCAACCAAGAAAATTAGTGTCAACATCCAGTTGAGGTAGAGCGAATAGCCTAGAGCCAACACGACTGTATATGAATAGAACAAGATTTGAATCTCAGCTTCATAGCGATTAGTTTCAAGGAGTTTAAAATCATTGGTCAAAAAGCCCAAGTTTGCACTATCTTCATGTTTACTAGTAAGCATCCCCTTAAGCACGCTAGTTCTAAGCTTAACATTGGTAGTTTTAATTGCGTCAGCTTTCAAATAATTAAAAATTAAATTAGAAATCAGCACAATTGTAAAAACAACTACCATCTGAATAAAAAGCAGTGGCAATGAAGAAAATTCTCTCTTAGTCGCCATATTGGTTAAGCTACCAACCATGTAGGCCATAATAATATTTTCGGTACTGTAGATTAAGCCGAAAAAGTTAAGCCAAAAGAACTTGAACTTTGAATAGTTTTGGTAGATCATAGTTCTCCTCCATTTTTATTAACAATCTTATTTTTTTATAATAATACCACATATTTTAATTAAAATAAAAAAGTGTCGAAATTGACACTTTTTATCTTGCTAAATAGCGTGTTAAGTCTTCCATGCCATTATCATTCAAAAATTGGCGAATTTGATTAGCTTTTTCTTTATTGCCAGACAGTAACATTTGAAAATAGTTAGCATAAATTTTAGTCAAACAATTTTTAGGTGATGAATCCAGCTCGCTTAGCCAGGAAAATGTCAGAGAAAGTGCCGCTCCTTTAGTGATTTTTCTATTATATGAATAGGCTAAATAGTTAATCAGAATTGACGATACTATTTCTCGATTTCTAGAAGTTAACTTATCTGGCTTATTTCTAGTTACTATTGCTTTGATAATTGCACTTAATTCATCATTCTTAAAAAACGAAAGCGAAACTGACAACAGAGTCAAACTCAACTCATCCCAATTATCTGAGTTAAACATCAGCTGTTTAACTTCTCTGATTGTTTCTTCATCAATCTTTTCTGGACCATATTTTAGTCCTTGATAAAGTAATTTTGCTTCGACTCGAAGTCCTCTAGCCAGCCGATTATTTTGACTATTTGGGAATTTATCTATCGCATCAATAACTTTCAAAAGTCCATCAGTATCTTTTTGATAATAAGCATTTCCCACTAACCTGTGTAAATGGTCAAAGTTACTTTTCCCAAAAGTATTTTTCTCAAAATTAAATTCTTCAAAGAAGTCCTGAATTCTAATGCCATGCAAATTGAGGATATCAATTAAATCTTGAGCATTAATTTCATGGATTCCACGCTCTATTTTAGAATAATAAGACTTAGTCAAAATATTTCCCGCCATTTCACTTTGGCTGAGATTTAACTTCTTCCGTGTAACTTTCAATGCTGCCCCAATTTCCATAGCTATCCCTCCAAGTATTTAAGTTAAGTATATCAGCACGCTACCTTTTTCTCCTGATAATTGCATACAAAAAGCTGGTATATCAGCCTGAGCTAACTTACCAGCACTTTTATTTTGAGAATATTTTTCAGCTATCTTTATTTCTTGGCTGTTCTCATAAGATTTCTCCCTGACAAGTTTATTTCATATTCTGGTGGATTATTGCTTGGATGTCTGAGTCACTTAAGCTGAAGTCTGGACCAACAGTTTTCTTAATTTGCTTAAACACATCTGTTTCGTTAGTCTCTGGTCTCATTTCTTTAATGGTCAACGTAAGAGCCTTCACCGTATTCTTGTCGCCTTTTTCGCGACCTCTCTCAATACCTCTTTTTTCCGCTACTGCTGTTTCTTCCTTCATCCGTAATTCTGCTGTTCTCATAAGATTTCTCCTTTTCGGATCATCATTATATTCTTGGATTTTGTTCTGAATCTCTTTAAAGATTCCTTTTGATTCTATTTTATCATCGTTCATTAGTTTTTGGAGATTTAACAAATCGACATCTTCGCTGCCACTACCTTTTGAATTAATGATAATATTTTCAGCATTGTTTTTAAGCTGAATACTTTTATTTTCATCATCATACAAGTGAAAACTATAGCGCAGCTTTCCCTTACCGAATGGATCAAAAGCACACAAGAATATCAGATACGTTCTAGACAATGAAGTGTACGGTTCGCCTCGATCCAAAGTATCCCGATCCATCGAGGATTGATAATACCGCATTCGTGGTCCAATGTCATGATTGTTATTAACCTGCATTTCCACGTCATACAAGTTACCTGCTTTGTCTTTAACCGCAATATCGAGTCTGACAGATTTACTAATTTTATCCGACTTAGTCCCTAGCTCTTTTTGCGCATCGATACTTTCTACAGACACAACATTCACATCAGGTAGTGCCGCTTGAATAATCGCCTTACAAAAGCGTTTATTTTGCATAATACTACCAAAGATTTCATCATTTGTGAAACCATAAAACTTTTGGTCTTCAAACATGGTAATTTCCTCCTATATTTTTCGTACAATATAAAATACGAAAAAATGGGAGGTTTTAATTTACAAAATAAAAAAGCCCTAGAACATAGTTGTTCTAGAGCTTGAAAGCTAATTTACGCTTTTTACATCATGCCGCCCATACCTGCAGCTGGGTTAGCAGGTGCAGCTGGCTTTTCTTCTGGGATTTCAGCAACTACTGCTTCAGTAGTCAAAAGTAATGCAGCGATTGATGCCGCATTTTGTAATGCTGAACGAGTTACCTTGGTTGGGTCGATAATGCCGGCCTTAACCATGTTTTCCCACTTGTCAGTTGCAGCGTTGTAACCAACTTCTGGGTCAGCACTCATTAAGTGGTCTAAGATAACTGAGCCATCTTTACCAGCGTTTTCAGCAATTTGACGAACTGGTGCGCTAAGAGCACGTAACACAATGTTAATACCAGTTTGTTCATCTTCATTGTCGCTAGTAAGCTTAGTGATTGCCTTCTTAACATCTACTAAAGCAGTACCACCACCAGCAACATAACCTTCTTCAACTGCGGCACGAGTTGAGTTCAAGGCATCTTCAATTCTGTACTTACGTTCCTTCAATTCAGTTTCAGTAGCAGCACCAACCTTGATTACTGCAACACCACCAGCAAGCTTAGCAAGACGTTCTTGCAACTTTTCCTTGTCAAAGTCACTAGTTGAGTTTTCAATTTCTTTTCTAATTGAGTCAACTCTTTCAGCAATGGCTTCCTTAGTGCCACCACCTTCAACAATAGTAGTTGAGTCCTTAGTTACAGTAACCTTGCCAGCTTGACCTAATTGATCAATTTTAGTGTCCTTAAGTTCTAAGCCTAAATCTTCAGTAATAACAGTACCACCAGTTAAAGCTGCAATATCTTGTAATTGAGCCTTACGACGGTCACCAAAGCCAGGAGCCTTAACTGCAACAACGTTGAAAGTACCACGAATCTTGTTCAAAACAAGAGTTGGTAATGCTTCACCTTCAACATCATCAGCAATAATAAGTAATGACTTACCTTGTTGAACAATTTCTTGTAATAATGGCAAGATATCTTGAATGTTAGAAATCTTCTTATCAGTAATCAAGATGTATGGATTATCAAGATCAGCTTCCATCTTGTCGTTGTCAGTTACCATGTATTGTGAAAGGTAACCACGGTCAAATTGCATACCTTCAACTACTGAAAGTTCAGTGTTAACACCCTTTGATTCTTCAATTGAGATAACACCATCATGGCCAACCTTTTCCATAGCATCAGCAATCAAGTTACCTACTTCTTCTGAAGCACTTGATACGCTAGCTACTTGTGCAATTTCGTCACGGCCAGAAACCTTGTGGCTAATCTTATGCAATTCATCAACTGCAGCCTTAGTAGCCTTTTCAATACCACGACGAATACCAACAGGGTTAGCACCGGCAGTTACGTTCTTCATACCTTCATTAACGATAGCTTGAGTTAAAACAGTAGCAGTAGTAGTACCGTCACCAGCAATATCATTAGTCTTTTGTGCAACTTCGCTAACAAGCTTAGCACCCATGTTTTCGAAGTGGTCTTTCAATTCAATTGCCTTAGCAATAGTTACACCGTCGTTAGTAATTTCTGGTGCACCATAACTCTTTTCAAGCACTACGTTACGTCCCTTAGGTCCTAAGGTTGTCTTAACAGTATCAGCTAACTTATCAACACCCTTTAATAGTGAGCGTCTAGCTTTTTCATCAAATTTAATGTCTTTTGCCATAATAAAATTACTTCCTTTATTTCAGAATTATTTTACAATTGCTAAAATGTCTTTTTCATGAAGGACCAAGTATTCTTCTCCGTCATACTTAACATTAGTGCCAGAGTACTTGTCGTAAACTACACGGTCGCCTTCCTTAACAGTCATTGGTAAAACTTTACCTTCACTGGTAACTAAGCCACTACCTACTGCAACAACTTCACCTTCAGTTGGCTTTTCTTTAGCATTTGAAGCAAGGACGATACCGCCAACAGTTTCTTCTTCTTCTTTTTTTACTTTTACGATCACGCGATCACCAATAGGTTGTAACACGTTTGTCCCTCCTATATTAACTATCAATTTAATTTTTAGCACTCTTTATTTCTAAGTGCTAACTTACAATGCTTATAATAATATGTTTTTCTCCTCGATGCAAGCAAAAAATAGCACCTTTTTGCTTCGAGTGCTAAAAAGGTGCTATTCGTATAAATTAAGTAAGCAATACTAATGCTTTACTCTAATCTTCAATTTTTTTATCAGATTCTAAAAAGTAAACCAAAGTTTGTAATTCTGTTGCTAAATCAACATTTTGAATTCGAACACCTGCAGGAGCTGATAGTCGAACAGGTGTAAAATTCATAATTCCTCTAACTCCTGCTTCAACAATTTCATTAGCTGTTTTTTGGGCATTTATTTGAGGAACTGTTAAGATTGCAATTGTAATTTGTTGCTCTCTAATTTGTTCAATCATGTCTTTCATATCATAAACCGGAACACCACTAACAATCTTTCCAGTTAAATCAGAATTGATATCAAATGCACAAGAGATTCTAATATTATTACTACGTTTAAAGTTATAATTAAGTAAGGCATGCCCCAAATTCCCTACTCCTATTAGGGCAACATTAGTCAAAGTATCTTGATTCAAGATTTTTTTAAAAAATCCCAGTAAACTTTTGACATCATAACCATAGCCACGCTTACCTAATGCGCCAAAATATGAAAAATCACGTCTAATAGAAGCACTATCAACTTGAACTGCTTCTGAGAGTTCAGTTGAGGATACTTTTTCTTTTCCTTCCTCATTTAATAAAATTAAGTAACGATAATAAAGTGGCAATCTACGTGCAGTTGCCTTTGGAATTTTTATTTTATCCATCAAAGAACCCTTCTTCATTCAAGTTTGTGAATGTGAAATTTTTTCAATCATGAATATGATACATACACTTATGGTTCATATGCAAGTAATATTTTCACAAATTTAATCCTAATAGCAACAAGTAAGTGAAATCTTCACATTTCCTATGGTAAAATATTGCACAGGTGAATTATATGATTATTGCACAAGGACATGCCCTTGAAAAACAATTTGGGGCAACAACTTTATTTAAAGATATTAATTTTTCAATTGAAAATAATGCCCGAATTGGTCTAGTAGGACCAAATGGGGTCGGGAAAACCACTCTTCTCAAAATTATGACTGGAGAAGAAGAATCAACTAAAGGTGAATTTACAGTTAACAAAGATATTGATGTTGGATATATCGCCCAGGAAAATGCCTTAGATGAAGATAAAAGCATCTGGGACGAAATGATTACTGTTTTTGCACCACTTATCAAGCAAGGCGAAACTTTAACCAAAATGCAAGAACAAATTGCTGATAATCCAGAAGATAGTGACTTGCTTAAGCGTTATGATCAAATGCAATTTGACTTTGAACAAAATGGTGGTTATACCTATCAAGCTGATATAAAAAGTGTCTTAAATGGTTTCAATTTTAAAGAAAACACTTGGACCAAGAAAATCAGCTCACTATCTGGTGGTGAAAAAACAAGACTAAGTTTTGTTAAATTACTTCTTAAAAAGCCCGACTTACTTTTGCTTGATGAACCAACCAACTATCTTGACTTAGATACTTTAGATTGGCTCGAAGGATTTTTGAAAAATTATGATGGAGCTATTTTGACTGTATCTCACGATCAATACTTCTTAGACCATCTTGCAACGCAAATTTTTGAAATGCGTTATGGTAAGTTGACTATTTTTAAAGGAGACTACACTCACTACTTAGCTGAACGCAAATTACGAGATGCTCAACAAGAAGCTGCTTATGAGAAGCAACAAGAAGAAATCAAGAAAACCGAAGAATTTATTCAGAAAAATATTGTTCGTGCTACGACTACCAAGCGGGCTCAAAGTCGCCGTAAGCAACTAGAAAAAATGGATCGAATTGATCCACCAAAGCACAGTAACAAAGTGCGGATTAATTTTAAGGCTGATCGTCCTTCTGGAAAAGAAGTTCTAATTGCTCAAGATTTAACTATTGGCTATCCTGATAAAACTATGGTTAGTGATATTTCTTTCCAAGTCAATAAAGGAGATCGAGTAGCTATTATTGGGCCTAATGGAATTGGTAAATCCACTTTACTCAAGACTATTATGAAAAAACTAGCGGTTAAATCAGGGTCCATTAAGTATGGTGCTAGTTTAGATATTGGTTACTACGATCAAGAATTACAAGGACTAGATTACAAAAAGACTGTTATTGATACTATCTGGGATCGCCATAAATCAATGCCTGAAAAAGATGTTCGTTCGATTTTAGCTAGTTTTCTTTTTACCGCTAAAGATATTGACAAGGTGGTTGGCCAATTATCAGGTGGGCAGCGAGCTAGATTAACATTAACCGTTTTAGCCTTAGAACATGATAATTTCTTAATCATGGACGAACCTACTAACCACTTAGATATTGAAGCAAAAGAAGTTCTTGAACAGGCTCTAAGTAAATTTGATGGTACACTTTTATTCGTATCTCATGACCGGTACTTTATTAACCAACTAGCAAATAAGATTATTTCAGTTAGAACTGGTCACGCAAAATTATATGAAGGTAATTACGAATATTATTTAGGAGAAAAAAATAAGCCTGTAAATCAACTACCTGAACAAGTCACTAAAACTGAAACAAAAGTTAGTGAAAACAAGTTATCTTATCAAGAACAAAAAAAGCTTGATTCACAAAAGCGAAAATTACAAAGAACAGTTGATGATTTAGAAGCTAAAATTGATGAATTAGAGCAAAAAGAAGCAGATATTCAAACTGAAATGGCAAATCCTGAAATTGCTTCTAATTTTGATAAGTTAGGGCCATTGCAAGAAGATTTATCAAAAGTTCAAGCTGAACTTGATCAAGCTACTAATGATTGGGAACAAGCTGTTAACGATTTAGATAATTTTGGATAAAGAAAAGGCCATACTCCATTACTAAGAGTATGGCTTTTTATATACCTTAAAACTCCTCATATAAAAGCTATTACTTCCATGTTAGAATGGATTAGTATATTTTCATTACTTTAGAGGTTTTTATTTTATGAAAAAAAGAACTTGGATTTTTGCCGGCTTTCTCGCTGGTCTTATATTTTTTATCGCTAGTTGGATTGGCAGCATTAATTTCCTAATGGGTGGAACTATTCACTCTGGTGATTTGATTGACCAATATATCTCCTTTTTTGCTTATTTCCAACATACTTTACTTCACGATTTTTCTAGTATTTCGTTTAGCTTTTCTAATGGCTTAGGTGGTAATACTGCTGGTAATTGGGGTTACTATCTTCTTAGTCCTTTTAACTTCATTGCTTTACTTTTCCCTACTAAGTTTTTACCACAAGCTTTATACATCATAATCTTATTAAAGGTTATGGTCGCTAGTGCTAGTTTTTGTTGGATGTCAAAAAAGCTCCATCATTTAGCTGACCCTTGGGCAATTAGTTTAGCTGTCGCTTATGCCCTTTCTTCATACGTAATTACTTATATTGGTAACTTAATGTGGCTTGATGCCATTGCGTTTTTACCTTTATTAGTTGTTTTTGTGACTCAATTAAGCAAAGGCCGTTTTAGTTTCCCTTATATTTTGCTTCTTGCAATTACGATTGTCGCTAACTACTACACAGCTTTCATGGTTTGTTTATTCTTAGTTGGCTTCTTTATTTACCAATCATATTTAAATTATTCAAATTGGAAAAACTTACTAAGAAACAGCCTTTACTTTAGTATTGCTTCTTTAACAGCTGGTGCTTTAGCTGCTTTTAGTATTGCTCCTACTGCTTTTAACTTATTAGAAAACAAGCTTAACTACTCTCTTGCTAGTCCTAACATTAGCTTCTTTCACGTCTGGCAAGAGTTGCCAGCCACTATGCTTTTTTATACTAGAAGCTGGCAATTACCTTTATTATTTGTCGGAACTATTACTTTAATTTTAACAATTAGTTTCTTTTTTAATCGCTCAATCCCTATTAAAGTAAGACTGGCAAGTTTACTTTTTAGTTTATTTACAGCTAGTGG
>NZ_SDGL01000007.1 GCF_007095465.1 Lactobacillus mulieris
ATTACTATTTACAAGTCGAGTCTAACAAGATTGGACTTTTTTATTAACTAAAACGATTTAACTAGCACCACGCGTACAGGTAGATATTTTATTTTGCTCATTTTTAGCACATATCCTTATTTTAGCTTTTTTCATTTCAGAACCCGAAATTTCTGTAAAAGTAGATCCTGCTGAATGTTTAAGGGCATATCTTTTTAATCGACTACTTAAGCAAAAAATAAAATAGGAATCAATAATGTTTTTATTAGGCTGAATTGACTGAAAACCTTGATTAGTAGCACTGGGATTGATAATAATCCCTGTATTTCCAATGCCAGCTCTAGAAGTAAATAATATAGCTCCCGGATTTAATAATCGAGCTGATGATTTTTTTAAGCCTAATTCGGAAAGCTTTCTTTGACTTTCATGTAAATAAATTGTTTTTCCAACTTCAGTAGGTGTAAACCAATTTATATTGCCATCCCAATATTCTAGATTAGATGTACTTGGCGTACCACCACCTATTATTTCAGCCACATCCCCCAACTTAACCTTCTTCCAAGGCTCATCAAACCCTCGAAATCTGACCTTAGGATACAATCGTTGTTCATCAGATTATTTGAGTGCAATAAAAAGTGATATTTTTGCTTCAACTCAAATAAAAATAGAGAATGAAGTACTACCAAAAGGTTTGACTTTTTACTATCAGATTTCATATAATTATAACTGAAATGAAAAGAGGGCAACGGAGTCCCAGTCCGTTACCCTCGAACGTAGTTGAATAACTAGAGTTGTTAGCTAATCTTTATGATTAGCTTTTTTTATTATCGCATAGGCAAGTGCAAAGTATATACTTGCTTTGCCAATTGCAATAATGACTTCGGCCATTAAGGCACAACCCCAGTCTATTCCGAATAAACATACAAGCACCTCCAAGTTGAATAAATGAAATGGGAGGATGTAGTTATTCTGAACTACTAACTCATCTATTGACGAGCTTTTTTTATTATATCAAAGCAAAAATACGCTTGGTAGATATCAAATGAATAAATTTTGAAGTAGGAATTTTTTAAGTCGAATAATTAATTTTTTTGCATCAGAATATTTATAGGTTAAAGAATAAGATTTCAACCAAATTTTTGAGATATCTTTTTGCTCATTTAGATTAGGAACCATTGTTTCAATATTTGAAAAATCTTTTTTATTAATAATTTGCATAGCAGTATTTGCAGTTAAGCAGTCAATTCTTTTAGACCATTGTAAAGATTTAAATGCTAAAAATGTTGAATCATTAAAACTGTTAGGCGTAACCGCATTGATTTGCTGATTAAATGCAACCTTCTCTTTAAACACGCAAGTATTCTTTCCAATACTTGCGATACAAGTTACTAAAATTGAACCTTTAGGAGCAATTTGAGCTTTTTTCAGCCCCGAATTTGAAATAAATCTACTCGTATTATAGTTATACAAATCAACGATTTCGGTTGGAGTTACAAATGGCATTCCTATATTTGTATAATTAGATCTAACACTTGGTGTTGGAGTTTTTCCAGTTCTAATTTCACCTAAATCAGAAAGCTTTACTTTATTCCAGTGTGAATAATTGCCTTTAATAAATATGTTAGGGTGCTTTTTTTCAGTATTTAAATTTTCTAAAAGGTATCTATATAGCTGCTTCATAAGCTCTAATTTTCGTTGTTGAAGAGAAAGTAGAGTATCAACTTTTTTAAAAAGTTTAGAAATGAGCATATTCTCACTTTTACTAGCCATTTTAAAATCAAATTTTCTAATATCTCCAAGCGAAATAAATTTTTGCGAATTTCCAGAATTCAGTCTATTAGTATATTTTTTTAAAATATCAGATTGTATAATTTGAATTAAATTTATTGATGGTATTTCAGAGTTGCTTTTTATTAATGCAACATTTTTTATGGCAAATCCAGATTTTTTTACAATAGCTACATTTCCGATAGTACCAATCATTCCAAATAAGATATCATTCTTTTCAACCAAAGAACGTTTATTTATTTCTTCATAATCTTTTTTTGAAATATAAGAAATATCGTCAAAATTAATAGTACCATTTTCTAAGTTTTTAGAAGTGATTAATGGGTAGCCATTTTGAGATACATATTTCGGTGACTCATGTGTTCCATCTCTGACATCTGCAATTTGCCCCAACTTAACCTTCTTCCAAGGCTCATCAAACCCACGAAATCTGACCTTCGGATACAATCGTTGTTCATCAGCGTGAGTGCTATTGCCAGCATCCCTGCTACCACTGCTTTTCATCAAATCATCTGTCATTATTTTTCACCCCACTTTTCTCTTAGTTCTTCTCAAACACGCTAATAAACTTGTCCAATTGTGCCCGTAAATCATCATCATCTGTCGTTAATTCTTTTAACATTTCTAACAGTTCTTTCTTATTTTCGGCAATCTTTTGGTTAACTTCTTCAAGTTCATCAGCAACTTTTCCTAAGTCAACTGGTGGTTCTGGTTCAAATGTATCTACATAACGTGGAATGTTTAAGTTGTAGTCATTTTCCTTGATTTCATCAAGTTCTGCTTTGTGAGCATACTTATCTACATCTTCACGCTTAAGGTAAGTTGAAATAATCTTATCAATGTTTTCTTCAGTTAATTTGTTTTGATTCTTCCCCTTTTCAAACTCACGGCTAGCATCAATAAAGAAGATATCTTTATTTTGACGATTCTTCTTAAAGACAAGCACAATTGTAGGAATACTTACGCCATAGAATAAGTTAGCTGGCAAGCCGATTACTGCATCAAGGTAGTTCTTTTCAATAATGTTTTGACGAATTACACCTTCGGCTGCACCACGGAACAAGACACCGTGTGGAAGAACAATTGCCATTGTTCCCTCAGGTGATAAGTGGTATAACCCATGAAGAACGAAAGCATAATCAGCCTTGGTCTTTGGTGCCAGCTTCCCATAAGCTGAAAAACGTGGGTCTTTTAACTTGTTTTCGTTATTGTCCCAGTGAGCTGAATATGGTGGGTTTGCAACAACTGCATCAAAGTTAGTCTTAGGACGGTCAACCCCTTGGGCATCAAGTCCATCTGGCCAATCTGCTTCAAGTGTATCAGCATTAGACAAGTGAATATTAGTAAATTCGACACCGTGCATCATCAAGTTCATTCGTGACAAGTTGTAAGTAGTAGTGTTCTTTTCTTGACCGTAGAACTTCACAACACCAGGCTTCTTACCGCCAGGAACTTCACCTTGAACAGTAAGCAATAATGAACCTGAACCACAAGTAGGGTCATATACTTCGAATTCTTCTGGTTCACCTTTTAAGTTTGCAGTTACCAACTTAGCTAAAACTTTTGAAACTTCAAATGGAGTGTAAAATTCCCCACCCTTTTTACCAGCACTAGCTGCAAATTGACCAATTAAGTATTCATAGATTGTCCCAAGGATATCTTTTCCGTTTTCATCTTTGTATTCAATAGTATCTACCAACTGAACAATCTTACTAATTGACTTAGCACGATCATTGGTATTGCTACCAAGACGAGAATCTCCTAAATTAACATCATTGAAAACTCCACGGAAATCTTGACTAGCAGTCTTATTGTTTGCTAATTCAGTATTCTTAGCGAAGTGATCAAGTAAGTCTTGATAATCACTTGGAATTACTTCTTTATCTTGAACACGCTTAATTAATGAGGCCCAAGTATCATGGGGTTCGATTGCATACCCCAAACTTGATGCAATATCTTCTAAGTAATCTGTTAAATCTTCCCCACTAGCTTCTCGAACATATGCGTCATTAACACTTTCACCATCTTCGATGTCTAAAATATCGTTTTTCACCAAGTAGTCCTCTTGATGTTCAGACAAATAACGGTAAAACATGAACGCCAAAATATAATTTTTATATTCTGAGGCATCCATATTTCCTCTAAGTTCATTAGCCATCGCCCATAATTTAGTTGTGATATCTTTTTCTGACATTTATTCTCTTCCCTACTCTTAAATTTCTCTCTTAAGTTCATCTGCCAACTCATAAATAGCATCAGCAAGTGAATTTCTATATTTTATTTTTGACAACTTAACAACTTTTTCATCCGTTGCACGTTTTTTATATGTTTCAGCAGCGGCTTTTTTAATTGCATCAATTTTTCCAGAATCGTTTAAATCTTTTTGGCCAAGACGGTGGTTAGCAAACATCGACTTTAATTCTTCGGTAGTTACTACATCAGCAATTCCCCACTTAATTCTGAATTTATAAATAATATCATCGATTTCAGTTTCATTAGCTTGAGAAATCACTTCATGAACATCTTCAATATGATATGGATACTTTTGATTTTCAGCATCTTTAGGATATTGCTTATTAACAATTGCTCTACTAGTCCGTTCAATTTGCTTAGCATAAGCTCGATTATCCATTGATAAAGTGAATTCTCTAATCTTATCCTGAATTTTACGAACTGCTTCTTTATCATCTTCATGAACCTTATTAATAAGTTCTTCAATCAAGTGAGTAAGATAATCATAATTAATTACGACTTCCTTAATGTGAGTCATACGCAAGTCGATGTCTGGCAAAGGATTACCCGGATTTACTGGATTTATTGTTTTAATCAAGTTAGGTAATACTGTCGTAATTTTCTTTTCTTCTTGTTCAGAAATACCCAATTGTGAAAGTAATTTTTCAGGATGTTCATAATCATAACCAACTTCTTCACCATTCTCATCAATTTTATGATCATATTGCTTAAGTATTTCAATTTCTCGACTATATTTTTGAAGTAATTGTTTTAGTTCTTTTTGATTTTCTTCAGACTTTGGAACTTCTTCAAGTGTATCATTTGTGAGCGTTCTAAGACGGTCAATAGTTTTTCTTACTTCATTAACTTGTTCTTTATATGATGGTACAGTAACTGGATTATCATCATCCTTTAGTAATTTATCTTGACTAAAGGCCGAAGACTTATTTGCATAAATAGAAAGGGCTCTATTCATCAACTTTTCATTTTCAACCGGCCAACGATAATTAACAATTCTTCCAAAAGGTTTAGTCTGCATATCAGCAATCCGGTTAGTTCTTGAATATGCTTGAATTAAGCTGGCATTTCTTAAGATTCGGTCAACATACAAGGTATTCAATCCTGGAGCGTCAAAACCAGTTAATAATTGGTCAACAACAATAACCAAATCTAAGTAGTTCTTATCAAAGGCCGTCTTATTCAGTCTTGAAACAACATCAGCAGTATATCCTGCAATATCATCCATTCCAAATGACGTACCAAACTGGGCATTATAAAGGTCTACTGCACGACTTAAATTCTTATTGTTTTCAACCATGTTGTCGTCATTACCGGTACTTTGTGAGAAGGTAACCGCAACTTTTAGAACTAAGCCACCATTTTTTTGATGTTCAGCATTAACTCTTTGAAATTCATCATAGTACATCATAGCCATTGGAGTACTTGCACGATTACCACCTACGTGAGTTGTCAGTAATGCATTATATTGCCCATCATTTGAACGATTACGCCAATTCTTAAAGATATCTTCAACAACTAATTTAACGTGTTCTTTATTCTCATCATAAAAAGTTGGCCCAATGGCATCATCGATATCATCAGGTTGCAAGTTTTCAATCTTGTGCTTAATATCTGCTTCAGTCCATTTAGGATATCTTTGATGATAAAACTCAGGCAAGAAATCGCTCTTCATCTTGTCTTCATCAATAGTTGTTTGGAAGTCAACCTTAAACCGCAAAACATTCCCATCACTAATTGCTTCTCTAATGGTATAGATATGAAGTGGCTCTCCAAAAACATCTTGAGTTCTTACACCATTTGCTGTTGTATCATCAAACATTGGCGTACCAGTATAGCCAACCCAAGCCCCTTTCTTAAAGGCTTTCTTTAACAAACTAAAAGCATCCCCACCAGTTGAACGGTGAGCTTCATCAACGATAAAGACAATATTCTTGTCAGGGTCTTTAAAACTATCACGTTTAACCAATGTCTCGAGTTTTTGTACACTAGTAACGATAATATCACTACCACGTTTACGTAACTTATTCTTCAAGTCAGTAGTGTTACGTGTATCAAGAACATTGCCCCAATCATCTTCACTTGCTTCTGGATCATAGGCGTGGTACTTTTCCATCGTTTGCCGAGTTAAAGCAATTCGATCAACTAAGAAAACCACTTTATCAACGTTAGGCAAGCGACTAGCAAGCCAAGCTGTTTTAAAACTAGTAATTGTTTTACCAGATCCAGTTGTGTGCCAGACATAACCAACGCGATTTTCACCATATTCAAAGTCCCAATGCTTGAGCTTTTCAATTACTGCCTGCGTTGCATAAACCTGATATGGTCGCATGACTTTAAGCATTTGATTATTAGGAGTACCGTCCAAAATCATATAACTTGTAGCCATTTGGTGGGCCATTGGAATACTCAAGACTGTATCCGCAAATTCAAGCCAATTATTGACCTGGGTATTGTCTTTTTTTCGTTGCCAGTGAAAGGCAAAATCTTTATTGAATTTATCAGCTGTAGTATTAGCCATGTATAAACATTCATGAGGAGACATTGCTACTAAAATTTGAACTGTAGAAAAGATGTCACTATATTGACCCTCTTCAATATACTGATGCATTTGATTCAATGCTTCATTAGCTGAAATGCCATCTTTCTTTTCTTCAATTTGAATAATTGGTAAGCCATTGATAAGAAGCGTTGTATCAAATCTACGCTCTTGTTTTCCGTGAATTACTGCTGGTCTTTGAATTTGATTTACAACTTGATAAACCGTATCTCCAGCACCAACCTGTTTTTGATCGAAGACTTTCAAAAAAACGTGTCGCCCATCATCTAAGTCAATTTCAATTTGACTAATCCCATTTACACCATATAAGAATTGACCAGCTTGATATGGTGTATTCAAAGAAGAAATCTCTTTCTTTACTTGAGCAAATTCATTTTCTGACAATGGCCCATCAAGCTTGTCTTGATTATGTTGTTCCAAAATCTTTTTGAAGTTTTGCCAAAGAGCAGGGGTAGTCTTTACATTAGGTAAATATTGCCAAATTTGCTTTCTACCTTGCTTACGCAAAGTATCAATAACATAATTTTGACTTGGTTCATTAATTTCATATTGAGGAACCTTGCCAGTTGATAGATATTCAATTAAGGAGTTTTCAAAAATATCCTCTTTATCGTAAATCATGAATAACCCACTTTCGTTGTAATTAAACTATAGTTTATATTATACAAGAAACTGGCCTTAATAAAGCCCGACTTATTCAACTTCCCCCCGATCTCTACAAAAAATTTGGCGTGTTTTGCTTCTCCCATTCGTTATATATAGTGTAAGGCAATTGCGCGCATGACTTACATGATTTAGATATAAGGAGAATAACTATGAATTTTGAATTATTAGAACAATCAGTCCAATATACTTTTTCATCAGAAAGTTACACCAACGGTAAATTAACACGCACATTGAAAAATGTTGCCAAAGATGCAACTGCTTCTGCTCTTGCCCAAGTAGGTCAAGCCCTCAGTAGCTTGCAAGGCGATACTTTATCAGATGCTATCTTAATCCAAAAGCAAAATATCAAGTTAGTTTAATTTTTTGAAATAGTAAGGAGTCAATATCATGTCTAAAGTTTTAAAATTAGGTTTTATCAATAGTGAAAATAAAAACACCACTTTATCATTGCCAAATGCTAAGGATGGCCTTGATGAAGCAGTTGTGCGTCAAGCGATGAAGAATATTAGCGATGCACATGCATTTAACAAGGATGGAGTTGACCCATATCACTCTGCTCGTATGGCTAAATACGTTGAAACAACTACAACAACTTTGTTTGATGACACTAAGTCTAATCAAGACTAGTGAATTAATCGCTACCGAAGCTAAAAAATTAATCAGCATTATAAAATAAAAGAAGCACCATAATTTGGTGCTTCTTTTTGTATATAAAGGATATTCTTATTAATTAACCCCACTGAGTCTTAATCTCCCACAACTAAGATCTCTATTAAATAAATTGAAATATTTTGTTACCCATATTTATTCTAGCCTAAAAAAAGAACATCCTTTAATTGTTAAACCATGCCCCCACAGCAACAATTAGTAACAATTATTCTAATATTATTTAAGCAATAAACATAGAAAAAATCAATAGGTTTGAAGAATTAAATAAAACAATTCCTAAAAGCACTTATATTTAACACACAATTTGTTATTTAATTAAATATCCCTTGACAAATTTCTTAAATGATAGAATTTATCTAATTTTTTAGGAATAATATTCTAGTTAAACATAGAGAATATAAAAAAGCGATAACCCAAAATTAGGTTATCGCTCTTCTAAAAGCATTTTTAATTAAGCATCAATTTCTTCGATGTCGATAACAACAACATCACCGCTGGTCTTACCAGTCTTCTTGTATTGTGCTTCGATGAATTCCTTGTCTTCTGATACATGTGGAGTACCAATTACACGTACGTTAGTATGGCTAGGAACATCAGCAACTACAACAGCTACCTTGCTACCAGCTTGTACATTTTCCCATAAGTGTGCGTGAGTTACTTCAACCCATGCCAAATGGCTTTCGTCAACAACGTTCAAAGAACCCTTAGGACCAACTTGTGGTTCACCATCTTTACTTACTGATGATACAAATGCAAGCTTGTCAGTAAAGAATTTTTGTTGATCTGCTGTTAATTTAGTACTTTCTAATTTCTTCATATTAATACCTTTCCTTCTGCAATAAATTTCTAGAGCTTTACTCTGCTCTTAGAATAGTCCAAAAAATTGATAAAAACAATTTATTTGCTTAATAAATAACAAGAACTTTTTAAACAGTATTAAAATAATAACATTTTATTAGTGCTTGTTATTTAATAATGCTTTTTATTAAACGACCTACCTCTTCAGCTGCAAGAGCTATGTCTTCTGGTGCATCTTTAATTGCCTGTTCAAGACTTTTTGCCCCACTTGGAGTCGAAAAAATTGCATCAATCACATTATTTTCATATAAGTTTTCAACACCTGGTCCAATATTCCCTGATAAAACAACAACTGGAGCTTGTGGAGCCACTTTTTTGGTTGTCAGAGCTACACCATATGGGGTTTTGCCGAATTTAGTTTGAAAATCAGTACTACCTTCACCAGTAATCACTAAATCTGCTCCCTTAGCTTTTTCTGCTAATTGCGCAAAATCTGTTACTAGCTCAATCCCCTGTTTCATTTCTGAATTGGTAAATGCTAGTAAACCAAATCCTAAACCTCCTGCAGCACCACTGCCAGGAGTTGCTTCATAATCCACTTGAAGATCATTTTTAACAACTTGAGCAAGATGATGCAAATTCTGATCCAGAACCGAAATCATTTGCTCAGTTGCTCCTTTTTGGGGACCAAAAACAACAGCTGAACCTTGTGACCCAGTTAATGGATTAGTTACGTCACTTGCAATATATATTTTTATCTTTTTAATCTGTTCTGGTACCTGACTAATATCAATATGAGTCAAATCAGCTAAACCTGCACCACCTAATTTTATAGCTTGACCATTTTTATCCAGCAATTTAACACCAAGGGCTTGAGCCATTCCACAGCCACCATCAACAGTTGCACTGCCACCAATCCCCAAAATAATTTGCTTAGCTCCACGCCTAACTGCATCTTGAATCATTTCTCCAGTACCATAGCTGGTAGTAATCATGGGATTCATTGTTTTCTTATCGACATATTGAATACCACTAGCAGCTGCCATTTCAATTACGGCTGTTTTTTTATCTCCTAAAAAGCCATACTTTGCCATGACCAATTGGTTCAAAGGATTATGAACTTGGACATCAACAAACTGACCATTAGTAGCGCTAACTAGGGCATCTACTGTCCCTTCCCCACCATCAGCCATTGGCACAAGAACATATTCAGCATTTGGAAATATTCGGCTGAGTCCTTTCTTCATCACTACAGCCACTTGACGAGCAGCCATGCAATTTTTATAAGAATCAGGAGCAATTAAAATTTTCATATTAATTTTTCTTTCTGTATTGAATTTATTTTTATTTTAACAAAAAAGCCCCGAAGTAAATCGGAACTTTTAAGTTATAAATGATTAAGGAGTATATATAGTAGATTTAGTAAATTCTTCTCTTAAAAAGAAGTTTAGAAGCGAGTAATGATAATAATCCTAAAGCTGTAAGCAATAGACCAGATTTAGTACCAGTTTGTGGCAAGTTTTGGACTTGCTTCTTAGTTGGTAACTTCGTTGCTGAAGTTGCCTTGTGTGAAGCGGTTGCTGCTACATGAAGAGCTTGCTTTTTCAAATCTTCTGAGGAAGTAGAATTGGCTTTATTTGAATTTGAAAGAGAGGCAGAATTAGTACTACTTGATAAAAGATTTGAAGATGAACTACTTGCGGAGTTTTGTTCAGAAGTTTTTGATTCTGTAGTTTCAAGGATGAAGTCCTTGCTCTTATTTCCACCTAAATCATAACGAATTGAATAGCCCGTTGTTAGGCCAGGAATTTCTACGCTATAATTAACACCTTTTTTCAAGCCATCAGCTTCTGTGAATGTTACACTACCTTGACTGTTTACCTTTTTAGTTAAAACTTCTGTTGAACCATCAGTTAAGTTACGTAATTTTACTTCGGTCCCTTCCCTTAATGGCAAACCATTAGTGTAACGAGCATTTACTGTATAAGTTAAAGGCAGCTCTGCTCCTGGCAAGTTTACTGTGAAAGCTTTTGAGATATTAGAGTTGCCAGAACTCAGTTGCAAAGTATAATTCAGCTTTTGATTATTGACAATTACTTCATAACTGGTACCAGTTTTTAGTCCATCTGTTGCATTAAACGTTACAGCTCCCGAAGCATTAACAGTTTTAGAAATAGTTTTGTTATTTGCTTGATTTTTTAACTGTACATAACTACCGGACTCAATTGGTAAACCATTTGTATAGTAAAAAACTCCTGTAAAGCTTACTCCTGAATTTACTTCTGTTGTTGAGGATAAATCATCTGCTTTGACAATCGAATTTTGATTGGTTCCAACTAAAATAGCTCCTGAAACCATCAAACTTGCTAATAATAATTTTGATTTCATTCATTTTCCTTTCAACTATTTACTAATTTCAACAAATTCTGCTCTTTTTTGTAACTTAGGTGAATATTTCATTAATCGCAGTCTTTCAGGAGTATTCCGTTTATTTTTACTAGTAATATAAATACGTTCACTAGTTTGTCGACATTCCAAAATAATATTATTTCTCATCTTCTTTTCCTTTCTAGAACCTTCTTGTAAACAAATTAGCAATTTTAAGTGTTCATAATTTTAATCCTCGCTTGCTAAATATAAATCTTTACAGAATATCGAATTACTTTTATTTTGTCAAATAATTTTTAACTGGATTTTCTTTTTTACTACTTAAATAGCCGTATTTTTGGAATTATAAAAATTAATTTTTAAGTTATAAGTATTAATAAACAAAAAAATAGAAATACCATTAGGCATTTCTATTTTTTAAATGAATTATTAAACTTTATTCAACAGTAACACTCTTAGCCAAGTTACGTGGCTTGTCAACATCTAAGCCCTTATCTCTAGAAGCATAGTATGCAAGAAGTTGAGTAGGAATTACAGTTAATAACGCAGACATGTAGTAATTGATTTCTGGCAATACAATATCATCTGTACTGTTAGCAAATTCCTTGCTTACAATTGTTACAATATTTGCACCACGAGAAACTACTTCTTGAATGTTACCACGAGTCAATTCTGCTGTTACTGGGTCATTAATCAAGGCAATAACAGGTGTGCCATTTTCAATTAATGAAATAGTTCCGTGCTTAAGTTCAGCAGCAGCAAAACCTTCAGTTTGAATATATGAAACTTCCTTTAACTTAAGTGCAGCTTCAAGTGCAACAGCATGATCAATACCACGACCAATGTAAAATGCATTTCTTGATTTAATCAAGTACTTGTCAGCAATTTCCTTAAGCTTTTCTTTTCCATCAACAAGTTGTTGAATTCCTTCAGCTGCAATTGCCAAATCATGGTGTAAGTTCCATTCTTGTGCTTCCTTAACACCGAGCTTTTCACCAAGTGCCTTAGCAAGAACTGCTTGAACAGCAACTTGAGCTGTATAAGCCTTAGTTGAAGCAACTGCGATTTCTGGGCCAGCTCCTAAAAGCATAGTGTAAGTAGCTTCACGAGATAATGTTGAACCTTCAACGTTAGTCATAGTTAAGCTTGGGATGCCACGTTTGTTAGTTTCCTTTAAAACAACACGTGAATCGGCTGTTTCTCCAGATTGAGTTAAGAAGATAAAGAATGGGTTCTTACTCATCATTGGGAAATGATAACCTGCTTCTGATGCATAGCCAACTTCAGTAGGGATGCCAGTGTAGTGTTCAAACAAGGCTTTACCTACTAAACCTGCGTGGTAACTAGTACCAGCTGCAAAAATGTATAAACGGTCTGCTTTAGCTACTGCATCAACAATCTTTGAATCTACTTTAGGATTGCCAGCATCATCAAGATAAGTTTGAGAAATGTGACGCATTACACCTGGTTGTTCATCGATTTCTTTGAGCATGTAGTGTTCGTATGTTCCCTTTGATGCAGCATTAGGATCAATGTCTAACACCTTAGGCTCACGTTCCACTTTTTCACCATCGATTGTCTCAATTGTGTAAGAGTCTTTAGTAATGTCACCAACATCACCATCTTCAAGACTAACAAAAGTCTTAGTTTGATCTAAAACAGAAATAGCATCTGAAGCAATAATGTTAAAGCCTTCACCTAAACCAAGCATCATTGGTGACTTGTTCTTAGCGATAAATACATGGTCTGGTTTTTGATCATCAACAAGCAAGAAGGCATATGAACCTCTAACAAGCTTCAAAGCTTCCTTGAAAGCAGTAAATCCATCTAAGTTCTTATCACGTGCAATTTTACTAATTAATTGAACAATGACTTCAGTATCAGTATCTGAATGGAATTTAACACCTTGTAAGTACTTGTCTTTCAATTCAGTATAGTTTTCGATAACACCATTGTGAACTAAGTAAAAACGCTTAGTTTCATCAAAGTGAGGGTGAGCATTGTCAACAGTTGGCTTACCATGTGTTGCCCAACGTGTGTGACCAATACCTACTAAACCATCTTCATCTGGGGTCATTTTTTCTTTTAAGTTTGAAATACGGCCAACTGCCTTTGTTAAATATTCATGCCCCTTTAAATCGTTTAAGTAAATGCCTGCAGAATCATATCCACGATATTCCAAGTTAGTTAAACCATTTAAAATAATATTTCGTGCAGCCTTACCAACAACACCAACGATACCACACATAGAAAATTCTCCTTTGGTCTAGTTCAATTTTTATTTATCGGACTAGTTAATTTTTATTGTTACAAGTGCAATAATAGCCTTTTTTAGCAATGCGGTCAAGAATTATCTTTATAAATTGGTATATCTTTAAGTGAACCTAAAAGATAAATTAAAGAACTAGCAATATATCTTAATAGATGGAGAATTCGGTAGAACGTTTTTACATAATTTATTTACAAGAAATTTTTTTTAGCGGCTTCTCCCTTTCGGATCATCAATATAGACATCAATATAGATACGTAAAAAACGCATTTATAACAAAGTGATTTATTTTTACAAAAAACGCACAATAAATCTATAATATCATAAAAATATACGCTATTTCAGTCTTTTAATTCCGTTTATCCTTGATACAATTTAAATAACTTAACAATTCTGGAGGATACAATGAAAATAGTTAAGAAAATGTCAATCATCAGTGCTGTAGCAGCTAGCTTACTAGCAGCTACTGGATGCTCAAATAATCAAAAATCTACTAGTAGCTCTACTACTAAGAATTCAATACCTACTAAGATTACCAAGAAGACTACGATCACTTTTTGGCATGGTATGACCGGCCCACTTGAAAACAGTTTAACGCAACTAACTGCTGAATTCGAAAAAGAAAATCCGAACATCAAGGTCAAACTTGAAAATCAAAATTCTTATCAAGATTTGCATTCAAAAATCACCTCAACTATGCAATCACCTAAGAATCTACCAACCATTACTCAAGCATATCCTGGTTGGCTTTATACAGCTTCCAAAAACAATATGTTGGTTGACCTTACACCATACATTAACAATTCCCAAATTGGTTGGGGCAGCAGCGAGAAGTCTCAAATCAAGAGTGACTTACTAAAAGGTGCTCAAATCAATGGCAAGCAATATGGCATTCCTTTTAACAAATCTGTCGAAATCCTAATTTACAACAAGCAGCTCTTAGCTAAATATGGTGTCAAAGTTCCAAAAAACATGACTGAATTGAAGGCTGCTGCTAAAAAGATTTACGAAAAGAGCAATCATAAGGTTGCAGGAGCTGGTTTTGATGTTTTGTCAACCTATTACGTTTTAGGCATGAAAGCAAAAGGCCACAACTTCAACTCTAGCATCGACTTTACTGGTAAGGATTCCAAGTCTGTCATCAACTACTATGCCGATGGTGTTAAGAATGGCTACTTCCAAATTGCCGGTTCACAAAAATACTTCTCAACTCCATTCGCCAACCAAAAAGTGGCAATGTACATTGGTTCAAGTGCTGGTGAAGCCTTTGTCAAAAAAGGTGTTGCTAACAAGTTCGAATACGGTGTTGCTGCTCGTCCATCTGAATACAATATCCCTCAAGGAACAGATATTTACATGTTCAATCATGCAAGCAGTATGCAAAAATCCGCAGCATTTAAGTACATCAAGTTCCTAACTTCAAAATCAAGCCAACTCAAGTGGGCAAGCCAAACTGGTTACATTCCAGTTAACACGCAAGCTTTGAATTCAGCAGAATACAAGAAGTCTAAGAGTGTCAAAGCACCAGCTATATTATCATCTACTACTAAAAAGCTTTACACTATTCCAGTTTCTAAAAATTCCGATGCAACCTTCTCTGATTTAAGCTCAATCATGGAAAGCATTTTATCTCAGGCAGCCAAGGGCAACAATGTTAACACTGCAATCAAAGCTGGTAAAGTTAAGTTTGACAGTGACTGGAAGCAATAAAACATTAATTTTATAGAAAAATATTATATAAATAAAAGCATTGGTAAATTTAAATTTTACCAATGCTTTTTGCATTTCTTCATCCTTATTTAAGATTTTGGTGAATTATAGTTTTGATTTCTGCATCATTTAAGCTGAAGTCTGAACCTACAGTTTTCTTAATTTGCTTAAATAAATCTAGCTCATTAATTTCAGGACGCATTTCTTTAATTGTCAGCGTGAGAGACCTCACTGTATTCTTGTCTCCTGCTTCTCGGCCTCTTTTTTCCGCTACTGCCGTTTCTTCTTTCAGCCGTAATTCTGCTGTTCTCATAAGATTTCTCCTTTTCGGAGTCTACTTTTCTCTCAAAATTGATTTTATTTCTTCATCAGAAAGTGAAACATCAGTATTAGCCCTTATCCATGCCAGGCCTTCTGCTACTGTTGCATCTGGTTTTAATGCTTTGAACACTTTCACCGTATTCTTGTCTCCTGCTTCTCGGCCTCTTTTTTCCGCTACTGCTGTTTCTTCTTTCATCCTTAATTCTGCTGTTCTCATAAGATTTCTCCTTTTGAAGCAAAATTAGTTACTTTTACTCAAGATAGCTTTTATTTCTTCATCTGAAAGAGAAACATCTGTGTTTGCTTTTATCCATTGTAAAACTTCATCCACTGTAGAATTGGGGCTTAAACTTTTAAATAGTTTATATGTATTTTTTATAGCCTTTCTTTGCTCTTCTTCGCGACCTTTCTCAACGCCACGTTTTTCCGCTACTGCTGTTTCTTCCTTCATCCTTAATTCTGCTGTTCTCATAAGATTTCTCCTTTTCGGATCATCATTGTATTCTTGAATTTTGGTCTGAATCTCTTTAAAGATTCCTTTTGATTCTATTTTATCATCGTTCATTAGTTTTTGGAGATTTAACAAATCGACATTTTCACTTCCACTACCTTTTGAATTAATAATGATATTTTCCGCATTATTTTTAAGTTGAATACCTTTATCTTCGTCATCATAAAGATGGAAGCTATAACGTAACTTATCCTTGCCAAACGGGTCAAATGCACAAAGAAAAATTAGATAAGTTCTAGATAGTGAAGTATACGGCTCCCCTCGGTCCAAGGTATCCCTGTCCATTGACGACTGATAATATCTCATTCGTGGTCCAATGTCATGGTTGTTATTAACTTGCATTTCACAATCGTACAAGTTACCAGATTGGTCTTTAACTGCAATATCTAAGCGAACAGATTTACTGCGCTTATCACTCTTTGTCCCTAATTCTTTTTGTGCATCAATACTTTCTACCGAGACTACTTTTACATCAGGTAGTGCCGCTTGAATAATCGCCTTACAAAAGCGCTTATTTTGCATAATACTACCAAAAATCTCATCATTTGTGAAACCATAAAACTTGTCATCATGATATGACATAATTACCTCCAGAGAAAATAAATCTTTACACACATAAATACACAAAAAAGACTTAATTCTCTGTAGAACTATAACTAATGTAGAGTCAATATAAATTTATTTACCAAAAAATCCCACTTTTAGTTTATTAAGTAAACTAAAAGTAGGATTTCATATATTAGATAGAAATTTTATTTATGATTAAGCTTCATCATCTCTTTTTTTCTTAGCAAAAATGCCTGCACTCAATGCTAAAAGAGCAACCCCTAAAGCAGTTATTGGGTTAGTTTCTGTACCAGTTTGAGGTAGTAAAGTTTGCTTTTTAAGTTTTACATTATTTTTAGTCAATTTTGATAAAGTCTTGACAGTTGCGTGATTGTCCAAACCTGCTTGAGCTTCTTTCAAGTTCTTTGTAGCTTCATCTACTTCTTTTTGGTTTTGGCTTGCATTAGAATTATTTTTAACTTCTTCGCCCTTCTTCAATGCTTCATCAAACTTAGACTTAGATTCATCAGTTGCTTGACCGTCTAGTTCTGCTTTAGCTTTTTCTAGTTCTGCATTGGCAGTCTTATACTCATCTTCTGTTGAATCTGAATTATCTAAAATATTTTTAGCAGTTTCTAGAGCTGTGTAGAAAGCTTGCTTCTTTTCTTCACTAGCATTGGAGTATTTAGGAGTTGGAGTATTACTATCTTGCATAGCTTTACTATCATCATAATTCTTTTCCAATTCCTGCTTAGCTTTCTCTCTAGCATCCCCATTTAATTCCGCTCTCTTCTTAGCTTCATCATCAATTAACTTTGCAACTTGATCCGTAGATAAATCATCCCCAGATGGAGTAACTGTTTCTCTAACATTATCAGCTACTTCTTTATAAGCTTGCTTCTTTTCAGAGTCGGCATTAAGGTAATTAGAAGTTTTTTCAGTTTCATCTGCTAATTTAGCAGTTTCTTTTAATTCACCCATTTTATCATTTAAAGTTGAATTAATTTTGTCTGCATCCTGAATTTCATCCATTGATTCAGCTGAATCAATTCGTTTCTTAGCAATCTCTTTTTGCTTATCGTTTAGGTTACTATAAACCTTATCAATCGCTTCTTTTGCTTTTTGCTTAGCTTCGGCAAAAGCATTATTTCCGTTTAAGGCATCATAAGCATCGTCAACTGCTTGCTTAATTCGTGCCACTTCTGCAGGATCTTTATCAGCACCGACACTTGTCCCTTTTTCTTTATCTAAAAGGTCATATGCATTTTTTACTGCCTTATCATATTCTTCTTGTTTTTCCAAATCAGCATTAACATATGGATTTTGGGTCTTATCAGTTGATAATTTAGAATCTTTTGATAATTCAAGCATATTTCCATCAGTAGAAAGAGCATTATTTCTTGCGATGGTTACATCATCTACTGTATTTGCATTTTTTACTGCATCAAGCGCACTTTGTTTTTGTGCATTATTCAAATGTGGCAGTTCAGTGATATCATACCTAGCTTCAGCCTTAATGTCGTTTAACTCTTGGGCATCTTTTTGTGCCTTAACCACTTCTTCAAGAGTTTTAGCTTGATCTACCTTTTCTTTAGCCTTTTGCTTATCGCTGTCTGATAAATCAGACATTTGATCAATTGCTTTTTTAGCTTTTTGCTTAGCATCATCAAGATTAGTATCAGCATTAGATTTAAGGTTAGCTGTCGCATCATCTAATCGTTGCTTAATTTCTTTAACTTTATTTGCATCTGTTGCTACATTTCCTGTACTTGAGCCTTTTTCCTTATCTAGCAAAGTCTTAGCAGTCTCATATGCATCATTAAATTCTTTTTGTGCTTCAGAACTTGCACCGGCGTAATTACTTGACTGTTTGATAGCCTCACTATTGGTATAATTATCATCTTTCTTCAAATTATCCATAGCAGTGTCAGTTTCCTTAGCTTGACTAACCACTTGTTCAATCGCATCTTTATCTTCTGCTGATTTCACAGCTGCTTTAGCAGTTTCTTTTTGAGCATTATTCAAGTTAGACATTTGATCGATGGAATCATTGGCAGTTTTCTTAATATCATTTAACTCTTGGGCATCTTTCTGTACCTTAGCTATTTCTTCAAGAGTTTTAGCTTGATCTATCTTTTCTTTAGCCTTTTGCTTATCGCTGTCTGATAAATCAGACATTTGATCGATTGCATCTTTTGCCTTTTGCTTAGCATCATCAAAACTAGAATTACCGTTCAATGCGTCATATGCATCATCAACAGCTTGTTTGATTCGTGCCACTTCAGCTGAATCTTTATCAGCACCAACACTTGTGCCACTTTCTTTATTCAAGAGTTTATGGGCTTCTTCAACTGCCTTGTCATATGCTTGTTGCTTCTCAGAATCCGCATTGAGATATGGATTTTGCGTTTTGTCGGCTGCTAATTTAGAATCTTCTGATAATTGCTTCATATTAGTATCAGTCGATATAGCGTTATTTTGGGTATCAGTCACCTCATCAACTGTAGTAGCTTTTTCAATTGCATCTTTAGCACTTTGCTTTTGAGCATTATTTAAATGAGTCAAATTATCAATCGAATCTTTCGCAGCTTGCTTTATCGAACTAAATGTTTCTCCAGAAACAGTCGCAGAAACAGGATCACTATCTAGGCCATCGTTACTTGTATTAACAGTTACAGATTTACCTGGATCAACAACTTCATTAGTCTTAATACTAAATGTTCCATCATCATTAACTTTACCAGTTCCAATTACCTTATCAGCATCATTCTTAACAGTTACTACTTCGCCAGCTTTTCCCTTACCAGCAACAATGGTACTATCTGAGTTGCCATCAGGTAATGTTTTAGCCGTTACTTCAGTTGGCTTAGTCGGTTCTGTTTTAGCAGTTACAACAACTTTAGCTGGATCACTATCAACTTCATCTTGGTTTACAGTAACTTGAATTTCTTCGTTTTCAGCAATTGGCTTGGAAGTAGTAATAATGAATGTTCCATCATTGCCAACTACACCGGTTCCAACTTCATTACCTGAACTATCTTTTACTATTACAGCTTCTCCCGCTACTGCTTTACCAGTAACTGTTGTTGAATTATTGGTTCCATCGCTAGCTCTAATTGTTTTAGCAGTAAGGTCTGTTGGAGAAGCTGGTTTAATTAATGGCTCACCTTTTTGGAAATTATTTTGTCCTACCGTTACTTCAACAGCATCACTTGTTTGACCATCTTTTGAAACTTCAACTGAAATTTGACTTCCTTCTGCAAGCGGCTTATTGACTTTTATTTCAAAGTTACCTGCATCATCAGCAACACCAGTCCCAATTTCATTACCTAAATTATCTTTAATTGTAACTGTTGCACCAGGTGTAGCCTTACCAGTGATAATAGTTTCTTGCCCCTTGGTCTTATCGTTAATTCTAGTTTCGGCCTTAACATTAGCTGGGCTTGGTAATTTGATCTTTTCGCCAATTGCATAAACTGTAGTATCTTTATCAAAAAGAGTATCCGCTGTAATAACAGTTCCTTTGCCGTCAGCTTGTGTATTCCATTCTTTAAATGAATAACCAGCTTTCATTGAAGGAGTTGGCAAGGTTAGATTATCTTTATTAAAACTAGAATCCTTTTCTACTTTAATATCTTGATTTTCGCCATCACTAACATCATTCATATCAAAAGTAACTGTAACTTGCTTTCCTTTAACAATAATTTCATTAGAAAATTGTTCAGTTGGAAAGGCTTGTTGCAAAATTGTATCCTTATCAGTAAGAGACTTATTGGTTCTCGGAGTAACATATCCAATAACGAGTTTGTCTCCCTTATTCAAAGTGAATTTTGATAATGTAAAACTACCATTTTGATCAACAGCTGAAGTAGTGTAAGCAATTAATGTTTTCTTACCAGTATCATCAACTTTATATAAGTTAACAGTTCTTGGTTGCATAACCTCATTATGATAGTTGTGGTTACCTAACTGTCCTGAGATAGCTCTAGTATCTACATCAATACTTAGCCGATTACCATTAGCATCAGTCCAATTAAACGGAGCAACACCAGGATCACGACCTTCAATCAGTTCTTGACCATCGCTAATCCCGTCACCATCGGTATCTGCAACTGAAGGGTTAGTTCCATATGAGTTATCAATTTCAGTTATATCCAAAATACCATCACAATCGCTATCACTAGCTGAGATAAATGTTCCAGCGCGAGTATTACTTAAAAGTAACCCTGGAAAGTCAGTTGAATTAGTTGGAAAGGCCAAGTGAATATATCCAGCGACTTGATTAGCTACATCTAAATACTTTAGCAAGTCATTTCTAGCACCATTATCCCAAACAAATCTTGCTATATTATCTAATTGCTTACGATCTGCTCCATTTACTAAAGCACGAGCAATAGATAAGTTATTAAATGTTGGTGATTCAAGTGCCGCTTTAACTGCTTCATATGGATTGTTTTCAGTAGTAGCAATTGGCTTATTTTCAAATGTTAAATAAGTTGTTGGATTATCTTGCTTATTTTTAATTAAGTTATCTAGAATTGGCTTAAAAGTTCTCAAGTCATATGTCTTGGTGCCGTACTTACCACCAGTAGTATAAGTCTTGGTTGATAAACTATTAGTTATTGTGTCAAGAGCATGAAAAGCAGTTGCGTAATTAGTGCTGTCATAAATTCCAAACAAGAAATCAAATTGTTGATATTCAGTTGTTAAGGCATTAGCAAAAGATTTGTCATCTTTCAAAAAGAAAGTAACATTAAAATCTTGCCGATTGGCTAACGATGATAAAAATCCCAAACTACTTCCACCGATATCATTAATGTATAATTCACCAGTTTGATATTTTAAGGTATTATCAGCTAATTTATAGGTCTTATTTCCAATAGTGACTTTATCAATAAGCTTTAATAAGTTGTCATTACCTCTGATTCTGAGTGTTAAGTTATCTTTATTTCCAATTAAAGAACCATTAATTCGGTAACGAGTTGTAATTGACTTATTTGCATAGTTAACAGTCATATTGTCTAAAATTGGGCCATCGTTATTAACTATGTCCTTATCTTTAAAGAAATTGTTACTACTAAAAGTCGTTGTTTCATTATCATTTAAAATAAGGTTCTTGCTAAAATCTGAAACCATATCTTGTCCACTGCCATAGCGAGCCCACATAGTAAAGGTTAATGGTTTAGATAAGACAGAATCTGGTGTGTTTGCTTTTAAATATATTTTGTAAGTACTTGAAGCTGGTCCAGCCAAAGCTGCTCGAACTGGACCATTTTGTGTAGTTAAAACACCACTGGTCCAGACATTAGAAGCACCTGCCACTTCATTAGAAGTATCTTTGGTTGCTTCGCCATCAGATAAAAGAGGTCTAGTAAAGACAATCTTATCAATATATGGTGCTAGAGTTGGATCTATTTGATAAAACATCTTGGCATTATTTAAATCAAGATATGCTTCAGATAAAAGTCCTAATGAAAGATCTAATTCCACATATGATTCATGTCTATCTTCATCATACTTAAATCCTCGATTAGCTAAAGAAACATCATAAGCAGTATATGCATTCCGTTCATTTGCTAAAGGCTTAGTATTTGAACGCGTAATTGGTTTAATGTCAGTCTTAGCGCTTTGTGACCCATCTACTTCAACTTGAACAGAGTAACTATCACTATCACTTACAGCATTAGTAAGATTGAAAGTAAATGCACCTGTTGTATCTGCAGAAATAGTTTGTACTTTTGAACTACCACTATATAGAATTACTTGAGCATTCGCCTTGGTAGTTCCCTTAATGAGCTTATCACCAACAAAAACTTCGTTAATTGTTGGCTTTGAAATAAATATATTTGTACTTTGGCTTTTTTCTTCCTGCGCAGTTTCAGTAGAAGTATCTGAACTAGCTGAAACTTCATTTGAACTAGACTGTGCAGCTGTTTCATTATTTGTATCGGCTGCATAGACTTGCTTAGAATTTAATTCTACTGCACTTAAAAAAATTACTGCCCCAATAACAAAAGATGCAGCTCCACCCTTTTTCATTTTTCTAAGTGAGTAGCGTAGTTTTTTATTTGTCTCTCCCATAAAAAATATGTAATCCTTTCTAAAACTAAAAACATTTCTACAATTTCTAGTCTAGCAAGAATTTAAAAAATGATTTTTTATAGAAAGCTCACTACCCCCCCCCTATTTTATGCGTATGTAAGCGAATTACATAAGATATGCTTATACGAAAGTAGTTTATATTTATATATAAAAAGTGATAGGTTTTTGGAATATAATTAACGCTAAAACTATTGATTTTGATAAAATCGAGTGTGCTTTACATAATTTATTTACATTAAAAAATAGATATCAACTTGGATATCTATTTTTTAAATTAATTATTTTCTGCATTAATTACTAATTTCTTTTGAAAGCCACTAAATAAAATAGCTACATAAGTAACTAATGCAATTACACCACCAACTGAAAAGGCATTAAAGCCAACTTTAGATAAAGTAGTAGTTATTGGATTAATGACAAATGGGCTGATTACACCACCAACTGCATTAATAGCTGCATAAACTCCTAAAGCCATAGATATGCTGCTTTTATTGACCGAAATCGAAATTAAATATGGAAATGTTCCCATAGCAATGCTCATTGCCGCACCTACAATAAAACTACCAACAATTACTGTTAATAGACTATTACCATATGCAATTAATAAATATGATAAGCCATACAATAAATATGCGATTGAAACAGAAGTATATTTAAATTTTTTACCAATTATTCCTACAATAAATCCGCAAAGCATTCCACCAACAAGAGAAAGTGTCGATGTTAATGCTGCTTCAGATGTACCTCCTAATTTTTCTTGAACAATAAATAAAGATATATTATTATTCAAAATATTATTCAGCATCATGATTAAAAAAGCCCAAAATGCACAATAAAAGACATATTTATTAAGCTTTATTCCTTGATTGGATTCAGTATCACTTAAGTTTTCATTTAAATCTTTTGGTGAAAGTGGAATTAACAAAATTGCTACAACTAAAACTAGTAAACTGAAAATGTAAATCCAATAATTGTTTATCCAACTGCTTGAAGCGGCTAATTGACCGCCACCCATAATAAATATAATCCCACCAATATTAGTAAATGTAGTTGTTAATCCCATGGTTGATTGTTGAAGCTTTTTAGGCAATAACTGAGAAATCAAAACCTGTGATAAATTAGTACAAGCTCCTTGACCAAGTCCTACTAAACAAGAACACCCCATTAAAAAAGCGAAAGATGAATTGTAGATAAGTGGCATAAATCCACCTAGAACAATTAATAAAATAGCTGCGAGAGTTAATATTTTTAAATTTAATTTGGCAGCTGTCAATTTTCCTACTACAATTCCTGCAATCATCATAAATAAGTTGGGCAAGGATGTTAACATTTGAACGCCTGTATTCGATAATGCAAATGTTCTTGCAATTGCTGCATAAGATGGCGTAATCGCTAATGAAGCCATACCCATTGCACTAACCGCTAAAACCCCAATCCTTGTTTTAGTGATATATGAAGATGTTGAATTTGAAATTTTCATTTTTAATCTCCTAAGTCACTTACAATTGCTAATCCTGCTAATCTACCACTAGTCCAAGCAAATCCTGACGCTAAGCCTTCATATGCTGGATAACTCTGTCCTTCATAATACCCACCAGCATTGGCACCACCAGCGTATAATCCTTTAATAGGTTTAAAGCTTTTATCTAAAACTCTCATATGATCATCAACTCTAACACCGCCTACCGTTCCAAGATAAGCAACTTGTGCTTTAAATAAATAAAATGGGCCTTCTTCTACGCTATAAATTAAATGATCGGACTTCTTAGCAAATTCTTTATCATCTTTATTTTTAATTGCTTCGTTATATGTCTTTACTGAGGTTTCAAGATTTTTCAAATTCATATCTGCTTTTTCAGCTAATTTAGCTAAAGTTTCACCCTTAAATGCAGTTTCTAATCTCACAGCTTCATCAGCTAACTTAACGAAATCACCAGGCTTATCTGTTGCACCAGGTCCAGCTTTAGAAACAATTAATTTTGTCCCTTTTGTATACTCATTTAATGTCTTTGTATCAACTAAAATGTAATACATACCGCCCACATTATATCCAGCATTAGCCCAAAGCACTGTATCATAAACAGTATCTTCATTAGTAAAGCGACGACCATCTGGATCGACCCACATTAATGGTGTAAGTAATAGTCTCGTTAACGGATTATCACTAAAACCAGCTAAGTGCTTTTTAGATGTGTTTTGTGTGACCTTAGATTTAGCTAGTTGAGCCGCATGGATTAATGCATGTGAATCAATATTAACAGCCCCTGCATTTTCAAGTGCTGTCATCCCTTCTCCCATACTTGGAACTCCTAAACTTCTCATTCGATTAGTTTTCATTAATTTAGCGACTCGCTTAACATTACCTCCGAATCCACCAGTTGCTACTAAAGTTGCTTTGGCGTAAATTTTAACTTCATTTCCATTTTCATCTACAGCAATTATTCCTTTGATCAATCCATCCTTATCCTTAACCAAGTCTTTCATAGTAGTTTTAAATAGAAATTTAACACCTTTTTCCTCAAGATTTTTCTTAATTCTTTTATATGAATCATCCTTATTTTGATACATATGATAAGATCCACCAGCATAAGGATTATCTTTATGAGCGTATTGAGTTGTATTAGATGTTGGATTTAGTTTTATTTCCATTCCCCACTTTTCAATAACTTCTAAAGTCGGCTTAGCATTTTCTACAATTCTCTTTGTTAAGGGGCCATTATTTAAGTAATGATTATATTCATTTAATTGTCTAATAGCTTCTTTAGTTGACAAATGTAAGCCTTCAGCTTGTTGTTCTTTTGTACCAACAGCAAAAAAGCCACTTGAAATACGTGTATTTCCTCCTATTTGAGACAATTTTTCAACTGCAATAACTTTTAAATTGTTTTCTGCAGCAACCATGGCACATGAAAGTCCTGTACCACCAGTACCAGCTATAACAACATCAGTAAATATTTCTTTAACCATAATCTTTATCCTTTCTCATTTTTCGTTTCAATAATATCGTGAATAGATTTACAATTTAATAGTAAAAGTTATCTTTAATTTTAGTTTTATATATCTTATAGGTAAAAATATGGTTCTTAAGTATCGTTCTTATAGCAATAATGAAATCGTTAACAGTTCAAAACAAAGCTTTAAAAATAATAGTTTGAATTATTTTCACATGGAATTTTTAGAAGCCTTAACTACATGTATTCTAAGTTCTGGTAATCGAACTATACAGCTAACAAGATCTGATATAATTGTTTCTCATCACTTTAAAAATATTAGAATTTCAAGCGAATCAAGACATGATGTTATTCGATTAATTAGTATAGATATAAAATATCCTAGTCCTTTAAATCAGTATCTCGTTGCTGACAACCCCTTAATTCATGACATGATGAATGATACAAATAAGGATTTATGTTATATCTGTTTTAAAAAAATACAATCACAAATTTGCCACAATTATCTAGACATTTTACAAATCATTGCAAGCAAAAAACGAGATAAATATTATGATTTTCAATCACAAAGAATTAGTGGCTTACTATTAACTGAATTACTTCATAATCATCGTCAGAAAATCTCAAAAGTAGATTCAGATTTTCCATCTAAAAAAGTAAAATATGCAAGTAAAGATACCCAAGCAGGTGCTTTAATGTCGTATATAGCTCGTCACAACGGACAAGTTACTTTATCTGAAATGGCAAATGAATTTGGCTATCAAAAAAATTATCTATCCCGTCTTTGTCAAAAGTTATTTAAGCAAGACTTTATACATTTACGTCTAAACATCAGAATTAGCTTAGCAAAAGAACAACTGAAACTAACCACAAAAAGTATCGAAGAAATATCTAATGAATTAGGCTACAAGGAAGTTTCATCTTTTAGCAAGCAATTTTCTCAAATTACCGGAATAAGTCCTCAAAATTGGCGAAAACAAAAGTAGCTCAGATTAATTATTTTCTGAACTACTTAAAACTTATAAATTTGAACCGTCAGCCGCAATTACATTCTTATACCAATAAAATGAATCTTTCGGAATCCGCTTCATTGACCCATTACCTCGATCATCACGATCTACATATACAAAACCATAACGTTTCTTCATTTCACCAGTACCGTTAGAAACCAAATCAATACATCCCCACATGGTATATCCCATTAAATCAACGCCATCTAAATTAATAGCATCGCGCATAGACTTTATATTAGCATCCAAATATTTAATTCGATAGTCATCATGAATTTTTCCATCTTCTGAAATTTGATCATTCCATCCTATACCATTTTCCACAATCCATAAAGGTTTATGATATCTATCCCAAAGTTGATTTAAAGCAATACGTAACACATCAGGATCAGTTGCCCAGCCCCAAGCATTTGTTTTAAGATAAGGATTTTTTACAGTATTAGCTCCCAAATTCCCACCACCAGCTTTACCGTCTTCATCATGGGTAGTAATTGTTAATGACCCATAACAAGAAAAGCTAAGAAAATCTGCTGGATATTGCTTAATCAAGTCATAATCTTCAGGTTTATCATCAAGTTTTATGCCATCACGTTCGTATTGTTTCAATCGATACTCAGGATAATATCCTCCTGTTTGGACATCTGCATAAAACAAAGCATTCTGCATTTTCTTCAAAGCCGTCAATTGATCTTTGGGGTCTGCTGTTAATCCATAAATTGGAGAATATGCAAGCATTTGTCCAACTTTATTATTTGAATCAATTTCATGTGCGATTTTCACAGCAATACTAGAAGCAACAAATTGATTATGCGCCCCCTGAGCTCTTGCTTGCTTAGATGTGTCCAACAATCCTCCACCCATATAAGGAGCTTCGTCCATTGCATTAATCTCATTAAAAGTGAGCCAGTATTTAACCTTTCCCTTATATGCAGTAAAAGCTGTTTTAGCATAATTAGTGAAGAATTTAATTAATTTACGATTTTTCCAACCACCGTAATTGGTGATAAGGCCTAGAGGAGTTTCGTAATGTGATAAAGTTACTAATGGTTCAATCCCATATTTATGACATTCATCAAAAACTTTATCGTAAAAATCTAGCCCCGCCTGATTAGGTTCAGATTCATCACCATTAGGAAAAATTCTTGACCACCCAAGTGATAAGCGAAACACTTTAAATCCCATTTCTGCCATTAATTTTATGTCTTCTTTATAATGATGATAAAAATCAGTAGCTGAGTGGCTTGGATAATAATAACAATTCACTATTGCTGGTCTAGCGTCTTTAGGAAAGTCAAAATTCTTTCCCCATACCATTGGTATAGCACCAATAGTTCCATTAGCTTTTTTCCAGGTAACTTTTCGTGGTTCAGTATTTGAGCCATTAGTTAATACATCAATCGCATTAAGTCCTTTTCCGTCTTCCTGAAAGCCACCTTCATATTGATTGGCGGCGGTAGCGCCACCCCATAAAAAATCTTTTGGAAATTTATTCATATTTAACTCCTTAAATCAAAAGCGTCCCAACTTAATGGAGACGTCTTCTAAATTAGTTCAAATCAAGAACAATATCGTTAAAGGTAACTTCTCCTTTATCTTCCATTTGAATCTTATTATAAGCTGAAGTATTCAAAACAATAATTGGCGTAATTAAATTATAACCAGCAGCTAAAATTTGCTTTTTATCAAACCTAATTAAAATATCGCCTTTCTTAACTTTATCGCCATTCTTAACAGTACTTTCAAAGTATTTTCCTTTTAAATTTACGGTATCCAAACCGATATGGATTAAAATCTGAGCACCATTTTTAAGTTGTAAGATAATTCCGTGCTTAGTATCCATAATTGAAATAACTG
Organism: Lactobacillus mulieris; assembly: GCF_007095465.1. GTDB lineage: Bacteria > Bacillota > Bacilli > Lactobacillales > Lactobacillaceae > Lactobacillus > Lactobacillus mulieris. Next base: position 28,373 of record NZ_SDGL01000007.1, read on the forward strand.
TTGCATCTGCTGGCGCTCTTACGACACCATTACTTGGATTAATTGCAACTCCATCTCCCATCATTTTTTCAGAAAAAGTTCTATCCGGTACAGATGTCAAACTTTCAAGTTGCCCTTCAACAGGTGCTGATACAGTAGCAGGCTTTTCAATAATCACAGCATCTGCTGTATTAACTGATTTCTTTGCATTTTTTACTGATTGTTGATTTTCCTTAAATCCAAATACTAAAGTAAGAATAAAGGCCATCACAAATGAAACTAAAATCATTAGTGACCCAAAGGCAAAGTTAATCCATGGCTTTTTACCACCAATAAAGGCTGGTAATGCTAATAAACAATTTTGAGGGATATACAATGTAACTTGTAAAATACCACCAATAATACCACCAACACCAGCAGCAATTGTAGCTGCAAGTAATGGCTTTTTAAGTTTTAATGTAACACCATAAAGAGCAGGTTCGGTAATTCCCATTAAAGCTGAAATACCAGTAGCTGACCCTAATTGCTTCATATTCTTATTTTTACTTTTAACTGCTACAGCTAATGCGGCACCAGCTTGAGCGACGTTTGAACACACTTGAGATACAAAAATAAGTGTATCTCCACCGGTTGCAACTGCGTTCAATCCAATTGGAGTTAAAGCATGGTGCATACCTGTCATAACAATATATGGGAACGCTGCAGCTAACAAACCAACAATTACAAAGCCTAAATGAGCTGATAAGAATTTGATTACAATAGCCAATCCTTCACCAATAACACCACCAATTGGCCCAACAATCAAAAGCGCTAATGGTGCACTAACTACAATTGTCAAAGTTGGTTCCATAATTAAGCGGATAATATCAGGTGACACTTTCTTTGAGAATTTGGAAATGTATGACATTAACCAAACCATTAATAAAATAGGAATAACTGAATATGAGTAGTCATACTTATAAACAGGTGCTCCAAAGAAAAGAATTGGTGCTTTGGCTGCCATCATTTTAACAAAATTGGGATGCAAAAATACACCCGCAATTAAAAGTGCTAAAGACTGATTTACCCTAAATACTTTAGCTGCATTTGCTGCAACGAAGAATGGTAAGAAATAGTACATTGCATCAGCCATAAAACTGATAACTTGGAAAGTACTACTTGTTTGTGATACCCAATTAAAGGTTGTACATAAAGCTAAAACAACCTTAATCATACCAGCGGCAGTTAAAGCAGGAATAAGTGGTGTCATACATCCTGTAATTGCTTCAACAATCTTTGACATTATTGTGCCGTTATTTGAATTACTTGTCATGTCGCTGGTATCTACATCATCATTTGGGACACCTAAATCAACTAAAGCGTCATAGATGCCACCCACATATGTACCAGCAATTATTTGAAATTGCTCATTATTCCATGTTGTACCTGCTACTTCTGGTAATTTTGCAATACTTTCAGCATCAACTAATTTTTCATTCTTAACATAAACTCTTACTCGTGTCATACAGTGAAAAACTCTTTTAATGTTACTTTTTCCACCTAATGCATGAATAATTTTTTGAGCGTCTTGCTTATAATCATATTTGCTCATATAAAAACTCACTTTCTTTTTTCTTTTATTTGGTTTACATTTATATAATAAAAGAAAGCGGATTCAATATATGCTTGTTACAAAGTTTACATTACTTAAATCAAGATTAGGGATATACCGCTATGTAACAAAATGTAACAGTAAGAAAAGAGATATATAATGGCATCAACAATTAGAGATGTAGCACAAACAGCAAATGTTTCTATTGCAACAGTCAGTAGATATTTAAATCAAGTTGGTAATGTTTCAAAGGAAACAGCACAAAAAATAGACTTAGCTGTTAAGAAATTAAATTACCATTCCAAAAAATGGTCTCCCAGAATCAATAAAAATAAAAATATTCTCGTTATTTTTCCATCGATAACAAACCCTTTCTATTCAGAACTATTCAGTCAGTTAGTAAAACAATTAAATGGCTATCAATATTCAACTATTTTACAAATTGACAATGATATGAATCATTCAATTGATTACTATATTAAGAAGATAAAGGATGGAGAAATAAGTGGGATTATCACTAGTTCTCCTCTTAAAACCTTGCAACATGATTATAGTGACTTTCCGATAGTCTCCTTTGATAGAAAAATACATAAAACTATTCCAATAGTTGAATCAAACAATTTAGATGGTGGTTTTAAAATAGCGCAAAAAATTTTAAGTTTAGGTTGTAAAAATATATTAATTATTTCGGGAAATCAAATGGATTATTTTCCTCTAAACGATCGTATAAAAGGCATGTTAAAAGTTTTTAATTATTATGGAGTACATGTCAAAACAGCTTATACTGACTTTGAAAGTTCAATAATAAATAGAAAAATTCAAATAGCACAAATTATTAATAATCAATCATATGATGCTATTTGTTGTACAGACGATTTAACGGCGTTACTAGTTAAAGAGCACACACATCAAATGAGTTACTTTCCGGTAATAACGGGTTTTGATGGTAGTCAATTAGTTTCAAACCTTTTCCCAGATTTATTAAGTGTAAATCAAAACATTTCAGAAATCGCAACTCAACTAATAAATATTTGCTTCCAAAGTATACAAAACTCTGAAAAAGATATTCATAAAATAATTCCTATTCATTTAAGATAGTTTTTTTAGAAAAAAGGACACAATTGGCAGTTAGTTAATCCAGACTACTAATTGTGTTCTTTTATAAAAATTGATGATATATAAGTTTAATTAAATTTTTTACTCCTTTGTAATAGTAGTAATACTAATATAACTGAAATAGCAGTTATAATTGCAGTAATCCAAAAAACTGCTAAAACGCTAGTAACCGTATTTTTAATTACAAAACTTGCAACTAATGGAGCAACAAAATAACAAATTGCGGCCATAAATGAATAATATGATGTAAATTTACCATGATCTGTTGGGAAATATGATGTCAAAACTGATAAGCCTACTTGCCAAACTCCACCTGCTGCAAAAAAGCCTACGGCCACTGCACCCAACCGTGCACTAATAATCGATGGCATTAAGACCATAAACAATAAGCCTAAAGTTGAAATAGTTGAATAAATTAAAATTAAATACAATCTTTTTATTTTAGTTACAAGAGCTGAAGTAATAAATACGGAAATTAATGATGCGGCTGAATACCAAGAAATCAATTGGTTGGCAGTTGCGGGTACTTGATGCAAAACCACTGAGCCAAAGAATGGAACATAAAGTGAAAAAATATAAAAAGTAAAACAAAGCGTAAAACCTAATGCAATAATCATTACTCCATCTACTGCTAAACTAGGTTGATTTATAGATTGGTTTTGAATATTTGTCTTTTTCACTTCTTGCTTTAATTTACTTTCTTCTTGTGAAGCAAATACCGCCTTCAAAGTTGTAAAAATATCAAAAGCAATAATAATTATTAATGCAATTGCTGTTGCATGCGGATTTGGAAAAGCTGCCACCCAAAATGGAAAAATTAACTGCATTATTTGCATAGCTGCTTTAACCAATGAATTCATAGTAGCAGTTTTATTGGGGAAGGCATCTGCCAAAGCTGGATAACCCGCTGTATCACCAAATGAATTTGTTGCACCAAAAAACAAAGCTGCAACGCCTGCTACCCAAATATTTCTTGCAAATGCAGCACCAAGTAGAAATAAAATATCGCAAACTAAAGCAATCAACAATGTCTTCTTACGACCAATTTTATCACTAATTGCTCCGGCTAACAGAATCGTTAGAATACGGCCTAAGCCAACACCAGCTAATACCATTGAAAGACCAGCTGCGCTGGTATTCCAAGCCTTAATAAAAAAGTCTCGATATTGTGAAATAAAAATTGTAGCAACACCAACAACTGCATAATTCAAATATACAGAAGCAGCAGCGCCAATATAATTGTCTTTTTTCATAATTACACCTCATATTTTGTGAATTTATTAACGTTACAAACTTAATATAATGCGAATTACATAATAAAAATAATTAATTCTTTTAGGATTACTCAAAAATAAAGCAATATAATTGCAAGCGCTTTTATAGTTGTGATAAGTACATTATCCGTAACTATATTTCAGTACTTAGTCAATAATAATCAGCAATCAGATGTAAAAAGTATTGTTTTTTTATTAATACAATTAATCACAATATTAAAAAGACAAATAAAAAGAGACTAATCTCAGAGAGAATAGTCTCAAAAAATGATTTAAAGTCTGAATTGTGCGAGTTTTTCACTTATAAATTGGTTTTGACATTCATCTGTAGCCACAAAAGGTTTCATAGGTACCAAAGCAAATTCTGGAGTTACTGCTACAAAAGTAAACACAGCTTCGCCTATTAGTTCAGACTCTTGATTCAATCTTCTTTTCTTTATTGCACTATAAACCGTAATTGTATGGAAACTCGTTTTTAATATACTAGCCTCGAAATAAACGCAATCACCAACATATGATCTTTTAAGAAAGTTAATTTGGTCAATTCTACCAGTAACACATCTAGTTCCATTATATCTAGAAACGAAAATCCCTAAACTTGAATCTAAATGCTTCACTAACTTTCCACCATGGAGAATTCCTAAATGATTCAACATCTCCGGAGTAACTACAAAATCTCCGAGCTCACACTTATAAAAAGAAAAACTCATATTATTCTGCTTTTACCTTTTCTTTCAAAATATATTTTTTGACTTTTCCATTCACTGTCTTAGGAAGTTGGTCCAGCAAAAAAACACGTTCAGGCCAAAGTTTCTTATCAACTTTATTATTTGACAAAAAATCATTCAACTGCGTTTTCGAAAAATCACAATCTGGTGTCTTTAACACTATAAATGCACCGATTCGTTGACCTAACCTTACATCAGGGAGCCCCAAAACAGCAACTTCTTTTACAACAGGGCACGACATTATTTTAGCTTCAACAACTTTAGCTGAAATATTTTCTCCACCACGAATGATTTTATCACTATTTCGACCATCTATCTCTAATAAACCATCATCATTATAGTGGCCAAAATCACCCGTAATAAACCACTTACCATCAAAGCTAGCCTCAGTTTTTTCAGAATTTAAAAGATATTCTTTGAAAATCACAGGTCCTGAAACTTCAATATTTCCCTTGATATTTGCTAGCTTTATTTCATGTCTTTGTTCATCTAACAACCGAATTTTTATTCCATCCATCGGAATAACAGCTGTAGAAGTATAATTACTATCTACAAAATACTTTTTAGGAGTATAGCTAAATGGTACAGCCTCTGTTAACCCATAACAATTATAAACGGGTAACTTTCTTAAACGTGCTTTTTCTAGGAGATTGGATTTTAACTTGTCACCACCCGATATCAATTGTCTTAATTGACCTAAATCTTCAATTTCAAACAAAATATCGTAAATCACTGTAGGTACGCTGTCAACTAATGTAACTGGATATTTCTTTAGAATCTCAGCCAAGTCTTTCACATTATAATGCCGCATAATCACCATGCTACTACCTGCTATAATAGTTGAAATCAAGCCATGGTGAAAACCAATTGCATGATAAAACCCAGACGGCATTGCTATCATATCATCACTATTAATTTCAAAAGCCTTATTAAAAGCAAATTCACTACTCAAGATATTTTTATTCGTTAACACTACACCTTTAGGTGCACCTGTAGTCCCCGAGGTATTCAAGATTAATGCTGGTGCATCCTCAGCATTGTCAGTTTGAGAAAAGAGCAATGTACGTTTATTTCGAATAAACAATCTTAAGTCACCAACAAATAATGATTCATAGTTAGGTAAATCATCATAGTAGATTGTGTCTCTACCTCTAACAGCTTTTTGCGTGACAATTGCAAATGGCTTGAAACGATCTACTAAGTTTTGAATTTCTGTACTATCAAAATGGGGATTTAGGGGATTAATAACAAGTCCTAATTTAATACTGGCAATAAGATATAAAATATTTTCAAAGTCTACTTCAAATTGTAATCCAATAATATTACCTGTTCGAAGTCCTAATTTTTTTAGTAAATATGCTGTCTGTGAAGCTAAATTATCTACTTGTTGATAAGTAAAATGTTGTTGCTGATAAACGATAAATAGCTTATCCGGTGTTTGTTTAACACGCCAATCCCATGCATCTTTTAATGTTTCAAAATCGCCCATTTTGATCACCTCTTTTAAAGCAAATTAATTAAGCGGTCAATGATTTGATTAGCATCACCAACTATACCATAATCTGCCAATTTAAAAATTGGAGCTGTTTTATCAGTATTTATGGCAATTATATGTTTAGATTTATCCATACCTGCAGTATGCTGAACAGCACCGGAAATACCAAAAGCATAATAAACATCTGGTTTAACTATTAAGTTAGAAACCCCAATCATTTTAGTAGCATCAATCCACCCTTGGTCAGTTACAGCTTTGGTTGCCCCAACACTTGCATCTAATTTTTGAGCTAATTGCATCAAAGGTTTAAAGCCTGCAGCATCCTGTAATCCTTTACCACCAGAAACTATAGTTTTGGCATAAACCAAGTCATTTTGCGCATTTTTCTTTTTAATATATCTAACTTTACTATCACTCTTAAAATTAAACTCATTAACTTCAAGACTATTAGTTGCATTTTCAGAAATAACACCATTTAAGCTGGCAGTAATTACGCCACCTTGTTTTAAATGACTTACTCTAACTGCTTTACTTTCAGCGATATTTCTTGAAACTGTTACCGAATTAGGACTAATTGTTAAATCTGTAACATGACAAACTAATGGCAAGTTTAATTTAGCTGCTAAACGACTAGCTAAGTTATTGCCTAAATTGCTATCTTCAAAGACAAACACTGCATGATTATTACCATCTACTATCTTGCTCAAAGCATTAGTAATCGTAGGCAAATCTGTTAAAGTAAAATCACTACTAGTATAAATTTCCGTGTTTACACCACAGTTTTCATACTTCGGCTTAATATCATCACTATGATTGGTCAAAACAACATTGGTTAAATCTGAAAAATAACCACTCATCCCAGCCAGAGTTGCTAGGTTTGAGCCTTCATTAAGGTTTTGATCTTCAAATTGAATAAAATATGCTTTACTCATTTTTAACCTCACTTCAAAATTCCATCCTGTTTGAGAGCTTCAACCAATTTTTCAACTGCATCTGGCTCATCATCCAAATTCCAAATCAATTTTTTCCATTTTCTTTGATCAGCAATAATTTCACTTTTTTCTTGGTCTGAAGCCTTAATTTCAATATCTTTAATTTCAGCTTTTTGAGCAGCTTCCATATCTAAAAAGCTTGGTAATTTTGGATTTTTTACTGCTGCTGTAATAGTTAGAACTGCCGGTAAATTTGCAGTACCTGTTAAACTACCTCGATTAAGCTGTGATTCAAAGCTCTTATTAGCATCAAAATATGAAATTTGATCATAAAAGTTATAAGCTAACATATCAGCCAGTCTAGCTGCAAAATTAGCACTTTCACAACTTTCACCCGTTAAGATTAAGTCATAATCTTGCTTCTTAAATTGATTAGCTAATACTTGAGCAATTTCTGCAGATTTCAAAGGATCATCTGGATCTATTCCTTTAAACAAGGTAGCGCTATCTGCCCCATAGCTTAATCCTTCACGTAAAACACGTTCTCCAACTATTCCATTTTCAAAACTAAACAAATCAACTTGTCCATCTTGCTTTAACGTGACCGCCAAAGCAATCGCTGCTTTATCGCTATTGCTTAAGAAGAGGTCTTCATCATGATATGAAACTTTTTGACGATGAGTTGTATAAGCCTTTGAACTTAAAAATTCTTTTTTAACTATAACTGCAATTTTCACTTTACTCATCCTCTCTAGTCTTCATAATCTCTTTCAACTTCTCGTGCTATAGTCATCCGTTGAATTTCATTGGTACCTTCCAAAATTTGGAAACCTTTGACATCGCGCATCAATTTTTCAACAGGATATGCCCGGGTATAGCCGTATCCACCAAAGATTTGAACTGCATCTGAAGTTACCTTTTGAGCAATATCAGTTACAAAAAGCTTTGTCATCGCCCCTTCTTTTCGGACAAGACTACCTTGGTCCATCATCTTCATAGTGTTATTAACCATTAAGCGAGCTGCTTCAACACTAGTAGCCATATCAGCTAACATATTTTGAACAGATTCAAACTTTACAATTGGTGTATTAAATTGTTCACGTTTAACAGCATATTTTCCTGCTTCATCAAGAGCTCTTTGCATTACACCAACAGTTAATGTTGAGACAAAGGCCCGTGATAAGTTAAGAGAGTTAAGAGCAATATTAATCCCTTTTCCCTCTTTTCCAATTAAATTATCAATAGGAATATGAACATTTCTGAATGCAATTGGTACGGTATTTGATAGACGAAGCCCCATTTTATCTTCATGTCTACCAACCCAAATACCAGGAGTATTTCTAGGAATCATAAAAGCTGACAAGCCATGATTACCATTATCTGAGGTTCTAAAAATACCAATGAATACATCTGCTACACCACCATTAGTAGCAAAGGCTTTGTCACCATTTAAAATATATTCATCGCCTTTTCTAACAGCAGTTGCGCGAACTGCCCCTGAATCTGAACCAGCATCAGCTTCCGACAAAGTGAAGGCTGCAAATTTTCCAGGTTTTAAAATATTTGCAAATTTTTGTGCTTGTTTTTTACTACCCGAAATCATCACACACCGCAAAGCTACAAATGAAGTTATCAATGTTAAAGCATATCCAGCATCATATTCTGCCAATTTTTCAAAAACTAATGCCGAGTCCTCAAATGACAACCCTGCACCCCCATATTCTCTTGGGATTTCAAGCATATGTAATCCCATATCAATTGCTGGTTTAAAAGCTTCAACTGGGCAATCACCCTTGCGATCATATTCTTTGATTAATTTTGTCTTTAAGTACCTATCACCAAACTCTTTTGCCAGATGAATATATTCTCTTTGTTGTTCTGTATATTGTAATGCCATCTTAATCTCTCCTATTTGATAGGTTCCCCGATATGACGCACATCACCCGCAGCGCCATCTGCAATCATCTTATTAATTTTTTCTTCGCTATAACCTAATTCCTTTAAGATTTCACGAGTATCTGAACCTTGTGCTCTAGAAGGGGTTAATACGGGATTGCCTTGAGATTCAAATCTTACAGGGTTGGTTGGGATAAAACGCTTAGCTCCTGATGGGAACGTCATCAAGCGCAGTTCATCATTATCAAGTGCTTCTGGATCTTTATAAATTTCAGTTGGAATTTGACATGCTTCCAAAGGCAAATCTTCTTTTTCAAATAAGTCTAACCAATATTTCAGTGGCTTCTTTTTGAAAGCATCTTCCAAAATAGCAATTACCTCACTACTTGTGCCATTAGCATTCAATGTATCCATCTTGTTGTAACGCTTATCACCCATTACATCATCACGACCAACATCATGCATAACTTTGTCAAAATCACGATCATATTCAGGTACACAAAGCACAAACCAACGATTATCACTCGTCATATAAGTATCGTTAAATGGGTTAGTAACTTCTTTTCTACTCTTTGGATATTCATTGCCATATTGTGCTGAAACCATTGCAATATTTTGCATAAAAATAGCTGCGTGATTCAAGTTAACAGTTAATTTTTCGCCTTGTCCTGTTCTTCTTTGTTTAAGTAGTGCAGCACAAATACCAGCTACTAAAGTAAGCGAGACCTGAAAATCACCATAACCATTAACTGGGTTATATGGGTTGCTCCCCTTATCAACAGTAGTACCTTGGACACCACCTCTTGCTTGGTAAGCAGTTGCATCATAACCAGCTGCATCTTTTTTAGGACCAAATTCACCATAACCACGGTCTTGTGCAAAAATTAATTTTGGAAATTCTTTATGTAAACTTTTCCAGGAAAGTCCCATATGTTCCAAACTCTTTGTTCTAACACTAGTTAAAAAAACATCTGCATTTTTCAATAAATCTTTAAATGCTGCTAATCCTTCTGGAGTTTTTGTATTCAAGGTAATAAATCGCTTATTCATATTGGATACATCAAATCCCAAATTTTCATCATCTTCATACTTCATATTAAAGACTGCACCTTGAGTTCTTCCGGCATCTCCTTTAGGAGCTTCAACCTTAATAACATCTGCACCCCATTCGCCCAGAATTCTGCCAGCAGTAGGAGCTGCTAAAAATTGGGTTAAATCAACTACTTTTACACCATTTAAAATTTCATTAGCCATTTTTTTGCCTCTTAATTGTGTCTTTAAATAAAAGAACCGAATCAATAAACTTTAAGGTTCTGATTCGGTCCAAATAATAATTAACTATTTAATGCTAGTAATTGGAGTTTGACCGTCATTCTTGATCAATAAACGTCCAGCGGTTAATCTTTGTACAGAACGAGGGCCTTCTTCAAGCCACATAGCACGGCAGTCACGATATAAACGTTCTGCAGGACCATAAGGGTTATCTTGGAAGTAACCAACACCACCAAAGATTTCAAGCATGTAGTCAGATACAAGCTTTACAGTATTAATACTTTCAAGCTTTGCAAATGAAGCTTTCTTAGTAATATCTTTACCTTCATCATAATCTTTGGCTAAATCCCAAAGCATCAAGCGTAATGCGTGAACTTTTGCACCCATATCTGCAATTTCAAAGATGATTGATTGACGCTTACACAATGGTTTACCAAAGGTTACACGGTCCTTTGAGTAGGCAATTGCCATTTCAAGCATTCTTTGTGCCATACCCAAGTTTGAATCAGCAATGTGTGCACGTGATAATGAAAGTGAAGAAATGGCAACTTTCATACCTTCGCCCCGCTTACCTAGCATATATTTGTCAGGAATTCTCATATTAGTAAACTTAAGATCTGCGTGACCAGCACCACGGCAACCCATCATTAATGGCATTTCATGAGCTTCAAATCCTGGTGTATTAGTTGGTACCCAAAATGCTGATAATCTTTCGTCACCTTCCTTGTCAGGGTCAGTAACTACAATTAAGTAAGTAAAGTCTGCAACATCAGCATGAGAAATCAAGGTTTTTTCACCATTGATAATCCAATCATCGCCATCCTTAACAGCAGTAGTATGTAAGTCAGCCCCAGTACCACCACTCTTTTCGGTTAAAGCAAAGTTAGCATATATACTCTTGTCTTGAAACTTGTCCATATATTTATCTTTGAGTTCTTTGCTACCAAAGTCATTTAAAATTCTCCAGTTCATATCTGAAGCATGGTGAAGGTGCATTCTAATACCACCTTGAGTACGTGAGAATTCTTCTTGGACTTGTAAAATTTGCTTTTCATTCAAATCCCAGCCTCCATATTGACGAGGTAATGCAAAACGATATAAATCGTGCTTAATTGCAATTGGGAAAAAATCCTTTGGAAATTCACGATTTTCTTCAATATATGGTGTCATACGATCAAATTCATTTTGTGCTAAGTGACGAATTTCCTTTAAGTAGTTTTCAAAATCTTCGTTGCTCATCTTTTCGCCGGGTTTAGTAGTATGCATAATTGGTGTTTCTTCATAAGGTGGTAATGTGTGTAATTTCTTTTCCATGTTAAAATTTCTCCTTTAGCTTCTTTCAGTCTTTTAATTAAGAGGAAAAGTGCCTATAATATTATTTGAAATCTAATGTAAGCGTTTTTCTCTTGACGCTTTTTATTATCAATGCTTGAGATTGTAAAGTAAAATTGATAACTACTTCGGAACTATTAATTTTTAAAATACTAATTCAACAAAAAAAGCTATTTTTCATTATTACAAGTAAAAAAATAGCTTAATAATTATGATGTATTATCTTTTATTACATTACATTCCCTAGCGTAATAGCTATATTTATATTATTAATATTGGTATTAATTAAGCATCGAGGTAACACAATGAATTTAAATCAACTATATTACTTTCGCGAACTAGCAGAAAAACAGCAATATACTCAGGCCTCAAATAACCTATTTATTAGTCAGCCTACATTATCACTCTCTATCAAGCAGCTTGAAAAAGAGCTACATTGTAAATTATTTATACATAATGGTCGCTACGTCAAACTGACAAAGTATGGCCGTCAATTTTACAATACCGTTGTTAATAGCTTAAATATTCTTGATACTGGTACACGACAACTTACACAAGCTATTAGCCAAGATGAAGGAAATATTAATCTCGCATGTATTCCTACATCTGTTGGTAATTTAATGCCACATATTGTTACAGAATACTTGCAACAAGTTGAAAAAGCACCACATTTTATTTATCATGATAGCCCATCTCTTCAAATTTGTAATGGAATTAAAAATGGTTGGTATGATATCGGAATTTGTTCGTATGTAGCAGGTTTTGACAATTTTACTTTCATCCCTTTATATACTGAAGAAGTAATTGCCATTTGTAGTAAAGATAATGACCTTGCGCAAATCAATGAAATCACGCCAGAGGAGCTTCGTGAATCTATTATTACTTATACTAAGGATATTACAATTGGCAAAGATATTACTAACGCATTATTATCTCAAGCATCAGACTTAATGATTGCTAATTCAATGCATGATGAACTCGCAATTGCCGGGCAAGTTCTATCAAATAACATGGTGGGAATTGTCGCAAATACTATCTATTTAGAAGGATTTAATTTACATAAAATTAAGTTATTGAACATTCCAACTGACACTCGACAAGTTTATTTGGTCTTTAATCCTGAATCAATTACTTCAAGTACCAGTCTTGATTTTATCGACTGGCTTAAAGCTAATAAATCGCAAATCAATGAAAAGTTACACAAAAAAAGAGATATTTAGTCTTTTACCTTAGGTTAAACTACAACCTAAGGTTTTTTATTGATTTATTAATAATACTAATTTACTTATTTCAGCGTTTTTAATTATGCTATAGAAAAAGGAGAATTTAATATGAAAAATCGTTTATGTCATGCTTTAGCAATTAACACTCCAATTATTCATTGCCCTATGCATACTATGACTAATGGAAAAATGGTAGCTGCCATTAGTGAAGCCGGAGGATTGGGAATTTTAGGAATAAATAGCGGTTATAATATAACAGACGTAACAAGTGGAGCATCCTCAACCAACAGTGAAGTAGTTGGTAATCCAAATAATTATTCTATTTTGGATACAATGACTGAAAGAAATTTAATGAATGAACAGATTAATACAACACTTGAAAATACATTTAGATCATTTGCTGTAGAAGTAGCAAGTCAGTATGACAGCCCAGAAAAAGACCCAACTGCGAAAAGTATTGTAGAACTTATGCGTAAGCGCCGATTAACTATTGCCCTTTTTGAAGGATTGGGGAGTCCGCTTTCGCTAGCTTGGGCAAAAATTTTACACGAAAATGGTATTAAGATCATGCAAGTTGTCAGCGATTTGGCATTTGCAAATACCGCAATTAATCACGGACTAGATATCGCAATTGTTAAAGAACTAGTAGTGGCTAATAAAATTCAAAACGTTTATCCTGATACACTAGTAGTTTTAGCTAGTGGGATTGAGACCTCTGATATACAAACATTAATACAACAAGTAGACGGTATATATTTAAATACTCCATTTGCTATTTGTAATGAAGCAATAATTGATGACGGCATCAAAGCAAGATTTCTATCCTCTCATAAGGATGACTTTATCAAATTAACTTTACCTTTTGGGGATTTTTTAACTTTTAAAACACCATATATTGAACAAATCTTATCGAGAAAATTATCTCCTCAAGAATTATTCAATCAGTTACATCAATTTCAAGGACTTATTGATGGCATGATTAAAGGAAATCTAAGTTATGGTTATTGCTTATTCGATTTGAACAGCTATAACATAAATGAAGCATTATCTGCTGAAGAAATTATTAATACCACATTTCATAAAATAGATTGATAATGATGCTACATTGTAATGAAACATCACCGAACTCGAAAAATAACAATTACTGCGTATTGTTGCTAAAGTTTTTTCTATTTTAATATTTAAATTTAGTTATAGAACCAAGCAAAACATTCCTTATTTTTTTAGTTGGGATAGTAGCATCACAAGCTAATCTCCTCTATGTTAACTTACTTATATATGTTTAAAAATTATAGAATATTACTCAGTGTTTTAGAGAAAGTTAACTCAAGCAAATCTTTATTTATGTTTTTTAGTGAACTTATTAAAATTATTTTTATACCCCCTGTATTCGGATACGAATACAGATTTTTTGTGTGGATTTATTTTGTTTTCTTATGAAAATTTCGTAAAATTTCTATTCCCTTTGCTTGATATTTATTTGGCATAAAACTTTTGCGCATGGCAATTTGCATATATGCCCAAAGTTTCTGATCTGGAGTTAACCTAATCACATGGACTAAATCATTGTGCTTAATACTTGATTCTAGTACTAATGCAATTCCCATATTTCGTTCTACTAAGTCTATCAATAACTGCATTGTCTGTGCCGTATAGATAATATTAGGTGCAAAATCTCCAAATTCTCCTATTCTATCAAGCGATTCACGGGTCAAATAAGTAGACTTTCGAGCAATAAACTTCTCATTTCTCAGCTCTCGTGCATTAATTTCATTTTTATTAAACCATGGGTGCTTCAACCCAGTAATAATTACTAATTCAGTTTTATCAAGAGTACGAATAAAATAATTAGGATCATTAAATGGGACAATCCAAGAATATATAGCTATATCACTATCTCCTTTTTCCAAATCAGAAAAAGCAGCTGCCGATCTTTCAAACTTAGGCTCTAACATATCTGAAATACCAGCGTGATAAAATTTTTCAATTATTTCAGGCATGTAAATGCTTCCCGCTATACCGGAAAAAGAAATTCTTATTTTTCTATCATTGGCATGACGTACATCATGATCCAAACTAGCCAATTCTAGTAATAGTTCTTTGGATTTGTCATAAAGGATTTGACCTGCTGAGGTTAAAGCAGGTCTACTTTTTTTATTTTTTTGAATAATTAAGGGGTCTTGATAATATTGTGCCAATCTTCTTACAGCAGAAGAGATGGTGGGTTGTGTTACACCCAACTCCTTAGCAGCCATTGTATAAGATTGAGCTTCTACTAATTTACAAAAATAAAGCATGTCTTTTTCATTCATTATTTATAAATTCCTTTTATGAATCAAACTTTTTGCGTTATAAGTTTTGTTGCTCATTTGCTACTTAACAACTAGTATACCAATGATTCTAGCACTTTCTAACAACTAAAATAAGTAACAATCATATTTTGTTTATTTATAAATTATATTCTATATTATTTTTGAAAACGTTTTAGGAAGAGATGATATATATGATTTATACTCCTGCAATGACATGGGATGCACAATTTGATGTGATTGTAGTTGGATTTGGTGGTGCCGGGGCTGGTGCTGCTAGATTTGCGGCTGACAATGGCGCTCAAGTACTGTTAATTGACTCTGCCCCAGAAGGTCATGAAGGTGGGAACACAAGATATTCCGGAGGAGCCTTCGCATGGGGCTTAGACAGTAATAAACTTGCGGACTATTATAAGCAAACATACTATCCTTTTAAATACGATGTTCGTGCTTTAGATAGTTTTGTAAAGCATATTACACAAATGAAAGAATATGCCAAAAAATATTTCGATATTGATTCAGTCGCAACTGGGCGTCGTCCCAAGGGAGAGTATCCAGAATATAGAAATTCTGATGCAATGCAATCTCAAAGTATGAATAAAGGAATGTATAATGGTTTCTTTTGGAAACTACTGCGTAAAAAAGTTTATGAACGATTGGACAAGATAACTATCTGGTATGAATCACCTGCCATCCACTTAATTCAAGATTCAGGAACTAACACTACGTTAGGTGTCCAAATTAAGCGAAAAGGGCAAATTCGTAATATTCGAGCAAAAAATGGCGTCGTGCTTTCCTGTGGTGGCTTTGAAAACAATCAAGATATGGTCCAAAACTATTTAGGTCAAGGTTCTCTCGCACCAATTGGAACTTTATATAACCAAGGAAAAGGAATTGACTTAGCTGTTGAAGCAAATGCCCGTTTATGGCATATGTCAAATTATGACTCTCATGGTCTTTCACTTAGAAATGGTGATGCTAGAGAAAAATTTGCTTATATGATTAATTGGGAATCATTGTTTAACGGTAGCATTTTTGTAGCCGGAGACGATGGGACTCGTTATTTCAGAGAAGATGAAGAAGATCGTCATGGATACAAATATAATCATGGAAATTGGATTATGATTCCTAATCAAAATCATCCTCACATCATTATGGATCAAGCACAATACGCTCAATTAAATAATGATACTTCAGCAAAATCTGTACAAATTAAAGAATTACTTTCTTATGCAATCAAGGCTGACAGTATTGATCAATTATCAAAATTAATTAATGCACCATTATTGTCACAAGCTGTTGAAGATTTTAACTTCCTAGTAAATAACAAAAAAAGAGATATGTTCTTAAACCGTAATATTAATACTATGCGCGCATTTGGGGATGGTCCGTATTATGCTATCAAAGTTAGACATAATATTCTACACACCCATGGTGGTGCACAAAGAAATGAAAAATGCGAAGTTATTGATATAAATGGTAATCCAATTCCTCATCTTTATGAAGCTGGTGAATTGGGCGATATTTTCGCTACTAAATATTTAGGTGCAAATAGTATCGCTGACTTATTAATTTCTGGAAAAATTGCCGGTGAGAATGCTGCTCGCACTAGGAAATTAACACCTACCGTAGATGCTGTTACAGGAGCTTCTCTTATACCAGAACTGCATTCAGACGCAAAAATTACAGCAACTAATTACGAAACTGCTGATAATCAATCAATTGGGATTAGCAATAACGGTATCAGCGATTTTCCAATTGTAGTACGATTAACTGGAAATAAAAATAAGCTTGAGAAAATTGAGGTTTTGCAACAAAAAGAATCTCCTGATGTTGGTGGACTTGCAATTCCTAAATTAACTAAGGCAATGCTTCAAAATAACACCGTTGACGTTGACAGCATCTCAGGAGCAAGTGCAACTAGTGGAGCTTTAAAAGAGGCTGTAAAAGAAGCATGGAATAAGTTAGATTAAGATTTTATTTTTTGAATTATTTCCAAACACGCTTTCTGAAATTCATTCGGGATTGCATTTTCGCGTAAACCTAGACATTGATAAACATATTGTTTTTGACTAGGAATCAGTGGAACAGCGACCACACCTGGAATATTTTTAACAGTAGAATTCATCAAATACGCAACCCCCATGTTGTTTCTAACTAATTCTAGTGTTGCATCAATGCTATCGACAATCAGCCTTTTTTGAGGGTGAAAATTAATTTTTGCAAATATTCGATCAAGTGCTGTGCGTGATAAAAAACGCTTATGACGCATAATCAAAGGAATAGTACCAATAGTAAAAAAATCAATTTCTGATTTTTTGGCTAGTTCAGATGATGCTGGAACAATCAATTGATATTCATGCTTTTGCAGGACAACTGATTTAATTCCTTTAATATATTCATCCGTTAATCGTGAAAAAATAATAGCATCGTATTTTCCTTCTAGAATATGACCTTCTAGCAAGTGTGAATTTTCCTGATATGTCTCAACATGCGCTAACAAGTTACCTTGATTAAGTTTAGTTATAATCGCTGGTAATAAAAGACTTCCTGCCAGTTCTGAATATGCTAGCTTAAATTGATTTTTGCTTGCTCTTTTAGCATCCACTTTCATTGTGGTTTCTATGCGAACGAGCTCTTTAGCTGCTCGATAAACCACTTTTCCAGCATTAGTAATATGTAGGCTAGAATTACTCCCCTTTTTTATAAATAGTTTCGTACCAATCCCTTTTTCTAGTCTTTTTACCATCGCTGAAATTGCTGGTTGAGTTATTCCAAAAAATTGTGCTGTTTTAACATAGCTTTTACATTCAACCAATTTTATAAAGTATAAATAATCTTTTGTCTCCAATTGTCATCACCATAAATAATTTTTATTTGTTAATAATTTATATTTATCTAACATTTTATAACTAACTTTTCAAAAAAGCACTTTATTTCACCTTTGTATATATACTGTTATTTACTTGCATTTATTAAATTAAGCGATTACAAATTATGGTTGACAAAAATTATTCTTATTGTTACGTTTCATTTGAAATCATCAAAGATAAATATTATTTATTAATAGAAAGTGTAACAGACAATGAAAGTAAAAGAATGGGATGCAAATTACGATGTTATCGTTCTAGGTTTTGGCGGAGCTGGTGCAACAGCTGCAAGATTTGCTGCTGATAATGGAGCTAAAGTACTCTTGGTTGACGCTGCTCCATTCGGTCATGAAGGTGGCAATACTAGATATTCTGCTCAACATGTAGCAATGGCTTATGATTTCGATAAATTAGTAAAATATTATCATAAGCTAGCTGCTCCATTTGCTATTCCCGAAAAGACTTTAGACACATACTTGCATGGCATGGTTAAAATGCCTGAATACTTTGAAAAATATTTAGATGTTAAAGCCTTTCAATGGTCAAGAGATGTTAAGTCAGGCGATAAATTAGATAAAAAAGATCATATGGCTGAATACCCTGAATATGATGGCTCAGAAACATTTGACTTTGCTTTAGTCCATAACCGTGACTTTGATGCTGCATTATGGAAATTACTTCGTAAAAGGGTATTAGATCGAAAAGAAAATATTGATGTCTGGCTTAACAGTGAAGCTAAAGATTTAATTCAGGATTCAGAAAAACGAGCAATTATTGGCGTTGCTATTGAAAGAAATCATCACTTGTACTATATCCATGCTAAAAATGGTGTTGTACTAGCAACAGGTGGATTTGAAAATAATAATCAACTCCAGCAAAACTTCCTTCATATAAGTCATTTGACTCCTTTCGGAACTTTATATAACAAAGGCGCGGGTGTCATTATGGCTGCAAAAGTTGGCGCACAATTATGGCATATGTCTAATTATGAATCTTTAGGAGTAATTCCTGGATATACCTTTGCAGAGGATGAAGGTCATCGCGGTCGCCAAATCGGTCATTGGAATTTACTTTATTCTGGATCAATCTTTGCAATTGCCGATGATGGAACTCGTTTTATGAAAGAAGATTCCAAATTTAGACATGGTCATATTTATACCCATGGCGATTATGTCATTCCGCATGCTTATGAAAACGCTTGGTTAGTAATGGATGAGGTACAAAAAGAAAAATTCGAAGCTGCAGAAAAAGAAGGTAAATTAAGATACCCTAACTTCTTAAAGAAATTAGTCTCTGCAAACAATGCTCAAGAATTAGCTGAAAAATTAGCAGTTCCTGCAAACAAGCTAAAAATGACCATTGCTAAATTTAATGATTTTGCTAACTCAGGAAATGATATTGAATTTTCCAGAAGTCCAGAAAATATGACAGCATTTAAGCCTGGACAACTTTTTGCAATCAAACTAGCACCAGCGATATTAAATACTCAAGGTGGACCTAGAAGAAATGAAAATGCTGAAATCGTAGATTGGTCAAACAAGCCAATTCCACATTTATACGGTGCCGGAGAATTAGGGGGTATTTGTATTAAGCGCTATCAAGGAGGCGGTAATTTAGCTGAATGTTTAATTTTTGGTAAGTTAGCAGGTCAAAATGCTGCAACTCCAAAAAGTGATACTGATAAAGTCATCATCTCAAAGCCTTTACCAAGAATTAATGATTTAGCTGACGGTGAAAAGAATCAAAATATCGAATTAGGTCCTAACCAATACTTAGGTTCAACCGAAGCAGGTATTGGAGGAAAAATAGTAGTTAGAGTTACTTATAGTGACCAAAAAATTAAAAATATTGAAGTTCTAGAAAGCCATGAAACTGAAGGAATTGGAGCTAAAGCAATTAAAGAACTTCCAAAAACGATAGTTGAAAATAATTCAACTAATGTTGATGCTGTTTCCGGAGCAAGTACAACTACAAGAGCTCTTAAAGAAGCAGTAAATCAAGCTATTAAAAAAGCTGATAAATAAATAATATTGGAGGAAAAAATGTTAGATAAATTTCAATGGAAAAAATGGATTTTACCATTAGCGCTTGGTATTATCATTTGGCTATTAACGTCATTTAAACCAGCTGAAATTAGTATTCCAGCTTGGCATTTATTTGCAATCTTTGTTGCTACTATCGCAGCATGTATTACTAAACCAGTACCGATGATGGTATCTACTTTAATTGCAGTAACAATTGCTACCTTAACTAAAATCTTCACTATGAAAGAAGTTACTGCTGGCTTTGGTAATGATACCTCATGGATGATTGTTATGTGTATGTTCTTAGCCGCAGGTTTTATTAAATCAGGTTTAGGTAAAAGAATTGCATATTTATTTGTTAAATCATTTGGTAAAAAAACTTTAGGTCTTGCTTATGCCTTATCAGCTGTTGAAACTGTCCTTGCAATTGGGATTCCAAGTAATAATGCGAGAGTAAATGGAATTATGTACCCAATTATTGATAATCTTTCAAAAGCTATGGGATCAAGCCCTGATGATAACACTCAAAACAAGATTGGTTCATTCCTAGTCTTTAACGAATACGAAGTTAATATTGTTACATCAACTATGTTTCTAACCGGTTTAGCCGGTAATATGATTGCGATTGGCTTAGCTAAGACACAAGGCATCGAAATCACCTGGATGGAATGGTTCCTTGCTGCAATCGTACCTGGATTAATTTCTTTAGTATTAATTCCATTTGTCCTATATAAGATTTATCCTCCAAAGGTTAAAGAAACACCTAATGCTAAATCATGGGCTGAAGACAAATTGGCTGAAATTGGTAAAATGACTCTTGCAGAAAAGATTATGGCTGCAGTATTTGTATTTGCAATCTTATTGTGGCTAGTTGGATCAAAATTTGGAATCAGCGCAACTGAAGTAAGTTTCATTGCTGTAGCTATTTTACTTATTACTGGTGTTATTAACGCTAAAGATTTATTAGGTCAAGGATTTGCTTGGAACATTTTAACTTGGCTTTCTATTTTCATGTTAATGTCACAAAAACTGATGAAGTTAGGTTTCTTCCCTTGGTTCTCAAAGACTTTAGGGACTATCTTACATGGTAGTAACTGGATTACAGTTTTAGTAATTTTATATCTAGCCTACTTCTATCTTCACTACTTATTCCCTTCAATTGCAACTCAAATTTCAGCTTTATATGCTGGTTTCCTATCAGTTGCACTTGCAGCAGGAGTTCCTCACTTAATCGCAGCATTAATGCTCGGTCTTTGCGGCTCACTTTATCTTTCAACTTCAACTTATAGTGCTGGTCCAGCTGCATTACTTTCAAGTACAGGATATGTTGCAAATAAAGATTGGTGGAAATTAAGTGCCATTATCGGTGTAATCCTCAACATAATCTGGTTAGGCGGTGGTCTACTTTGGACTAAAGTTCTTGGTATGTGGTAAAAAATTAATAAAACAAAAGCATTGGTAATAACAAAGGTTACCAATGCTTTTTGTGTTGCTATAAGGTTTTATTTTAAGTTCTGATGGATTATCTCACGAATTTCACCATCACTGAGGCTAAAATCAGAATCAACCGAATCTTTGATTGCTGAATATACTTCTGCTTCACTCATTTTAGATTGTGTACGTTTAAAGAATGTTACGAAAGCTCTTACCGTATTCTGATCTTTTCTACGTGCTTCTTGCTTGGTTCCTAATTCAATACCCTTCTCAACGCCACGTTTTTCAGCTACCGCAGTTTCCTCTTTCATCCGTAATTCTGCTGTTCTCATAAGATTTCTCCTTTTTGGATCATCATTGTATTCTTGAATTTGTGTCTGGATTTCTTTAAAAACTCCTGTTGCCTCTATTTTATCATCGTTCATCAACTTTTGGAGATTTAACAAATCGACATCTTCACTACCTGTACCTTTAGAATTAATAATGATATTCTCAGCATTGTTTTTTAGCTGAATACTCTTATCTTCATCATCATACAAGTGAAAACTATACCGCAGCTTACCTTTTCCAAACGGGTCAAAGGCACACAAGAAAATTAAATACGTTCTAGCAAGCGAAGTATACGGTTTTCCGCGGTCTAGAGTGTCTCTATCCATTGACGACTGGTAATACCGCATCCTTGGCCCAATGTCATGATTGTTATTTACTTGCACCTCGACATCGTACAAATTCCCTACCTTGTCTTTCACTGCAATATCGAGCCTGACAGATTTACTCCTTTTATCACTCTTGGTCCCAAGCTCTTTTTGCGCATCAATACTTTCTACCGATACCACATCTACATCCGGCAAAGCTGCCTGAATAATCGCCTTACAAAAACGTTTATTTTGCATAATACTGCCAAAAATCTCATCATTTGTAAAGCCATAGTATTTTTGGTTTTCTAGCATTTATTTTCCTCCAATATTTTTTGTACAATATAAAATACGAAAATAAACGCTGAAAAAATTTAAAAAGCTTTAACAGATATATTAATTGTCTTAGTCACTATGGTAGAGGTAAAATATAACTTGTGATGATTGCGCTTTCAAAAAGGAGAAAATGCTTCATGAGTTTTTATTATTCACTTCGCTTTATGCTCGATCCATACAATCCTTCAAAAGACAAAATTAATAAACTTCTACAGTTTGTACAACATGCTGATATTGATAACGTTTGCTTTTTTATCAGTGGCGAAGAGTTAAATCATGGTCATTTAATTTCTAGTGAAATTGATCAATGGTTAAAGCTAATCCAACCAATTAGCCAAGACCTCGCCCACCTTGGTGTAAGTACTAGTCTAAACCCATGGACAACAATCATGCACTCGGACCGTGGATTTAAAATTAATCCAGAATTAAAATTTCGCCCTTTCGTTGATTTAGATGGAAATTATGCTCAAAGTATGGCCTGCCCAGCAGATATTAATTGGGTTAATTATATTTCATCTTGCTATGCAAAATATGCTACCTTAAAACCTAAAGAGTTATGGCTAGAAGATGATTTTCGTCATTTCAACCATTCACCTCTAAATTTAATGTGCTTTTGTGACTATCATATGCAGCTTTATCAAGAAAAATTAGGATATAAAATTTCACGCACTGCCTTTGTAAATCAATTAATTTCGAACAAGCCGAGTCAGGCCAGAAAAATTTATCTTCAACAAGCCCGACAAGAAATGATTTTCGCTGCAAATCAAATTGAAAAAGCTGTTCATCGAATTTCCCCCAATACTAATTTAGCCCTAATGACTTCTGATCCTAATTGGCATGCGATAGAAGGACGTGACTGGGAGAAATTATTGAAAGCTTTAGCTGGAAAGAACCATCCAATCATTATCAGGCCACACTTACCAGCCTACAATGAAATTTCACCGCTTAAATATGGACGCTTATTAGAATACTACACACGTGCAACCTGTTCTAATCTTCCAGAAGCTGTGATTTTACCAGAATTAGAAAACTACATGTATTCACCTCTAGTAAAATCTAACAAATTTATCAAATTCCAACTAATGACCACTGCTATGTTTGGTGCAAGTGGAATCTTTCTTAATTTGTTCGACATGCTAGGAAACGGTATTAATAACACCTGGAACTATGCCAAATTATTAAAAGATGCCAAACCATTTCTCAAACAATTAGCCAAAACTAACTTTAACTTGAATTCCTTAAATGGCATAAAAATTTTAACAAACCAAAATAGCGTTTATCATCTTCAAAATTATTATTCAAAAGATATCAATGCACTTTTGCCACATGAAACCGGTTGGTCATTCATATCAGACTTAGGTTTTGCCACTACCATCATTGCAAATAAAAATAAATTTCAAAATGAAACCCTTGCCATTTCTGGGCAATTTTTAGAAAATCTCACTAATACTGAGATTAAAAATCTTATTAAGAATAATACTGTTTTGCTTGATGGAGAATGCGTCCAAGTCTTAATTCATCGCAAATTACAATATTTAATTAATATTGATAATGTGGAAATTTATAGACCTCGAACCGCCTATCAAGCATATGAAGTCGCTGATAATCAAATTATCGATAATATCAAAAATCCACGAATGACTATGCAACAACATATTGGAAATTATTATCAAATAAGCTACATCAATTCTAATAAAGTACACACAATTACAACCGTCCGAAACTATCGTGGACAAATTCTAGGTAAAGGAATTGCAATTATTGATAATCACATAATTATCCTCCCCACAGACTACAATCCAAAATACGGTTGGGAAGCTCAATATTCTACAATTAAACAGGGAATTTTCCAAGCAATTCTAGATATTCCACATTTGCAACAGATGCCGGGAGTAAAACTAAATTGTAGGGATAATTATTACCTTATCTCCAATTGTAGTTTAGATGATTACTCTAAAATCAAAATTTCAACTAAGATTAGAGCAAAAAAACTTACAATCTATTCGCAGAAAGGAAACAATACCTTTAAAAGAGATAATATAAATAACGCTTATGTTATCCCATACCACTTGAAGGGGTTAGAAACTATTTGTATCAAATTTACCGACTAATAAAAAGGCTATATTATCACCTACTATTGAGTAGCTATAATATAACCTTTTTTATTATTAATTATTTATCCTAAGACAGTTTCGATCTTTAACTTATCTTTCCAAGACTTAGCTCCTGTTAAAGCCTTGTTCAATCTTTCAATATTTTCACGACCATGAGTCTTGAGCCACTCCTTACCTGCTGTTTCTCCTTCTGCCGCAAATGGCTTAATGCTTGGCTTCCAAGTTGCTCGGCCACAAAGCACACCGTTGTAGTTTGCACCGACTTCATTGGCCATTTCAATTTCGGCAATGAATTCTTCACTAGTTACACCTGCTGAAAGGAAAATGTATGGCAAGTTAGTTGCTTTAGATTGTTCCTTTAAAAGCATCTTAGCTTCTGCTTGAGTATAAACTGTTTCTTCTCCAAAGCCTTCTACAAACTTAATATTGAATGGCATTTCAACCTTCAAAACAGACACATTGTATCTTGGCTTTGAAAACTCACGCATAGTTTCTATAACCTTGTGTGGCTTTACCTTAGCATATTCCTTACTCTTAACGTCACTCATATTAGCATCATATGTTAAGACTTCTAAGAATAATGGCAAATCATTGGCTTTTGCTTCTGCCCCAACTCTTTCAACAAAGGCATGCTTTTTTTCTAGTACCTTTTCATCTTCATCAGGATCATAGTAAACTAAGAACTTAATTCCGTCAGCACCTTCTTCTTTAAGACGCAAGCCGGATTGTTTTTCAATTAAATCTGGCATTCTACCAGGTTCAGTTGTATCATAGCCTGTTTTTTCATAAGCTAAGAGCAAGCCACAATTTGAATCACGTAACTTAGTTGCAGGTAAGCCATATTCTGGATCTGTCAAAATACCTGATGCATAAGAGGTCAAGATTGAGCTAATTGCTTTTTTATAATCAACAATAGTTGTTTCATCTGCAGGCTTATTAGCAGCTTCGGCAAGCATTCGCTTCAGTGAACCTCTTTGGTCAATAGCTAAGGCTGAAATAACACCATTTTCATTTGATAAATTGTCTAAATGTTTTGCGATTTCGGGATTGATATTCATATTTCTTTTTCTTTCTATATCTATGCTTTATATTCAGTAAACAACTTCTTAATTGCTGCTGGATCATTTGTTGCTTTCAATTTTTTAATAAAATCGGGATGAGTTAATAACTTAGCAGTATTTGAAAGATACTTCAAATGTTCATTACTATCTACTTGAGGAATCAAGAATGAAATCACAGTATCAATTGGCTTACCATCTAATGAATTCCAATCAATTGGCTTACGCAATTTCAAAATAATCATTGCTGATTCATTAATAGCTGCAGATTGAGCATGTGGGATTGCAAAACCATCGGTCATCCCAGTTGATCCTTCTTCTTCTCTTGCTAGATATCTGTCATAAACTTTCTTAGAATCGGTTGCCAATTGGTTTTTCACACTTAAATCTGCCAAATACTTTAAAGCGTCATCTCTTGACGTAAATTCAAGATCAGACTTAATATTGTTAATATTTAAAATTTCACTCGGATCATGGTCGTCTTCTTTTTGATTAACTTCAGTTATTTCTTCTTTAATATCTTCAGTATCCTCACCAGCTCCAAAAATATCTACTGACATTGAAGACTCTGAGTCCTTACCTTCAAACTTCTTAGCAATTAATGCAAGTAACACACCGGATATAAAAGCACCAATAACAATATATACAACCCAAAGAATTGGATGGTTAACTAAAGGCAAAATAATGAAACCACCATGAGGTGCTGGAACCTTGATTTTAGAAACATATGATAATGCAGCTGCAATTGCTGAACCAATCATAAATGCTGGAATATTCCATAATGGGTGTTTAGCTGCAAATGGAATAGCACCTTCAGTAATGTGAGTTGAACCTAATAAGAAGTTCACATAACCGGCAGTCCGTTCACTCTTGGAATATGATTTTCTGTTTAATAATACTGCGAAACCAGTAGCAAGTGGTGGAGCGATACATGCTGCTGAAACACCTGCCATAAAGTAGAAGTTACCTTGTGCAAGTAAAGCGGTACCAGTAACATAAGCAGCCTTGTTAACAGGACCACCGAAGTCAAAGGCACACATTGCCCCAACAATTAACCCTAAGACAATTGGATCTGAATTTTGAACACTCTTAAGCCAGTTCATAGCACTAACATTGATTGATTCAATCGGACCATTCAATAAGAACATAATAGTACCGGCAATCAACACACCTAAAACAGGATATAAGAAAATTGATTTCAAACCTCTAAATTGTTTGTCAGGTAATACTTTGAAGGCTTTTTGAAGTAAGAATACTACCAAAGCTGCAAGGTATCCGGCAATAATGCCGCCTAAGAAACCACCGCCACCTGCAAAGGTAATCATCCCTGCAGCAAAACCAACTACTAACCCACTTCTTTTAGCAAGTGCTTCCGCAATATAAGCTGCAAGTACTGGAACCATTAAGTTCATTGTGGTACTACCAACTTTATTTAAAGTAAAGGCTAATTGGTTGTATTGTGCATTCTTAGGATCAGCTGAATAAATTCCCCAGAGAAATGAAATAGCAATCAATACACCACCTGCTACCACAAAAGGTAACATGTGACTAATCCCATTCATTAGTGAGGTATACAGTTTCGTTCCAAAAGATTCTGATTTTTGTGAGTTATTGGACACTTTTGCAACTTGACCTGGTTTATAAATTGGTGTTGCTGGATTTAATGCTTTTTGAATTAATCCTTTTGGATCTTTAATGCCCTTTGCAACTGGAACAATAACCACTCTTTTTCCAGCAAATCGTTCTGCATCTACATCTACATCAGATGCAATTACAACACCTTTTGCTTCTTTTGCTTCTTTTATTTCTTCTGGACTTAAATCATTCTCAATCCCAGTTTGTCCATGGGTTTCAATTTTTATGGAATAACCTAATTCTTTTGCTGCTTTTTCTAGAGCTTCTTGCGCCATGAAGGTATGCGCAATTCCAGTTGCACAACCTGTGGCACCAACTAAATCATACTTTGGCATATTCTAAACTCCCCTTCTTAATTACGATTTGGTCCAGTAGTGAATCTAAATTTTCAAAATCAGTTAACCAAGTCTTGCTGGCAGTATCACTACCTGCAGCAATAGCATGCTTTAAAGCTTGTTCTTTGGTTTGTTTTTTGGCCAGATATCCTAAAAATGTTCCTAGCATTGTATCTCCAGCGCCAGCGGTATTCAAAACTTGAATTTTAGGAGCATTGCCGATAAGAATAGTATCATCAGAAACTAAAATTGCTCCTTCGCTCCCCCTCGAAATTAGAACGTTTTGACATCCCTGTTGTACAACTTTTTGAGCATAATGGATAATTTCTACTTCACTTAACTTTCTATTAATTCCAAACCAACTTGCTAATTCATCATCGTTTGGTTTTAGTAAAAATGGATGATATTTTAAGATGTCTTTGACAACAGGATAGCTTGAATCAACAATTAGTTTTACTTTTTTAGCTTCGCACAACATAGAGATATCAACTAAATAAGATTCATCAATTCCTGTTGAAAAGCTTCCTGATACTACTAGTGCATCATTTTCAACCAAATTATCTTCAAGTCTTTTTAGATATGCTTTCTGCAGTTCATGATTTATCTTAGGGCCAGGATTAACTTCCTTATATTCAACCCCTTGATTTAAAACCCGAGTAAATACATTTACTCTTGTAGGCTCATCTACTTGTAAAAATAATTCTCTAATTCCCTTATCTTTTAAACCTTGTCTGACAAAGTCTAAAGTGAATCCTCCACCAATACCGGTGGCAATCGAATCTACATCTAATTTTTTTAAGATAAAAGATACATTCACACCCTTACCATTTGGCTGTAATTCAAAGCTTTGGGTTCTATTTACCTTATTTGGTTCAAGTGATTGCGTTACAATTACTAAGTCAATTGCTGGATTTAATGTTGCTGTATAAATCAAAGGAACCCTCTCCTTTCTTCCTCATTACAGTTATAATTATATGTGTTAGAATTAGTAACGAATTTCCAAATTAAAGCGTTTTCACAGATGAATTGGAAAATTTTTACATTTTTTACATTATAGAAAGGTAACTTATGTCAACTACAGAGTTAAGCAATGCTGAACAACATTTATGGAATATCATTCAAGCTAATCCAGATAAAATAATCAAGATGTCGATTATTCAACTAAGTCAATTCGCCAATGTTTCAACTGCTACTGTTGTCAGAACTCTTAAAAAGATGGGCTATAATGGATTTTCATCTTATCGTGAATATCTACGTTTAAAGAAAAAGGCAACAGCTAAATTTGACGTAATCAATGATGCCGATGACAAAATCAAGGCTGTAATTACAAAAAATGAAGTTGAAATGAATAATACCCTGCATAATCTTAGTTATAACATGATTGAAGACAGTATCATGATGACTCGCCAAGCCAGTATGGTCTATATCTTTTGTCGTGGCTTTTCTGAGTTAATTGGGCAAGAACTGATGATAAAGTTACAACTGACTGGAAAATATGTTGAACTTCATTCTGATCCTAATATTATTCGGACTATTTCTAAAAAAATCAATTCACGTGCTATTGTGATTTTTATCACTCTAAACGGCCAAACTAAAGAATTGGTCGACTCTGGCAAAGAGTTAGCTAAACATGATGTTCCAACTATTACCTTTACTACCAATGCACACGGCGATATTCTACCTTATTCAACTCAAGCTTTTATCGGCTATAAATCTGAAATAAATTATTTTCCTGATTATGAGGTCAGATCTCGCTTGCCACTTCAAATAATGACTCGTATATTTTGTGATGCATATGCTGTTAGGATAAGTAATTTAAAATAGAAAAAAATACCAGCCTTATGGTTGGTATTTTTCAATAAGATTTGATTATATTTATTAATAATATATCTAATTAACTACTTTACTTTCATAATCCTAATTATGTTGGACCTATCTGCTTCTTCAAGCTTTAATTCAATATAATGAATCGTTTCTTCCAAATTTGGAATTGTTAAATATTCTAGTCCATTAACTCTACGTCTTGTTTTTTCAATTTCATCAGCCATTAGCTGGCATTTTTTTTCAACTTCTGCTAAGTGTAACATTTTATCAGCGATTAAATTCAACTCAGTAAAAGTTTTATCCATATCGCTATTGGAAGCTAAATAACTATAATTTAAATCTAAACTTTGTTTATTATCAGAAATATCAATAATCATTTTAGGGACTGTTACACTCATTACGTTTTCTTCTTCAATTATTAAACTTATCTCTTTACTAGGAGCTAAAAACAATTCATTTACTAATGAAGTATTTATTAATGCTTTAGCAGAAACAAAATCTTTTAAATTATTAGATAGTGATTTTTCTACCTCTTTGCGCAAACGATAATTTTCTTTTATGAGACTAATGAACTGCCTCATTAGTTCATCTCGCTTGTCTTTCAATAATTTATGGCCACGCTTGGCAGTAGTTAATCTTATCTTTAACTGATTTAGCTCCATTCTAGTTGGTTTAACATTCAATCGTGCCATAGTCTTATCCTTCTATTCATTATCTTGAGCCAATGACGGCAAATATTTATCTAACATATCATCTTTAATTCTCTTCAACTCTGTTCTTGGTAAAATTGATAAGAGTTTCCAACCTAAATTTAGAGTTTCTTCAATACTTCGATTAGTGTTGAATCCCTGATTAATATATTGTTCTTCGAACTCTTTAGTAAATTTGATATACAGTTTATCAGTCTCAGATAAAGCAGATTCTCCCAAAACCACAGCTAATTCTTCAACTTTTTTACCTTGTGCATATGCAGCAAACAATTGATTCATAGTTGCAGCATGGTCTTCTCTAGTTTTACCCTTACCGGAACCTTTATCTTTTAATCTTGATAATGAAGACAAAACATCAATTGGCGGGCAAAAACCTTTCTTATATAATTCGTGAGATAAGATTATTTGTCCTTCTGTAATATATCCTGTCAAGTCAGGAATAGGGTGCGTTATATCATCTTCAGGCATAGTTAAGATAGGGATTTGAGTTACTGACCCTTTTTTACCTACAATTCTACCTGCACGCTCATATAAAGTAGACAGATTAGTATACAGATATCCAGGATACCCTCTTCTTCCTGGAACTTCCCGTCGTGCAGCAGATACTTCACGCAAGGCCTCACAATAGTTCGTCATGTCAGTCATAATTACCAAAACATGCATATCTTTTTCAAATGCTAAGTATTCTGCTGTTGTCAAAGCAATTCTAGGTGTTGCTATTCTTTCAATTGCAGGGTCATTTGCAAGATTTATAAATAAAACGGACCTTTCAATCGCCCCTGTTTTACGTAAATCATTCATAAAGAATTCTGCTTCTTCAAACGTTATCCCCATTGCCGCAAAAACCACTGCAAAGTTTTCATCGGAATTTAAAACAGTAGCTTGTCTTGCGATTTGGGCTGCAAGTTCATTATGTGGCAATCCAGAACCTGAAAATACTGGTAATTTTTGTCCACGAACCAAAGTATTCAAATGGTCTATTGCAGAAATTCCAGTTTGAATAAATTCATCAGGATAATCACGGGAAACAGGATTGATTGCTTGACCATCTATATCTAAATATTTTTCGGCAAGTAAATCAGGTCCACCATCAATCGGTTTTCCCATACCATTAAATATTCGGCCAATCATATCTTCAGATACACCAACTTCTAATGGGTGTCCAGCAAATCTGATTTTTGCCTTCTTTAAATTAATACCACTAGATCCTTCAAATAATTGAACAATTGCTTTATCGCCATCTACTTCTAGTACTTGGCCTCTACGAATATCACCATTGTGTAGCTCTATTTCAACTAACTCATTATAATGTACGTCTTTTACCTTATCGACAATCATCAAGGGGCCTACAACTTCATTAGCAGTGCGATACTCTCTAATTACACTCATTATGAAAGTCCCCCCTTCTCTATAATTTCTTGAATTCTAGTTTTGATTTTAGGAGCCAACGCTTTTATTTCTTTTAAGTTCTCTTCAGAAACAAATTTACTTCTTGCAATTTTATCTCTAATTACAGTGGTCCCTTGCATTATTTCATTGAAATAAGCTCCTAATTCTAATGCTCGATTTCCCTCTTTAGCAAAAGTTAAAATATTGTTCATCATAGCTTCTTGCTTATCAAATGAAGAGTATGTATCAACCTCATCAAATGCATTTTGTTGTAAATAGTCTTCTCTAATTTGCTTAGCAACTTCCAAAGTCAGTTGTTCTTTTTCAGAAAGAGAATCAAAGCCAACTAATCTAACTATTTCTTCCAAATTTGCTTCTTTTTGCAAATATGTCATAGCTAAAGTTACTTTATGAGCCCAATTTTCTTTTTGTTTTTTATCAATGAATTTTCCAACTGCATCCATATAAAGTGAATAAGAGGTCAACCAATTAATGGCTGGGAAGTGTCGCTTTTGTGCTAACGGAGCATCTAATCCCCAAAACACCTTTACTATCCGCAAAGTATTTTGAGTAACAGGTTCAGAAATATCTCCACCCGGTGGCGAAACAGCACCTATAGCTGTTATTGTACCTTCTCTACCCGGAGATCCTAATACTTCTGCTCTACCTGCTCGTTCATAATATTGTGCAATTCTGCTTCCAAGATATGCTGGATAACCTTCATCCCCTGGCATTTCTTCAAGGCGTCCTGACATTTCTCTTAAAGCTTCAGCCCAACGTGAAGTCGAATCCGCCATAATTGCAACTGAATATCCCATATCTCTAAAGTATTCAGCAATAGTAATACCGGTATAAATTGAAGCTTCTCTCGCTGCCACAGGCATATTAGAAGTATTGGCAATAAGTACCGTTCTTTCCATAATAGATTCACCAGTTGAGGGATCTTTTAGTTCAGGAAATTCATTCAATACATTTGTCATCTCATTACCACGTTCACCACAACCTACATAGATAACAATATCTACATTTGCATACTTGGCAATCTGATGTTGTACTACAGTTTTCCCGGCTCCAAATGGTCCTGGTACAGCTGCTGCTCCACCTTTAGTTACAGGGAAAAATGTATCAATTACTCTTTGTCCAGTAATAAGTGGTTCAACAGGAACTAATCTTTTTGCAATGGGTCTAGGTTTACGTACTGGCCATTTTTGCATTAATTTACCATTATAAATTTCACCGTCAGTTTTTCTAATAGTGTATAGAGGTTCATCCACTGTAAATTCTCCATCACTAATTTGCTCAAGAACTCCATCAATTCCATTAGGAACCATTATCTTATGATTAATAATTTTGGTTTCTTGCACACTGCCTAAGATATCACCAGGATGAACTGTTTCACCTACTTTAACTTGAGATACAAAAGTCCATTTCTTATTTCGATCCAAACTAAGAACATTAACTCCTCTTAATAAGAAATCACTCTTAGTCTGTTGTTTAAATCTATCCAAGGGTCTTTGAATCCCATCAAACATTTCTGACAACAAACCAGGACCTAATTCAACAGATAATGGATGTCCAGTAGTTACTACCGGTTCACCAGGAGCTAACCCTGAGGTTTCTTCATAAACTTGAATTGAAGCTTGATCATTCTTCATTTCAATAATTTCACCAATTAAGCCCAGATGTCCAACATGACAAATATCTTGAATATTTGCATCTTCCATCCCTGTTGCAACTACTAATGGCCCTGAGATTTTTATAATTGTTCCTTCCTTAAACTTGCTCCACCTCACTTTTAAAGAATATTTTGTCCTACAGCTTTTTCGACATTTTCTTCAACTTGCTTCAATGCTATTTGCTTACTACCATCTTGAGTCGGAATCAAAATCAGCGCTGGGACTATTTTTTTATCATAATAAGCTATTGTTTCAGGAATTATCTCAGCTATATCTTCTGTGATATAGATAATTCCATAGTTTTCATGAGCTAGCTTTCTAATTAAGTTAGGCGCTTCATTAGGTAAAGAAATAGGATAAGTATCAAAGCCAATTATTCTAAATGGTAAAATAACATCTTGTTTGCCAATTACGCCTACTTTATATTTTCTATTTTCCATAAATTGGCCTCAATCTTTCTTGTATTTCTTTCTCAGGTAGATGGTTCTGAATACCTGAAATAATAATTCTCAAATTTTCACCTTCAAAATTGCACCGTAAAAGATAGCGAGCCAGCTGAATTGAACTATCAATATCTGTATTTGCAGTTTCAAATAGTTTAAATTTCAATAAGTCAATCAAATATTCTAATTCTGAAATGGTAATAGTATTGGAACGTATTTTCTCCTCATAAGCTAAGACTTCTGAACCAATATCTTGATTTACATGACCCAACCAATCAATAAGTCGATTATTTTTAACTAAATTTATTAATTCTTTAGCTGGCATAGTCCCTTCATCAGATAAATATTGATATATTGCATTTTCACTTTTATTTAAAGCCAATCCTCTTTTAATAGTACAGACATTATAAAAATCAATTATCAAATTTACATACTTTTGATAAATTACATCCATATCTTCCGATATTTTTTTTAAATGTTTGAAATAGGCTAAATCGACACCTATTTCGATAATAGGTAATTTTTTATAAGTTTGATACTCTTCCCAAATTGAAGAAATTTCACTAGTAATATCTTTTGAAAAATAATCAGATTGTAATGTATTAACTAAATAATTGGACTCATCTAATACATCTGACTCTAACTTGATTAATGAATTACTAAAATCTTTATTTAAAGCTTTTGCCATCATCAAAACTTTAAAATTATGAAATAAGTATCTTGCGGAAAATAGTGATACAACAGCTTTACTTGGACTTTCTTTAAAGGCCCAATTATATTCATTTATCAAATGAAAAAGCAACTTACTATCAAGCTTTTCTAAATTACTAAAGTCCTTAAACTCAAATCCATATGAAGTATTGGTAAGTAATGTAAATATTTGTTCATTAGTTTTAGCATATATTAACTTATTAAAAAGCTCATTTGATATCAGCTTTTGTTCTTTAACTGCTATAGTCGTATTGATTAAAGCAAAACTTTTTTCTCCCATAATCTTCCCTTTCTACCCAATAGGTTAGCTAGCAAAGATTTTATTAGCAATTTGAGAACTTTCTGCCTTAAAAATTGCATTAATCAAGTCTCGATATAAGTAATTATCATCTATATTATCTTTAGAAATTACTAAGCCATATTCATTTGAAAGTATCTTTTTAGAAAAAATCAATGTTTCAAATTTATTTTGTAACTCAGCTATGTTTTCTTTGCCTAATTTATGCAGTGTTTTTTCACCGAAAATAACAGAGTAAGGCCCTTGATATTTTTTCAAGATTTCGCATATAAAATTCTTCTCTTCATCAACTGTCCAATTACACATTTTTTTAAATGCATCTTCAAAAAGTTCTTTTAAAATTGTTTGTTTAGCTAATAAAGTAGATTGCCTTTTTTTATTAATTATTTGTTGATATTCCGCTTGATAACTTTGATTAAGTTCTTTACTTTTTTGAAGCAAAAAATCTTGTTTACGAGTTATCAATTTTTTCTTTTCTGCTTCTAAATCTGACTCTATTTTTTGCAACGAAGTGAATAATTGTTGCTTGTTTTCTTCTTCTACTTGACTTAAAATTGAGTCTTTTAAATCCTTAATTTCTGTCATGGGGCTTCCTCCCATAAGTTGTAACTAAACCTTTAAGGTTAAAATGAATGAAATAACGAATGCTAAAATCGCATAGGTTTCAACCATTGCAGCTAAGATAGCACCTTTCATGAATTCTTTAGGTCTTTTGTCTAAGATTTGCATCCCAGCAACAGAAACATTACCTTGGTGTTTGGCTGAAAAATATCCTACTAAAGCAATTGGCAATGCCGCAAAGAAGTATCCTACCCCTTTTTCAACTGCCATCCCTGGTGTAAGTTGAAGCCAGATTAAGATTCCAATTACAAAGCCATAAAGGCCTTGAGTACCAGGTAGCAATTGTAAGATTAAAGCTGAAGCAAATTTTTCAGGTTGTTCTTTTAACAATGCCGCTGCTGCTTGTCCAGCACGTCCAACTCCCAAAGCTGATCCCATTCCACTAAATCCAACTGCCATAAAAATTCCTAATGATGCAAAAAATGCACCACCATATGTTGAAAAGTAACGAGCTAACTGTTCCATTTATTTATCCTCCGTTTGATTCTTAATATTGATATATTTTTCTGTTGGCTTTAAAGGAGTAAATGGTTGACCTCCTCCTTCATAAAACTTGCCAAAAAATTCCACAAAAATTAACCTTGCACCATGTACATAGCCTGATAATAGTGATAAGAACAGATTGATTGCATGTAGCAAAACAAAAATCACTACACCAATTGTAAATTTCGATATTCCAGGAAATAGTCCAACAATCAAATTAAAAGCTGAACCGATACTTGCACCAGATAAGCCTAAAGCCATTAATCTAGTAAAACTTACTAAATCTCCAACAAATGAGGAAATATCATACAAGTTGAATAGACCTTTACCCAATCCTGCTATACTCTTAGTTTGTATTACTGAAACAATAATAATTGCAATACCATTACTTATCGCAAGCCATTTACCTATTTCCGTTAGTATTGCATACTGCTTAAATATTGAGCCGATTGCCAATAAAAACAAACCAATCAAAATCAAACACCAAGCAAATCCAGAATTATAAGCATCAGCATAGTTTTTTTCACTAACTTTCTGTAAACCACCCAAAAATAGACCACTAATCACAGTAATAAATCCAAAAATCACCGATAAAATCAAAATCGACATAACATCAGTACTAGTAGATAAAACATGGAAAGGTAATTCATAACCAAAGAATGATCCATAAATTAGTCCCCATATACAAACTGAAATTGCTAAAATATTGAAAAACTTGAAAAATCTTGCTGTCTTCTTAGGTAAGTAGAACAATTTTTGTGCAAATAATGTTAATAAAAACAATAATAGTCCATAACCTAAATCTGCAACCATCATTCCAAAAAAAGTGAAATAAAACGGGGCTAAGTAAGGTGTTGGATCTTTTTCGTTATATTTTGGCAAAGCATACATTTCTGTAACAAGCTCAAAAGGCTTTATTAGAGATTTGTTACGCAATTTAACTGGTATTTCTTCCTGGCTGCTATTATCTTTCACTTCAATAACTTCAACTGAATACTTATATTTAGATGCTATTATCGTTTTAAGTCTTGATAAATTATCAGACTCAATCCACCCTTCCAAACCTGCTAGATGCGGTGTACTTACCATAGATTTTTTTGCTTGCTCTCTAGTTTGCTTTGCCAACAAAAAATCAATTTGTTTACAAAACATTTGTAGCTCTATATTATATTTTTCTAGTTTAGAAATAATTGCTTGCTTTTCAGTCTTAAGTTGCTCATCTTTAGTTTTTATTTTCTGAATTTTATCTTTTGGTAAAATCTCATCTTGATAATCAAACTTCGAAAAATCTATTTTTTCCAAAAAATATTTTTGATTCTTCTGATAAAAACAAATTACCCCATATTCTTTGCTTGACTCAAAAATTATTTGATACTTTATTTCTGGATTCTGATTTAGTAAATTTATCTTGCGATTATCATCTGTTTTAGGAATAGTTCCTATTTGTGCATGAAAATGTTGAAATTTTCCCAAATCTTTCGGTAGAAAGTCTAACTTTTCCCATTTAGCAAGATTTTTAAGTACCGAATCATCCTTTAATAGTTCCTGATTAATTTGTTTAAGCCTAGTAATCTTATCAGTGATACTTTCTTGTAATTGATTTGCTTTACCACTTTTGCCAAAAACCATTAGTTCATTAAACGTCATGGTTTTTGGAGGGGTTCGAAGTTTCTTAATGGTTCCAAGAGTTGGTAAGTACTTTTTTAACTGTTCTATTAATTGTTCAAATTGATCTTCTTGATTAGTTAAATATTGAATTGCATCATCTTCTATCAAATAATCCGCGCTTTTCAAATCTTTGCTAATCTTAATGCGGGGAGTTGAGATCTTTTTACTAGCAAAGGCTTCTTTCCAATTAGACTGTTCTTTTAAGTCTTGAATTTGAACATATTTAGTACTCTGTAAAAGCTCAATAATAGAATCCAAATATTTATAGGGAAGTAGAACAGCTATTTTTGTCATTTTACTAACTGCCATAATTATCAATCACCCTATTCACAATTTTGATAATAAATTTATCTTTTTTCTGTAATGATACTTGTCTTATTTTCTCTTGATTTTCTTCAATATTTTGCTTCACTTCCTTTTCTAAATTTGCTTTTTTCTGTTCCAATTCTGCTTTCAAATCTGCCAATTTTTGGCTATTTTCTTTATCTAGTGATTCACTTAATTCTTCTAATTCAAGCTTTGCTTTTTCTTTTGCATCTTTCACTTTTTGGTCATAGTCATCACTGATAGATTGAGCTTCATTTTCAATCTTCAGCATCTTGTCATATAGTGAATCCGTCATTTTTATTCCTCCTATGTGTGCTGATTAAGAAAATGTTTAACCGCTCCTATTCTTCCCGCTTCATTACCTAATGAAGCCGCTACAACTTTTTTAGGTAGAAATCGTTTATCCTGAACTTTTTTATTTAAAGCAACTTGAATTTTAGTTAACAACATATCTGGATTTGAAAAAATTCCTCCACCAATGATAAACACTTCTGGATTTATTAAATATGAAATAGTTAAAATACCATCTGTTAAGTTGTCAATAAATTCATCTAAAACTTCCTTGGCAATGGTATTTCCATCTGCTAATTCTTTAAAAAAGCTACGACCGTCTTGATTTTCTTTACCGGTTTTCTTTTCAAAGTTTTTAACCAATGATGTAGTGGAAGCAATATTTTGCCAATCTTGGCCTTTTATTGGTAAATATCCAACTTCACCAGCAGTATAACTACTTCCATTAAATATTTTTCCATTAATGATTATGCTTCCACCTATTCCTGTACCTACTGTAATCATTGCTGCAGTTTTAATGCCTTTAGCTTTACCTAGCCATGCTTCTCCAAGTGCTGCGCAGTTAACATCATTTTCAACAGAAACAGGTAATTTAAACTGCTTATTAATTTCAGTAGTAAAGTCTGTCCCTATATATCCAGGTATTGTGTAGCCAGCATAAATTATTTCTCCGGTATTGCTATTAACAACTCCGGCACTTGAAATAGCAACACCACTTATTTCGTTTTCCCTTGTATAACTTCTAATCAAATTACACACTTGTTCTAAAATATCATTGGTTTTATTTTCATAATCAATATGAGTAGAAACTTCTTTATAATTATTAAGACTTTGCCCTTCTGTGGAATATAAATCTGCTTTAATACAGGTGCCACCAATATCTATTCCGATAATTTTCTTCATAATCTAATCCTTTCTACTTTAAAAGCAAAAAATGGGATTGGGAGCGCCCCAAACCCATTTATTACCTTATTCCCCAGTAATTTCTAAAAGTTTTACCTTACGATCTTCAGCAAGTGAACGAGTACATGCATCCGCAGTTGCAATTGATTCAAGGGCAGCTACACCATTAAGTAATTTTTCAAATTCTTTTGTGCCTTTACCGCCTTTCATAATGTATTGAAGATATGCCATTTCTTTGTCAATGCATGTTTGAAGCCATAATGGTGATCTTACACCTGGTTTACCATAAGCAATAGCTCCATCCATTCCACGACCTGTATAAATTGCTGTACGATCATCGTCTTCTTCTTGTGTTTCATGAATTAAGAAGTGAGATTCGCCTTCACCTTTAACCCGAAGAGTGCCACCAGTGTTATACATATCAAGCTTAATTGCACCTTTAGTACCTTCAATTAATAAGTAGTGTTCACCCCAACGGAAGGCATTTCCATATTCAAGGATGGCATAACGATCATCTGGATATTCCATATTGATAAGTAACATATCATCCTCATCTCCGAAGTGCTCACCTTTGTGGTAAACATTTCCACCAGTCATAGTTACTTCCTTAGGCATACCTCCCATAATGAATTGGATACAATCCAATTCATGAATATGGTGGTAAAGGTGACCACCTGACTTAGAACGAATCTTCTTCCAAGAAACTGTTGGCTGTTGTTCTTCCCAACCAGTTCTAGCAGCGTGGCAGAATAAGACTTTGCCAATCTTACCTTCATTGATTAATTCTTTAGCATGGTGTACACCATTAAAGAAATTCATAATGTGTCCAGCCATAAATACAACGTGATTTTCCTTACATGCATCAACCATAGCTTTACAGTCTTCATATTTTAATGCGATTGGTTTTTCACAGAAAACATGCTTTCCGTGTTCAGCAGCTTTGATAACTGGATCACGGTGTAAGTAACTTGGTGAAGCAACCATTACACAATCAATATCATCACGTGATACTAATTCATCTAAACTTGCACAATTGTCAGCACCTAATTCAGCAGCAATTTCTTTACCATGATTTGGATCATACACTGCAACTACTGCTGCATCTTCAATTCTATTCATTGATCTAGCTAAATCGGCACCAAAATATCCTGCTCCAACAATTCCATACTTAATCATAATTACTATCTTCTTTCTCTTTAACTCATTAAATCTTTAATATCGAAACTAATATAAGGTACAACATTCTTCATATGTAGTTCATTTCTAGACCAAGAATCGAATTTTTCAAACATTACACCTATTTTGTGATTTGGAAGTTCTGTCAGTGTTGAATAGGAATATCCATACTGACTGTTATCAATGTCATGATGATACTTCCAATCAATTGTGTTATTTGAATTAATCAATCCAATCCAAATCTGACCATGTCTTCTACCAGCAGTTGAATTAGGAGTACTCAAGATAACTGCATTCTTTCCATCAATTTTTTGACTGTAATTAATAATTGATAATTCTGTTCCATACGATGGATTACTGATAAAACTCAAATACTGTGGCTTACTCCAGGTATTACCAGAATCATAGCTGGTAATATATGCTATTTTTCCATTATTGGTTCTCATATATGTTTGAAGAACACCTGGACTTAATTCAACAATTTGACCTTCAGCTGACCAACTAGATGGAAGCGGGATAGTCTTTTGATTCCATGTCAAACCATTATCGTCACTATAGATAAATACTGATTCTTTGCCAGTATAACTACTAATTAAGATTCTTCCAGTTTTAGAATCAACAATTCCACGTCCTGGTCCTAAATATGGTGCATTTCTATTTAAGCCCATAAGTGGAGGTAACAGTTTTGGAGGCGTCCAAGTATCTCCAAAATTGGAACTAGTAATATAAGCAATATAATTAGTTGGAACGACTTTGAATAATGCATCTTTATAGAAGATATTCATATTCA
Organism: Lactobacillus mulieris; assembly: GCF_007095465.1. Lineage (GTDB taxonomy): Bacteria > Bacillota > Bacilli > Lactobacillales > Lactobacillaceae > Lactobacillus > Lactobacillus mulieris. Next base: position 69,271 of record NZ_SDGL01000007.1, read on the forward strand.
CCATTTTGCCGTTTTTATATTCTGTTTTCTTATTATTTTCAAAAGATACTGAGTATTGTTCAGTTCTTAAAGCGCTTCCATTTTTCGATAAAGAAAAATCACTATTTACTCTAAAATCAGTAGGGCTATTAGTACGATCATCGTAAATTATTCCACCTTCACGAACAGTGTAGTTATAGCCAGATTCTCCTTGTTTCTTAAGTTTCAAATAAGTGTGGCCATTAATATCCTTATATCCAGAATCAGATCTCGTAGCATCCCTAAAACTAACACCAGCAGGCATCACATCTGCAAACAGAAATACTTTCTTATCTTTTTCTACAATAACTGAATCAATATAAGTAGCTCCACCACTAATTTGCAAATCTCTCATTTGAGGGGATCTTGGCCAATCTAATGGTACGTTAGCAAAATCATCAAAAGCTAATGTTAATTTGGGTTCCCTCCAGGTCATTCCTGAATCATCACTATAAGAAGTGGCGATATTTATTTTGTTCAAGAAATCATGAGTTCCACCATATCTTGCATCTATACTTGAAAAGACTCTACCATTAGAAAAGGTATATAGTACTGGAATTCTAAAATAATTAGACCCTGTTTCATCATTTGCTTTATATATTAAATGATTAGAAATTGAATTAGATGTAAGCTCTTCTAATTGGTTTTGAGATAAAGCATTACCAAAAACTTTAAATTGATTTACTTTACCATCAAATCCAAAATCTAACTTTCCAGCTCTATTAACCCCACCTAACATATAGGTGTCAATACCTTGGATATCCTTGATTCCTAAAAAGTTAGTCATATATTCTTCAGCTACCTTAGTTCCATTAGCATACAGACTATATGTTTTTGTTTTGGCGTCAACAGAAAGGGCGATAGTATTTTCTACAGATTTTTTGTTGTATTTTCCCCACAAGGAAGCTGGTCTAGATACTAAATTATTAATTTTTTTAGAAGTATCTCTCGCTTCCATTCCTAGCTCACCGTTATCTCTAACAAAAACATCAAGATAACTATTATTATTGCCTGGTTTTGAATTAGAAAATCCAAATAAAGCCTGTAAACCCGTATTACTATACTGTTCAAAAGATAGGACAATTGAAAAACTATGATTATTTATCAACTTGCTATTAAGCTCATTCGTTATATTATAGCCAGTTCTATTTAGCTTAATATTATTCGCTTCATAAATTGGCTTAAGTGTTTCTTTTGATACGTTAGTTATTTTATTATTATCACTAATCGTATTAGCTTGCACAGGGGTAGTTATCAAACTGCAAGAAACAGCTAAAGCAGTTAAACTACTAGTGATACTCCCTTTATATTTCATAGCTATCCCCCCCATTAATAATTACGGACTTTAATAACCACCTTCTTAACTGGATTGTCATTAATTCTTACTTTTGGTTGATGGAAATCATCAGCAAATGCAACTACCATATTACTTTCAGTTAAAGTAATTGTTTGATATAAATCACTCTTATAAAATAGAACATCATCTTTTTCACTATATGGATCTACTTGAGTTGCATATGGTAAAGATGTAACTGCAATTTTTTCAGTATTTTTGACAACAAGATGGATATCTAAATAATCCTTGTGTGCTTCAAATTTAATTCCTGGTTCGTTGTCTGCGACATAATTGAAACACATTGCAAAAACATTATCGCCATCAATTTCATTACGACCTTCTTTTAAAGTATTTAAGTCTGTATTTTCTAAGAAATCACAAACTTTTGAAAAGTAAGGATTTAAAGATGCATATTTTCTAAATTTTGATCTTTCAGTAACTATCATAATTAATACCTCTTTAACTTTCTTTAGTGACGCTTTTCCCAACTCTGATCTGCCAAGATTTCAGGAATATCATAAATGGTAGTATATTTTGGTGCTTTTTCTTTCCCAGTTAAAACTGAAATCACATAACCGCTGATGAATGAAACAACAATTGAAATAATTGAGTATGCCCAGTAGTTAACTGCAGTTGGTGGTAAGAAATACTTAATCCAGACCATGATGATTCCTGAAACAATTAATGCTCCATATGCTCCATATTTATTAGCTCTCTTTGAAGCAAAGCCTAATACAAAGACGCCACCAAGCAATCCAAGAACTAAGCCCATGAAGCTGTTAAACCATTCATAAGCAGATTTAATTTGTGAATGGGCCATAATTATAGCTACAACAATTGAAAAAATACCAACAATTAATGAAACCCATTGTCCAATCTTAGTCCGGCGCTTATCATCCATACCTTTTGAAAGAACATCCTGAACATCCAAAGTCCAAGAAGTTGCAACTGAATTAAGACCAGTCGAAATAGTAGATTGAGCTGCTGCATAAATAGCAGCTAGGATAATACCAGTTACCCCTACAGGGAGTTCATAAGCGATAAAGTACATGAAGATTTGGTCTTGAGCCACGTTGCCGATTGAACTTGTTGCATGTTGTACTTTATAAAAAACATATAAACCTGTTCCGATTAAGTAAAAGACGGTTGCAACACCTAAAGATAATACACCGTTAGTAAATAACATCTTGTTTAATTTCTTAATGTTTTGAGTAGTAGTAAAACGTTGTACTAAGTCTTGTGATGATGCATATGATGAGAAAATGGTCAAACCTGAACCCATAACAATCAAGAATACTGAACCAGATAGAAGATTTGGATCAAATAGCTTTTCACTAGAAGATAAAAATTTTCCGTGAGCTAATTGCGTTGCGATTGCACCAAAGCCACCATTGATATCTTTAATCAAAACAAATAATGCAATAACAACGCCACCAATTAAGATTATTCCTTGAATAAAGTCTGTCCATAAAACTGATTTTAATCCACCAGTATATGAATAGATAATCGCAATAATACCCATTAAAATAATTAAGATATTAATATCAATTCCAGTAAGTGCTGCCAATCCAAATGATGGTAGATACATAATAATAGACATTCTACCTAATTGATAAATGATGAAAAGCGCAGCAGAAATAATTCTAAGAGCTTTTGAATCAAACCTTCTAGCTAAATAATCATAAGCTGTATCAATATCCATTCGGGCAAAAATCGGAAGAACATATTTAATTGCTAATGGAATTGCAATAAGCATTCCTAATTGTGCAAACCATAAAATCCAACTCCCAGCATAAGAGTTACCTGCTAATCCTAAGAATGAAATAGGACTAAGCATTGTAGCGAACAAGGAAACTGAAGTAACATACCAAGGAACTGATCCATCACCTTTGAAGAATTCTTTACCTTGCATTTCCTTTTTTGAAAAATATAATCCAGCCAATAATACTATTAGCAAATAGACAATTAAAACCGCTAAATCTATACCGGTAAAACCTGTTTTACTCATAGTAATTCTCCATTTTCTAGCTACGAACTAAAGAAATGCTTTTCTTGCTTCTCCAATCATTTCAGCAGCTTCCTTAGCAATCATCTTATCTGGTTCTGATAATGGCTCTAATGGTGCACGAACAGATCCAATGTCTAAATCTTCATTAATTCGAAGTATCTCTTTGGCAACAGCATACATATTTGCTTTACCAGATACCATTTTGTAAATAATTGAATCAATAGCATATTGGAGCTTTCTTGCATCTTCAAGCTTCTTTTCATGAATAAGTTCATTAAGCTTCAAGAATAAATCTGGCATAACTGCATAAGTACCACCAATACCAGCTTTTGCCCCCATTACGCGTCCACCAAGGAATTGTTCATCTGGACCATTGAATACAATATAGTCATCTCCACCTGCCGCAACAAACATTTGAATATCTTGTACAGGCATTGAAGAATTTTTAACACCAATAACTCTTGGATTCTTTCTCATTTCAGCGTATAAGTTACCTGTTAATGCAACACCAGCTAATTGAGGAATATTGTAAATAATAAAATCAGTATTTGGTGCAGCCGCACTGATATCATTCCAATACTTAGCAATTGAATATTCTGGAAGTTTAAAGTAAATTGGCGGTATTGCGGCAATTGCATCTACACCAACTTCTTCTGAATGTCTTGCCAATTCAACACTGTCCTTGGTATTATTGCAGGCAACATGGTTAATTACAGTTAATTTTCCCTTTGCTACTTCCATAACAGCTTCAATTATTTTTTTACGATCTTCTACGCTTTGATAAATACATTCACCAGAAGATCCATTAACATAAATACCTTGAACACCTTTTTCAATAAAGTACTTTACCAGTTCTTTTACTCTTTCAGAACTTACTTCACCATTGTCATCATAACAAGCGTAAAATGCTGGAATAACACCTTCATATTTTGATAAATTTCTCATGATCTATTCTCCTTTAATCTTTTTTAACGACTTTTATAAAACGTTGAGCAATTTCTTTAGGTCTGGTAATTGCTCCACCAATAACAACACTAAGTACACCTTCTGAATACACCTTTTGTAATTGTTCTGGTGTGTGGATTCTTCCTTCTGCAATTACAGGTAATTGAGCATCAACTAATTTCTTTATTAAATCAAAATCGGGTCCATCTAACTTAGGACTTTCGTCTGTATACCCTGATAATGTAGTTCCTACAAAATCGACTCCTGCATCAAAAGCGTTTTTTCCCTCTTCAAAATTGCTCGTATCTGCCATTAATAATTGATTAGGATACTTTTCTTTAATTTGACTAACGAATTCATGAATTGTTAATCCATCATGTCTAGGTCTTAAAGTGGCATCAAATGCAATAACAGGAGTATGACAAGCTACTAATTCATCTACTTCATTCATAGTAGCGGTTATATATGGTTTTTCAGGTGGATAATCTCTCTTAATAATTCCAATAATTGGCAATTCAGTTATTTGTTGAATCGCTTTAATATCTCTAACAGAATTTGCTCGAATACCAACTGCACCAGCTTCTTCAGCTGCTTTAGCCATATAAGGCATTAAACTGAATTTTTCTTCATATAAAGGTTCATTAGGTAAAGCTTGACAAGATATAATTACTCCACCTCCAACTTGAGAAGTGAATTCTTTCTTAGTCCAACTTCGTCCCATACTATCCCTCCTTGTGAATTATAGTTCGATCATAATAAAATCTTCTTTCATCATCGTCGAGGAAAAATGAGAATAAACAATCAGTCATCAATAAAATCGGAAACTGAGGTGAGATTTTATTTCCATAAGACAAATTTTCTGTAGAAGGTAACAATACCAGTTCATCACAAAAATCATGCTTATCAAAATTTCTCGTTGTCATAAGGATTGTCTTGGCTCCCTTTTCTTTGGCTGAAGCTAATCCTTTAATAACGCATTTTGTTTTACCAGAAATTGATGCTCCGATAATTAAACTGGAATCATCTACTAACAAACTATTCCAAATTATCATGTCATCATCATCAATCATTTCACCCATAATACCTAATCGCATAAAACGCATTTTAAGTTCACTTAATGCTAAAGCAGAACTACCTTTACCATAGAAGTAAATTTTAGAAGCAGATTCAATCATCTTTTTAATACGATCTAATTTCTTTTCATCTAAAACTGAATAATTTTTTTGCAACATTTCCTCATAATCGGACAATACATTTTGAGTCCAATCTTTATAACCAGAACTTCTCTTTTGATTCTCAACCATAATCTGGTATTGATACAAAAAATCTCTAAATCCTTTAAAGCCGCATTTTTTCGAAAATCTAGTTAAACTCGCCTTTGAAACATGAAGTTCTTTACAAAAGAAATTTGCTTTTATACTTGTAATTTCTCTATTTTTAAGAAAATGATATGCAATTTCTTTTTCTGTATTTGTCATTTTTTCTAGATTGGATTCAATGCTAGTAATTGGTTCAGAATTTAATAGCATTGGGGGCCTCCACTTTTGTTGTAAACGTTTACATAAATTATAGTATCATCTATGGAACTCTATTTCAAATAGAATGAACATTTAGAAATTTGTTTCTATTAATAGACAAAAATTAAAAAGTTATTTAGCTTTAATTTGGAGATATTCACAAATATCGTTCAAATTTTGGATAAATGTTAGTTTATTTTTTAAAAAAAGGCTTTGAAACTTCAAATAAGTAAAATCATTATATTTAAATATTAGCTTCACATTGTGAATTACATTTACAAGAAATGATATAATTTGATTCCATGTTTCATAAATAAAAAAGAGGACTACGTCCTCTGCATTTCTTCTATTACAAATTCATATACTTCTTTTAAACTATATATTTTTCTAGTCTCTATTAATATTCCTTTATATCACCAGTGAAATTACTTGCTTTACTTGTTCAGAGTCTTCACACGAATCGATTATTTTTCTTAATTTAGTATTAGTTAGCAATCAGTGGACGGTATTTGTAATTTCTAATTTCTCCGCTTTTTTGAAATATATTGTAGTAATGTTGCTCTATCTGGTAAGTCCACATCTAAATACACATTTTTGTAAGCCTTTATACGCTTATATTTACATTTTTATTCCGACTTATAAGTAGTTCCAATTTCCAACAAAAGTGGAAATTAACTTGCTTGCGAAAATAAAAAAGCTGACTTACATCAGCCTTTTCATCATTAATTCCTTACTCTCCGATTACCATAACAGTACATTTTCTATTTCTATCTCTATTTTGATCCCAATCTACGAAATAGAGATATCCAACGGAACCAGTGTTCAATACTCCATCTTTAACTATAAAAGTTAAATTTCCACCAAATAACGAACCACGAATATGAGCATCACCATTTAATATTGTCTCTGGATAACGATAATTAGTATTTTATCTTCTTACTCATTCTAGATGGACGTCCTTTCTGTTTAGGCAGAAGACCAGCAATTCCTTCATGTTTGAACTTTTTCACCCACGAAAAAACTTTAGAAGAATGAATGTTAAACTTGGTAGCTACTGGAAGTTCTCCTAAATTTGGATTATTCAAGTAGTAGCGTACCACATCTATCTTAAAATCTGGCGAATAAACTCTTTTAGAATGCTTAACCTGAAGAGAACTTAAACCATTTTGTTCAGCTTGATGAATCCATTTGCGAATAATAGATATATTAATCTTATATTTCTTCGATAATCCATTCATCGAATCATGATTTTCTAAATATTCTGAAACAACTTTAACTTTAAAATCAAAAGAATATTTTGACACAAAAAACCTCACAATCATTAGACTTTATGTCTAACAATTATGAGGCACTTCACATTAGGATATTGGAATTTTACCTTTTTAAAAATCTTATTCAAAACTATCTTTTACCTTACTAGGAAGAGGATTTTTATTAACATTATGATATTTTTGAACCACCATTTATTCTATTTAAGAAACTATTACCATTTTCTAGCTTTTCTACTCCAAAGAAGTCTGCTCCAGTAGCACCTACATCAGAAAGTGTTAAGCGTTCGCCAACATATTTGTGAAATACATTTTCTTTATAAATAAGTAAAGGTACTTTTTCTCTAGTGTGTTGTGAATGACCTATTGTTGGATCATCTCCATGATCAGCCATAATGATTAAGATATCTTCACCGGTAAACTCCTTTTCTGCTTTCAACAAACAACGATCGACTGTTTCAAGAACTTTAGTATATGTTTCTGTATCTTGTGAATGCCCAGCTAAATCTGTTTCCTGAATATTCATAAAAATAAGACCATCTTTTATATCATTTGCTTGTTCAATAAATCTATCAAATAAATAATTAGTATCAACACCTGGAAAACGTCTTTGTGTATTACATCTGATAATATCCGAAGCTTTACCTATTAATGCAACATCAATATCATGTTTTATTAAAATACTCGATAATTGTACGTTAGGATTTATCCCATAGCCCAAATGAACAACATGATAATCTTTTTTATAGACCCCTGATTCAGGGGCTGAAATTCCTACATATTTACCATTCTTAATATGACGGGCATTTAAAATATCTTGAATCTTTACATCTCTTCCTCCAAAAGCTATAACTCTTGAAACTTTTACTACTTTTCTTACGGACTCTCCTAATCTTGTGATTTCAGAAAAAGGCATTTTATCTAAAGTTGCAGTAATATTATAAACTTGTCCTGGATCAGCTTCTAAATTATCTGCTACGGTTGCTGAATCATTTACAACCAATATTTGTAATCCTAATTCTCCATATCTTTCAACTTTAAATTTATCTTTTTTTAACTGAGCTTCCACCTGATCTATAACTTCATTAAAAGGTTGCAATAAAGGTAGTGGAGGTTTCGACCCCATTATTTCTTGATGTCCTAAATAAGAATCAGCACCCTGATGTATTAGGTTTGCAGTACCCCAATTGGCATCTGGTGAAAAAAGATGATGCCCTCGCTCTACTCCAATTGCATTCATTAGGCCTAGTCTTTCAAGGTTAGGAATATCAATATTGGGCTCTGCTTTTACTATATTTAATGCTGTATTCGCACCTACATCATTAGGTCGAACTTGAGCAACGTCTTTCATTGCTCCAACTCCAACCCCATCTAAAACAATTATTCCAAATTTGCTCATTATTTCATCCCCTCTGGTAAAGGTCTACCTTGACTATCAAAAATCCCTATTAAATTTGGTTTACCAGATGTAATTCCATCAACTAATGCAACTGAACTTCTTGTAACAAAGATTTGTGTCCTAAATGCTGTAATAACAGTAGACCCTTCCTTAAATGGTTGATTCAATTCCAAATAGTAATCAATACTTTCATCATCGAATGGTAAAACACTGGCTGTCTTTTCTTTGTCATTTTCAAATACTAATGCGTTTTTCAAATGTCCCCGTCTATAAAATCCTCCTGCATAAAAGTAAGAATGTTTTTTAAAATTGTGTGATATTTCGCTAACATAGCAATAAGCAGGAATTTCAGGTTCCTTGTTGAAAGCGTGCATAGGGGTAGTCCCTGTAAGTCCATGACCTGGTTCTCCTTCAGTTCCACCTAATTTTTTAATAAGTGGAATTGAATCACAACAAGTTGCTGAAGGGAGGCTAAGAACATTCATTGGATAGTTATGCTTCTTAAATATTAATTTAACGTCATTTACAGTTTTTAAACTAGAAGTTGGCTCTATTTTATTAACTTTATGATTATAGAGTAATGCAGGAAATACAGTAATTCCTGACAGCTGAATGTATTTTAAAGAAACAATTTCATCAAAATTATTATCTAATTCTTTTAATGTTAAGCCTCCAACTTGACCAGGATATAGTTCATCGTTTTCACCTATAACCTTTAAAAGGACTTTTTGAATAATCCCTAATTTTCTAGCGACATCATTTATATATTTAAGATTAGAAATTGAATATACAGTTACATACTTAGTCCCATAATTTAAAATCTTTTCAACTAATAATCTTGGGCATTGAACCAAATTGCCCACGTTGCCAATATGTAGATGATTTTCCATATACATTTCAGCTTCTCTAAAATCAACTGCTACAGAATAAGGAATACCAGCTTCTTCTATAGTTTTAGCAATTACAGGATTTCTTCCTAATTGCTTAGTCATATACAGCAATTCGATATTATTTTTTTTAGCAACATTAACAATCTTTTTAGTATTATTTTTTAGTGCTTCTAAATCAATTACATAAGTATCAGGTAGAATTTGGCCAGTTTTATGTAAGTTTACGGCCACAGAAATCAAAGAAGGATTGTATTGTTCTAATGAACTTAAAAACATTTATATCACCTCTTTAATACTTTGCTTAAGAATTCTAATTATAGTATCAGGGCCTGTTCTGTAAGGATTTATCCTAATAGTTGTATTAAGTAAGTCTGCATCAAATTCCTTAAAGGTGCCGGAAACACGATAAATCATTGGTACAATTTCATATTTGGATTCAGCTCCAATAGGATTAGGGGCTGCTCCATATTTAACAACATGCTTTAATAATTTTTGTGCAATGGGATGTTCAAACTCAACTAGTAAAACTTTAGATTGTGCATTTGCAATATAAGCTTTTTTCACATATGGGACTTCACCATTATTAAGTCTTTTTTTTAATTCAACTACCACTTTAGCTTGATTAGCTAAAGCAACAGGAGCATACACCAAACCTCTTAAGACATCCAAAGCTTCATGTCCCTGAACTTGTGACCCACCTGAGTAGTTTTCCTTTCTGATTATTTCAATATATTTTCTTTTACCTACAATGCATCCAACACCTTCCGGACCTAATAATTTGAATGTAGAAAAGCAACTCAAATCAGCTCCTAATTCAACCCCAATCTTTGGGACTTTCATTACAGCATAATTATCATCAGTTATGATAGGTACATCATGATACTTACTTTTTAATGCACTAATAACTTCGGCCATTGAATAACTGTCATCTGGTTTTTGCCTAGTGAATTGTATTAAGATAGCCTGTATGTTTTCTGGAAGCTTTTCCGTTTTTAGTTCGTTAAAATTTACACTTAAAGTCTCTATTCCCAACATATCAAATGAAACTTTGGTTGTTGGATAAATGGGCGCTTTATGAATTAATATCTTTTCCCCAGAATTTATTACAACATGCAATGCACTTCTAATTGCACCAGTTCCAGAGCCTCTGACTAAAATGGCATCTTCTGTGCCAAAAAAAGATGCTATGCTTTTTTCAGCTTTTCGTGTGGTTAATGGCTCATTAAAGTCCGGTACTACACCTAAATCACCTCTAGTAATTATCTCTTTGCCTGAGAATTCTTTCGTCAAACAATCTACTAATTTCCACTGTTTTTTTAAAGCATCACCAGGAGAAATACTTTCTAATGGATAAGTTTTAAATTTTTTAATCATTCCAGTTACCTTCTCCATAAATCCTTTGAGGATTTTCAATAAGCATCTTATGAATAAAAGCATCTGAAACCCCGGATTTTCTTAGCATAGGAACAAAAGTATCCAATAAGTATGCATATCCATTACCACCATTTGCTTTTAAATGTGATTTTCGAGTAATATCCATAGACATTACAACTTGGTCAACATAACCAGCTTTTTCAATTGCTTTAATAATATTTACACGGGTCTGATCTGGCATATAATTATTTTTACCAATAGTATCAATTTCAACATTAATACCTGTTTTAAGCATATCTAATATATATTGTGGGTCTCCAGTTAAATCAACATGTCCAATAATTATTTTGGGCAAATAAGCCTTTTCCCTTTCAAAGAATCTAACTTGTTCATGACCTAAAGTACCTATTGAAGTATGGGTCATTATTGGAGTATGGGTTTCTTTACTTGCAATTACTGATGCTTTAAAAACTTTTTCTTCTTGTTCAGTCCATTTGTTTTTTGACGTTGCTATTTCCCCAATTACACCTGCCTTGATATCTGTTCCTTTTATTCCTACTTCAATATCATTAATCATCATTTCCACTAATTGTGTAACAGATAATCTATAAACTTCAATTGGAAGGAAGGCGGATTGATACCAGCCAGTTGTTTGGACTATATTAATCCCTGTCTTTTTAGCAACATCTTCTGCGTACGCAACATTTCTACCTATTCCTCTACAAGTGGCTTCGATTACATTTCTAACTCCTTTTGCATATAAATCCTTAAATTCTTCAATAATTAAATCTTTTGAATCTAACAGCGTATCTTCATTTTCAATAACCTCAGAGCGGTCAATTGGTATATGTTCATGTGCATAAACTATGCCTGGTACTAATTTACTCATTTTTTTCAGTCCTAAAAGAGTTGCATCACTCTTAAAATATTTAACAATAAACCAAATAAAATAGTTGCAACTGGTCCAACTGCCATATTAACAAGTGGCTTCGGAAGTTTTTTATTTAAAATCCAAATTCCAATAACCCAAAAGAATCCTAAATTTGGAGCCATTTTGTTGCAGGCTATAGCTGCTCCAATCAAAAGTGAAATAGATATAGTTTCAACCAATGAAGTACGAATATGTTCCCCCATATCTCTCAAACCAGGGAATTTATCCATCCCCTTAGCAGTTGCTCCTAATGCCTGAACTTCTATCCACATCCAAACTGCACCAGCAATAAAGGCAACAATTGGTTGTCCTTTAAGAAGCAAGCCAAGTGCAAAAATTATTGTCGTACCTGCCATGCCATATACACCTGTAACAATAGCAGTTGAAAATACTAATGGGATAAATCCAATCGCTCTAGCAAAAGTTGCAATTGCAGCTTCTCCAACTTGTCCTTTTACTAATAGTTGTTGAGGTAAAACATCAACAGCTAAAATCAATTCACTTGATGCTGCAGTAATTAAACCACCCATAAGTGATAACCAAATCCAGTTACTTTTAATTCTTTTTACTCTGTTTGAAAAAATATTTACAAGATTTGCATTAGCACCCTGTTGTCCTTGTATCTTTGCAGCATAATAAATCATACAAATCATCGCTACTAACAAGGCCATACCAATTGCATTTAAAGTTATTTTGATATTTTTACTAAAGACAAAAGTCCCAAACTTATTAATTAAAATATAAGTAGCAAATGTCCAAAGGAAAGTAATAATTCCTTTTTTGTAATTATGTTGACTTGCTACTGCAATTGCAGGAAATGCACAAAATGCTAATAGAATTGGACTACCAAGTAATGATAAAGCACCAAAGAAATTAAATGGAAGCATTGCGAATAACTTAACAATCCAAGATAAGCCCAGGAGTAAACCTGCACCATAAGCTGCACCTGCACCAAACGCAATTACTGACCCCCATTTATTATGTGGTGTCCAAGTCCCAAAAATATCACAGGCCAGCAAAACACTGTGTGCTACTAAAATTGTTGATCCAATTGATACTGGTATACCGAATCCAATAATTAAACCAAAACTAAGTCCAAATGATGTTACGGCTAATTCCTTACGATTAATTTTATTTTCAAAATATTCAGGTAAAATGGGTCGAAGACCATCATTAAATACTGCTATCCCTTTATTTGCTAATACTGATCCTACCCCACCAACTAATGCGATAAGGATATAATTTATTATCGTAACCATATTTATAAGCCCTTTCTTAAATATTCTAAATATTGAATATTGAATTTAAAAATTATAAAGACAAAGCCTTTACAATCATAGGCAATACTCTATCCTTAGAATTAAAAGTAAATCCAAATGCAACTTTTCCTTCTTTTACCCCTTGTTCGATTTCTTTTTGAGACAATACATTAGTTGGGGATGCAACTGTCAAAGTTTTATCACTACCTAATAAAGCGGTTGCCATTGCCAAAGCTCCCCCAGCCCCCGTTTCACAAGCACCAATATAAAAATCAGCTTCATTATTTTGAATCGCCATTGCAGCATCAAGATCACTTAAGATTTTCACTTCAATATCTTTTTTACTTAGCAAGTTTAATAAATCCTTGTGTATCTCATCTTTACCCATTTGGCCACCAATTACGACTTTAATCATATTAATCATTTCCTTCCGAAATAACATTTACTAAATGCATGATTACATACTGCTTTTCTGATTCATTTATTTTGTAAGGTACTCTATCTTGAATGGACTTCCAATATTTATTAGCTTTAGAAAAACTCTTTTTATGAGTTATTTGTTGCCAAAGTTCTTCGGGCATTGTATCAACAGTTTCATTGTTTTTTGCTCTTTCAAAAACCATTAATAAGTGAATTAAAAGCATTTCAACTTTATATGGATTAGAATTTTTAAAATCTTTCTCTATCTCTTGAATAAACCGAATTCCTTTATCATCCGCCTTTTCTGCTTTTTTCAAAACTTCAATTTTTTCTTTTGTCTCGGTTAGCAAACCTATCATCCCCTTAAACCTAATAAACTGGTAATACTTCTCCAGAAATAACTTTATTCTGTGTCAGTACTAAGTGCTTAGTTGAGAGTGTCTTTCTTAGAATTGTTTTAACAAAGACATTATTTTGCTTTCCTACAATAGCAGCTTCAGAAGCTTCAACAGTTGCAACATCAGATAATTCTTGATAGCTAACTGGATAATTTTGCTCAATAATTTCATCTTTATTCCAAATTGCATAATCTATGACACCATTAATAATATTCTTCACAATTTGGTTATATGGCATTGGAACAAGATGAATTTTATGCTGCTCTAGAATGCTTTTAGTCAATAGGACATAATCAATCGAATTTTCATCGACTCCGATTTTGGCTCCATCCTTAATTTCAGGTTTTTTACCCTTTTTAAAAATTAAGACGTGAGTACTTACATAAGTTCCTTTGGGTAACTTTAAATATATTTCAAGATTTGGATTGTGTTTTACTAAATAATTAGCAGTCAATCCAGATGTAATAATAAAGTCACTTCTTCCCTCTTTAAGCCCTGATAAACGATGCTTGCTACCATTCATATAAAAGAGATTTACAGGCATATCACTATTCAAAAAGGATTGATAAATAGCCGTAGCTAATCCTTCATATTTCTTTGTATATGGTAATGGCAAAGATCCGACAATATCCGAATTTTTTAAGTAAAGTAGTAATTTTTTATGATTTATCTTTTCAATATATGTACCTAAATGTCCTTTTGAAACTGTTAAAACAGCTCCTTCTTTTTTTAGAATATCTCTGGCAGTCTGCATAGTACCCAAAGATATACCAGCTTCTTTGCTTAATTCTTGAACTGTTGGCACCCTATCATGAGGCCTCATTATGAAATATTTCTTTGCTAAAAACATCAAGGCTAGTCCCAACATTCTCATTTGTTGTGAGATCACAAATAAGCCTCCTTTAAATATTCAAAATACCGTATATTGAATACGCTTACATTATCGTATAATTTAACTTAATTGTCAATCATAAAAATCCTACCTAAATTAAAAATAAAAAAGGCCTGATATGATAAGGTTTACACGACCAGGATTATCAACACTTTTTAAGATAATTAAATAAAGTTTATATTTTCGTATATACAAGTCAATGCTTTCGATAAAACATATTATTATAGAAAAAAGAAGACAAACATTAGTCTGCCTTCTTTTTCTTCTCATGCCCTTGTGAGAACATGCAAAAAATCACTCTTCTTTACTATTATAGCATACAATACTCAGCACTTTAAAACCAAAAGAGAACTAATTAAAGCTATGAATAAATGGATTAGGTATTATAATTGTGAAAGAATTCGGCATACATTAAAAGGCCTGACTCCGATTGAATATCGAAATCAAGCCCTAAAGAAATATTGTTAGAAATTAACGTCCAGTTTCAGGGGTTAACTTCATTTTTATAGATTAAGTGTTTCAATGCAAAAATAAAGAATGCCTTATTATTAATCTCCATTTTCATTTGCAATCATTTGCTTGTTGTAAAGGGCTTGCCCCGCTTTTACTTCATCCCAAGTGCCAATTTTTGTATCTTCACCATAATAGCCATCTAACAAGCCTTTAGAAATAAGAACAGTTTGCTTATACGCAATTTTAGCATTCCATTCTGTAGTATCTGCATCCGCAAGTGAAGCATGTAATGCCGTTAATGGGTCCATTTCTTTTCCACCATTAGTGAAAAGTATGCCATGTGAGTTTAACAAGAATCCATTTCTTAATTGGCCTGCTTGAACTCGTTCTTTAATAATACCTGACATATATTGAGCTAAATCTTCAGTACATGCTGGATGCCACTTTAACGTCTTGATTTCTTTAAGCTTCTGAGTAGCTTCAGTGATATTGGGCATACTTAATCCAGTTGTTGCCCAGAACATTGATTGATCACTGTGTGCATGAAATACGCACTTAATATCTGGGCTTAAATCGTAAATAGCTTCATGCATATTAATTTCTCGTGTAAGATTACCAGTACCTGAAACAATTTTTCTAGTATGTGGTTCTATTACTAAAATCTGATCAGCAGTCAAATGCCCCAAATAAGCTTCCGACATCATAGTAGGTGTCATTACATAGTATTCTTTTCCATTTTCATCATGAACACGAATACTAATATTACCACCAGCAATGTTAGTATCTCGTCTTTCCATGACTGTTCTAACTACTTTAGCTAAATCTTCACGTTCAAATTCAAATGGGATTCTACCTTTTGGAATCATCATATAACCTTTACCCCCTAACTTACTTTTTGCGTTTATTACGTAGATAATTACAATTTTTTTCTTGACGCTTTTCTAACATTTCCTGCAACTTTTCTTTACGCTCTTTGTGCACTCTAGCATATTGAGGAAATACGATATTATCTCCATGATACTTAAAGATTAATCCAAGTATCATGGTAAATATATTTATCCACCATATTCCAGTAATTAATGATGTAGTGAAAATTGCAAAAGCCACAAAACACACAAACGTCCAAAAGTATTTTGTATTAATTATCTTTTTCATAATGTTTTACTTTGCTTCTTTTTCAAAAGATTCATAGCGCTTGGCAGGTAATGGATTCTTTTTCATGTATCTATATAGAAGAATAAATAATGCAAGTAGTGTTACTAACCCAATAATTGCAATAATATTAAATTTACCAGCTTGTGCAAATAAAAATCTTAAATCAGGTGCTTCAATTGAACTCCAAGTGACATGTGAGCCAGCTGGAACCTTTGCTGCTTTAGTTTCAGTGGCAAGCTTAGTAAATATATTTGAAAAGTAACTAGCACCATATAGAAACATAGGTTCATAAATAATACCTAAGACAATCATTCTAAGTAAATTACCACCTGTAAGAAGCAATCCACCTACACCTATACAATAATTAATCACACCTGCAATAGGTAAAACGGTATTACCTGGTAAAATAGCAGCATAGATAATTGAAACTGGAATCATCAATACCATTGTTACCCAAAGTTCTGTAGATTGTCCCAAAATAGGCCAATCCAAACCTATAACAACTTCACAACCTTTAACATGCTTCTTCATGAAATTACTCATTTGGGTACCAAATGGGGTTAAAGCATCCATAAAGAATTTAGCCATTGGTGGGAAGATTGCCATTACTGCACCAACTGTAACAGCTAAGTTTAGTGCATCACCAATACTGTAGCGACCTGCTAATGCTAGAATCAACCCGATAATAGCACCCATTACAACTGGTTCTGAAAGAATACCAATCTTCTTTTTTAAATCACGTGCATCCCATTTTCTATTAAATATAGGGATGTAGTTCATCAGCCAGTTAATAGGGAACATGATAGTTGCTGTAAATGCTTCAATATGAGTAGTAGTGACACCTGGTAAGCCAAAGTCGTTTTTAATTTCGTCAATCCACATGTCACCAAGTTTTAGCATAATAACAATTTGAATGCCTGCACAGATAAATGCCCAAACCATTGAACCTGAAACTGAATAAACCATGTAAGCAGTTAGTGCTATCCCCCAAACATTCCACATATCTGCATTTAATGTCTTAGTCCATTTAGCAAGAAGCATCACTAGGTTAATAATAATTTCAACGGCAAAAAATATAAACGCCATTGGCCACGCCCAAGTTATCGCAGCAGCACCAGGCCAGCCAAAGTCAACTGATGGAAGATTAATACTAGTATATTTTGCCAAAGACTTAGCTGCTGGACTAACAGCGGTAGTTAATTGAGTAATAGCCATTGACATTCCAATAAAAACAGTGGCTAAATAAAGTCCTGAGAGAATCGCTTTACTTGGCTTCATTCCGAAAATTAAGCCAAGAATAATAATAAAAATCGGAATTAATACTTGTGAGCCAACTCCCAATATACCTTGAACAACGCTATTCCAATCCATGAAATCTCATCTCCTTTAAAAGCAACGAGTTATTGATTGTTCTCAACTACTTCTTTAATCTTTTCATTTGCATCATCTTGACCCATTCCTGTCAACCATGGTAGACCAACTGTTGAATAAACATCATGTTCATCAAGTACTTCCTGCAATTCTTCATCTGCTGGAGCAATACCAATATATGCGATAATGCTTGGATCATTTTCAACTGTTGATTTAGCAGTTTCAATTGGCTTTGGCGTAGCTTTGGCTACACCATCAAGTCCTTGGTCCGTTAGAAAATCGTTAATCTTTTGAGAAACTTGAGGACTAGTTGCAACACCTGAACCACAACATACTAAAATAGTTTTCATAATACATACCTCATCTTTCATATAACCTATTCTTCAAATTCGTGTACTAGAAGTTTATACATCTTCTCTTTGTCGGCTTCTTGGAAAGCGTTTACAAAGGTGTCATTTTGAAAAGCAGCCATTATTTTAGCAAGAAGTTTAGGCTGCTCTGCACCATTTTTAAGACCCAAAAACAAAAAGTATCTTGATGACATTTGACTACTGTCACCCATTTGCTTTACATCTAGTAGCTTTCTAGTTTTAACTACATAGATAAAAGCTTTCTTTATGTACTTAGGATCAACATGTGGCAATGCGATTGATATTTTCGAAAATTTTAATCCAGTTGGATACGATAATTCTCTTTTCTCAAGACCCGAAATATATCCTAAAGTTGCATATTCTTTTTTAATTACACGACCACCAATCAAATCAAATAACTCTTGTTCATCTTGTACGTCAACCTCCAAATCAATCAAATCAGTATTAAACATTGAATTCATTTCTGCTCCCCCTCTCTTTGTTTCAATTTGTTCTTTGTTTACGCTTACATAATAAAAAAAAAAAAAAAAAAGATGTCAATATATTTTTGCTAAAAAGGACAAAAAATGTTTTAGTTTGAACATTTTTTGTTCGTGAGATAAAATAAACTTGAAATCAAAATTATGGAAACGAGATGAGTTACTTGGTATTACATAAAAAAGAGCGGCAAGAAAAAATCATTCTTTTACTTGCTAAATCAGGCTTTCTTACAACTAAGAGTTTGGCACAAAAAATTGGAGTTACGGAAGTAACTATTAGAAGAGACTTAACTGAATTAGCTAAAAAAAACGAAGTACAAAAAACATTCGGTGGTGCTAAGCCTAATGAAAAGCACTTAAATATTGAGTTTTCTACCCAACAGAAAATAAATGTTAATGTACCACTAAAAAAGCAAATTGGTAAAAAACTGGCGGAGATAATCCCAAATAATTCAACGATATTCTTAGGGGCAGGTACTACTTTGCTTTATTCCATCGAATATTTATTAGATAAAAATATCAGCTTTATTACTAATAGTGTTCCAGCTTTTGAAAGATTAGCTTCAACAACTAGTCGAGTATTATCTACAGGTGGAGAACTACATAAAAACACAGGTGAATTTCTGGGGCTTTTAGCTGAAAGAACTTTTGATGGCTTGAATATTGATTATGCATTATGTTCAACTAACGGAATTTTAGATGACAATGTTACAACTAGCATTGATACAGAAGGTGCATTGCAAAATAAAGCCATTTTGCATTCCAAAAAAACTATTATTGTAGCTGATCATACGAAATTAGATAGGTCAGATCTTATTACATTCAGAAGCTTAACAAATTTCGATATGTTAGTTACCGATAATGAAATTCAACCCCAATTAAAAAATAAGTATTCAAAGTACACAAAGATTGTTTAATACATATGAATGAGGCTTATCATGATAGTTACAATTACAGTAAATC
Source organism: Lactobacillus mulieris (assembly GCF_007095465.1). Lineage (GTDB taxonomy): Bacteria > Bacillota > Bacilli > Lactobacillales > Lactobacillaceae > Lactobacillus > Lactobacillus mulieris. The sequence goes on from NZ_SDGL01000007.1 coordinate 88,718, forward strand.
CTTCGGTTGATAAATTATATAAAATAACTAAGTTAATACCTAACAGTCTTAATAGAGTTAAAGTCGAAAAGAAAATGGTTGGTGGAAAAGGAATAAATGCTGCTAGAGTTGCTTCATTACTTGGAACCCCAACAGTTGCAACTGGTTTTATTGGTGGTCAAAATGGTAACTTTATTTTAAAGGAAGCCGATAATGACAAATACTTATCTGGTTTTATAGAAACAAATAAAGAAACTAGAAATTGCTTAACAATTGTAGATGAGTGCGATAAAAAAACTGAAATAAATGAAAATGGGCTACCCCTTTCTCCTACTTATTATCAGAAACTTAAAGACAAAATAATAAAGACTATAAAGGAATGCGATATTTCTGCAATATCAATAAATGGCAGCTTACCAGAGGGGCTAGATTATAATTTTTACATTGAATTAATCAATGCCATACGTACTGCTAATTCTAATTGCAAAGTTTTAGTTGATAGTTCTGGTAATATAATCAATTCATTATTGTCACAAAATTGCATACCTGACATAATAAAGCCAAATGAACATGAAATTGCTGAATATTTGAATATTCCAGTAACAACGAATATTGATATATTATTGAGTCATTTGTGCAATGATAAAAAGCTAGAAAAAATACCATTAATTTTTATCTCTTTAGGTTCAAAAGGCGCATTAATTAAGCATAATAAGGAATATTATTTTGCCTCCAATAAGCCGATAACTCCAATTAATACAGAGGGATCAGGTGATTCAATGGTAGGAGGCATCTTATCAGGTATTGATAAAAAGTTTGATATTGAAAGAGTTATCAAGAATGCTTGTGCTGCTGGTACAGCTAACGCACTAAACATAAAGACAGGTTACATTAATGTGGAAACTTTTAATAAAGTCAAAAATGAAATTAATATTTCTAAATTGAAGTAAACTAGATGCTTCTGGAAAAAATAAATGATAAGCAAAAAATATAAAAACGATAAAACCAAATTGGTTAATTGCTTTTATAATGAAGAAGATAACTATTGCATTGATTGACAAGGTTTTCACGTCAAGTTCAAAAAGTATAAAAAGCAAAAATATAGATGTAATTTTCAATTTAAATTATGCAAAACATATGAATTTCAGCTAGCTAAAGAACTAGCCAAGACAAGTACAATATAATCCCAACTGGCAATATCTAAAGGAAAAGATGAAAAACTATTCAAAGTGCAAAAAGGGTACCTGTTGTAGCAGGTACCCTTTTTGCATGTTCAACTTAGTTGCTTTTATTATAGCGCATTTATATCTTTTATGGAATCTATTTTCTGATAAGTGCTTTTTCATAGCGCTATATCAGATGAATCGACTTTTTTCTTTATCTTAAGTTATTCAAATTGAGTTTTACTTCTTGATAGACTTGCTGCAAGTGATACTCTAGCGCCTTTTTTGCTTCTGGATAATTGCGTTCTTTTATCCATTTGATAATTTCTTTGTGTTCAACAATTGAACGAGCCATCCGTGTCTGACTATTAGCGTTAATATAGCGAGTGCGATCAACCTGACTACGAATAATATGTTGAAACTGCGCTAACACTGGCCGATTAGCCACATGAGTAATTAAGCGGTGCAAGTGGATATCAACCTGCAAATATTCATCCCAGTCGCCATCAGCAAAAGCTTTGTCAAAGTCATCCAGCAACTGATTCAACTCTTCGGTAGGAATTGAATTGATAGTTTTTTGCAAAGAATATGTCTCCAGCATCGTCCGCAGTTCATAGATTTCTTGCACATTTTCATGAGTTAATGGCGTCACTAAATATACCCCCCAACTTGCTTAACTAAACCTTCACCCATCAAGCTGACCAGTGCTTCGCGAATCGGCGTCCGACTAACACCAATTTCACTAGTTAAGCTATTTTCTGATAAGCTAGTGCCTGCAGCAAAATCATTTTTTAAGATTTTTTCTTTAATATATGAGTAAGCCTGTTCTTTCAAGCTCATCGAATCATCTCATTATTTCACCAAGTTTTTACAAGTCCCATTTTCACTCATTTCGTGGAAATTATCAAAACTAATTGAAATCATATCTTCAAGTGCTGGTTCAGTAAATGATCCCATATGAGGTGTAAGCAACACTCTTGGATATAGCTTCATGAGCTCTTTTACATCTTCATTAGGAATCTCATCCAAGCTAGCAAACTTGTGCGCCATAATTTCTGTTTCATCAATTACAACGTCTGCGGCATAGCCAGCGATTTCTTCGCTTTCAACTGCTGCTTTAATTGCCTTAGTGTCACCTAATTCACCACGAGCAGTATTTACTAAGAAGGCTGTCTTTTTCATCTTCTTCAAAAAATCTGCATTGACTAAGTTCTCATTCTTACATGGGAAATATGGTACGTGAATTGAAACAACGTCTGACTTTTTCAAAAGTTCATCTGAGCTTACGAATTCAACATATTGCTTAGCAAAATCACTTGGATATGGGTCATAAGCCAACACCTTAGCTCCCATAGCCTTCCAAAGCTTACCTTCAATTGCACCAATCTTGCCAGCACCATAAATACCAACTGTTAACTTTTGATATTCATTACTAAAGAATCTTGGATGCATAGTAAAATCGCCACCATGAACACTTTGAATTGCTTCAACGGTATGCCGTACCATACTTGCACCTAAATCAAAAGCTAAGTTAGCAACTGCATATGGTGAATAGTTTGGCACGCGCGCAATAGTAATACCTAAGTCTTTCGCAGCAGCTAAATCATAGTGATTATAGCCAACTGAACGCGTGAAGACCCAGTTAATACCATAACTCTTGAACTGTTCAAGGTTTTTTCGATCACAAACACAGTTTCCTCTAGTCAAAACCGCATCGCAGCCTTCAGCTTCATCAGCATTATCATGCGTTAAAAACTCTTCTACTAATTTCAAGTCATAGTTATATTTGTTTAACTTTTCAAAATAAGGCTTTTCAATTGGACGAACACCGTAACAAACAATTTTCATAATATAGTACACTTTCTATTTAATGAAACAAACCAACTTGGTTAAGAATTGACAAAATAGCAATCCAGACTGGCATCATAACAACTGCCACAATAGTCGATAAAAATGAAGCGTTAGATGAAAGCACCGCATTACGGTTGTAGTTAATCGCATAAGCTGATGCGACAGCAGCGGTTGGTGTTGCCATCATAATAACAATTGTAGCAATTGCAACGTAGTTAAGACTCAAGATATGAACACTTTCAAGTAAAAGTAGCACAATCAAGTTAAATAATGGTACAAGCAAAACTTTATTAAATGAGTAATACCAACTTAACTTATTAGAAGCAACTTCCTTAAATGGAATTGATCCCAAAGTACACCCTATTGCCAGCCACGCAAGTGGTGAAGCAAGTCCAGCCAAGTAATTAAGTGGCTTCCATAACCAGACAGCGGTTTGATCAATCCGATAAAAAGCTACATGAGCCATTCCACCAATCGCAAATCCATTCTTCATTGCTGGCACTGTGACTTGTGGTACATAGCTTTGGAAAAGCCACATAAATAAACCTAAGAAAGTAGCAATAACAATTGTATTTTTGAACATCTTTTCGATATTTTTAACAGTCATCTTCAAGCCACTCATTTTAATATAAGCATATGAATATAAAAATATTCGATAGCCAATATTAAATAATGAACTATAAATAACCCCTTCAGGGCCTAAAATAGCACCAACAATCGGAATTCCAAAGAAAGTAGTTGAACCGAAAGTGGTTAAAATTGCCATAGTATCACGCCGATCTTTCTTTTCATTTATGTAGAGTAAAGGAGTTAAGAAGATAAAGATAATATAAATTAAAATCCCCCAAACCAAGACACCCATCCCTTGATGCATTGATTTCTGATCGATGGGTTGCATAAAAGAGTTAAAAGCTAGGGCTGGAACAGACACTGATAAAACAACTTTAGTTAAAACTTTATTGAAATTTTCACCAAAAACGCCCTTTCTACGCAAATAATATCCTAGTAAAACAATAAAAATGGTAGAAGTTATAGCACTAACAATTGGCATGTTAGTGAAAGTCTTCTCAATTGCTGAAAAAATATCCATAATATATAAACCTTCTTTTTAGCATATTTTGCTTGTATACAACTTGTATTCTAGTCTTTTTTTATCAAAAATTAATAGTGATTATTATCACATTCACAATCTTACGATTATAATTTCTGTCAACTCAGCAACAAAAAAGCCAATACATCCCGTTCCAATAAACGAAACATATCAGCAATTTAAAACATTCCACTTCTACCACATACCAATCAACTTCATCCAAAGTAAGCCAATTATGCCATAAACTAAAATATAGAGTAGTCCGAAGATGAAGCTTAGGTTCCACCACTCTTTTTGAGTTACATAACCAGAAGCAGATAATACCGATGAAGCAGGACTTGAATAGTGAGTTGTTGAACCCATTATTGCAGAAAACATTGCTAAGAATTGTGCTGCTAACACTTTAGGCGCCCCTGCTGAAACGGCAACTATCAGAAGCGGCAAGTACATGGCCGTATTATGAGCAGTTGCACTTGCAAACAAGTAGTGCGTGTAAAATAAAATCAAAGCTAAAATCACTAAGACTAAAAGCCAATTCATCCCTTTAACGCTTACTTCAATCTCTTTTGATAACCAGGCAATAAAGCCGAATTGGGTTAATTTCCCTGCCATAAAGACTAAAATTGATAACCAAATTAAAAGATTCCAAGCTCCAGTTTCTTTAAGGATATCTTTGGGACTCAATATTCCAAATAAAAGTAGCAAAGTTAGGGAAATAAAGGCCACTACCGTTGCATCAAGCTTAATTGAACTTGATAGCATCCATAAAATCAATGTAACAGCAAAAATAAGGGCCATCACTTTTTCTGGAGCAGTCATCTTCCCCATCTCTTGCAAATGTTCATTAGCCCACTCTTTAGCATTTGGAGTCTCTTTTACTCGTGGAGGAAAAAGCTTATAGACTAAATATGGAACAATTAATAAACAAATCACAGCTGGAACAACACTAGCTGCAAGCCAGCCCATCCAGTTTAAATTAATTCCAGCCTTACTTGCTAAGGAAACTGCAATTAAGTTAGGGGCGCAAGCTGTCATAAACATTGAAGAAGTTATTACATTAGTTTGAAACTCAGTAAAAACCAAATAAGCACCCATTTTTTTACGTGAATCATTATTAGGGTGTGAATCAAAAGTATTAGCTAAAGAGTTAATTAACGGATACACAATTCCACCTGCCCGTGCTCCATTAGATGGAGTCGCAGGCGATGTAATCAAATCAATTGCTCCAATTGCATAACCTAAGCCCAATGATTTTTTGCCAAACCATTTGATAAAATACAAGGCTATTCGTCTGCCCAGACCTGTTTTAATAATTCCACGTGAGATCATAAAGGCCATGACAATCAGCCAAGCTGAAGAATTGGAAAAAGCACTTAAAGCCCCTTTTTGAATCACTTTACCATCTTTCATTACATCAGCAATTGGCGCTAGTCCCAAGCAAACAGTCATCGTAAAACCAATCAAAGTTACACCCGCAATTGCCATTGGTTGAGTAATGCAAGCTACAATTGTTGCAATAAAAATTGCCAACATATGCCAAGCATCAATACTAATGCCAGCTGGTCGAACTGGCGCAATAAACCAGATTAGCAAACCAATTACAACTGGCAAAATAAATTGCTTCCATTTGACTTTTTCAAATGTTTCCATACATAAATCCTCCACTTATACTAATAAAGATATATCTATAATTTAACAAAAAAAGGCCTAAAATGAAAACGCTCTTAATAAAAATGCTAGCAAATAATAAAAAAGCCCCTATCTAATATAGATAGGAGCCAATTTTATGCCACGTAGGGGTATTATTATGCAACGTGGACTTTTGGAAATACAATAAGGTTATATTTCAGTCTGAGAGTCTCTAAAATATTAACCTTAACAATACTCTATCATTACTTTGCTAATTTATTAATAAGATATATTTATACATATTTGCCTTTTGCTTATATTATTCTATCTTTTAGGCAAAAATAAAAGACTTTCTTTTAAAGAAAGCCTTTGTTTAATAAGTGGATTTTTATTAAGAAAAGATAACCCAATAAAATCCGCTATATTGATGTTATTGAGTCAATATTTTTAAACAGAGCACTAGCTAAACTTTAATCATCAAGTTTTTCCTTGATTTCTTTAGCCTTATCCTTTACATCTTCTTTTACATCGTTAATTTTTTCTTTGGCTTTACCAAGCAAGCCTTCAGCTTTTCCTTGAGCTTCTCTTGCTTTATCACCAGTTAACTTACCTTCAACTTCCTTAGCCTTGCCTGTTAACTTATCTGACATATGTCCACCTCCTAAACCTATTTATAAGTACTTATAGTGCTATCATGCATCCCCAAGTTAAGATTAATCTTTTAAGTTAATTATTCAACTATAATTGTTTCTTATAGATGCTTCACTAAAGTTGCAATTTGCTGATAGCGTTCTTTGTAACTACTCCCCTTTGCAAAAACTAAATTAATTGAATGCTCGACGTTAAATTCTGGAATTGCAGTAATTTCTAACAACTCATTCCGTTTCAATTCATCACAAATTAACTGTCGATACAAAAATGAAACTCCTTCGCCTTGCTTTAACATCTCAATAACTGTGACTGGATTATCAACTTCAATCACGTTTTTGAAATCTGATAAGGCAAAGTTATGTGCTGCCAAGAGCTTTTCAAAAATATCACGAGTACCACATCCCTCCATCCCGATAAATAAAGGCTGCTTTAAAATATCTGACCATTGTGCAACAGGATAGGTGCGTGGATTAGTTACTAAAGTCATCGGATAATCACTAAGTTTAAAAAAATCAAACTCCGATTTATCAAAATTGCCTTCAATTAATGCAAAATCCAATTCTCCTAACTTTATTTTTTCCAATAGCTGTTTCGTGTTTGCAATATCCACCTTAGGTGTTTTCTCGTCATTAATTGTTTTGGCAAGAAGATTGGGTAATAAAAAGCTACTTAATGATAAAGAAGCCCCAATCGATAATCTTTTTTTGTCATCTTTCTGAATTTCAGCTAAAACACGAGAACTATCAGAATTAATTCGCTGAACATATGCAACAAGTTCTCTTGCCTTTGCTGTTAATTCAATACTTTTTCCTGAACGATAAAATAATCTAAAACCTAAATCTTTCTCTAAACTATGAATTTGCTGTGAAACTGCCGGCTGAGAAATAAATAATTCCTTAGCCGTTAAAGTAAAAGACTTAGTTCTTACTAAGACAACGAGCGTTTTTAAGCGATAATCAAACAATGATGTCAAACCCACACTGGTTTTCTCCCTTCTTTACATCAATTATCTTAAAAACTCTGCTCTTGAAATATTTATTTTCTTATTGTATCCCCTAATTATTTATAATTATATCGAATTTTGTATTATATACATACTAATATGCTTGTGCATTTTTTCATAAGTAAAAAATTGGCATATATACATTGTTTTTATAAAGAAGTCACCTTTTAGCATTTATGATAATAGTGTAATCAATTTAGAAAGTATTTTTATTCATTTATAGTTTATATCCCTTCAGGTATAAAATTTTCCTACTCGAATGAACCCTAATACACATATTCAAGTTTCTTACAATAATTGATTACACTCCAACCCGTATCACTCCCACGATACGGCCCTAAATATAAAGAGGATAGCTCCCACGAGCTATCCTCTATTTTTTTACTTTTTATTTTTCTTAATGAGAAGAATTGAACAAATTATTGCAATCGTACCAGTTACTATTGCTAATGCCGTTGTAGTACCTGTTTCCGGCAATCGCTTAGCAGATTTTTGTGATACTGTTTTATCTGTTATATAACTAGATGAACTGCTTCCTGACGATGAGTTTACACTTTCTGAGCTGCTACTTGATGATGAACTTGAATCTTCTGCTTTCGTTTCTTTATCAAGTACAGTAACTTTTGCAGTTTTAGTTACTATATCATTATCATTGATTTTATAGCTATACTTTACAGAATATACACCTGCCTTATTCGTGTTAACATTATCTTCAACCGCATATTCCGCTTCTGTCAAAACATGCTTTGACGTTAAAGCCATTGTAGCTGGATCATAAGTAACGACTTCTGCTTTTAGCAAATTATCTTTATTAGTCCAATTTTCACCAACATGAATAGTAATATCCTTGGTATCAAAAATTTGTTGGACTTGAACATAAAAAGGATTTTCTTCAGGCGTAACATCACTACCACTATAATCAATAATCCAATTACTATCACTTGCAACAGAATATTTGTATTGTTCCCAAATTTCATGTCCATTAGGCTTAATATTTACACTATAGCCTGCGTTTTTAATTGCATCAAAAATTGGCCTAATCTTTATAGCATAAATGCCATCAGTATACAAAGCTACACTTGCTGGATAACTGGAACCAAAATTATAATAAATGAAATCTTCAGCTGTAATTGGAGGTAGTAAGCTTTGAATATTGGCAGGAACAGAGCTGTAAATTCTAGTTCCATCAGCAGAAAAATCTAAAGTTTTAGCTTGATATTTTTTTAGATTTGCTTGTGAAATTATCTTTTCTAATTTGGTCACTTCTTTACCAACTCTAGCAGTTAAATGACCATCATAAGTTGTCTGAATTTCCCCATTTGTATAGTAATAAAACGATTGACCAACAGAAAATTGACGAAGATTAATATTAGAAATAATACTATTTTCAGCACTATTATTTGCTAAAGCTGACAATTGATCTTGCATCTGATTATAGTTAGCTACAGTAAGCGGAATTTTACCTGAAAAATTCTGCTTTGGAGCTAAATATGCATCAATTTTTATTCCAATTATTTGATCCCAGGTAAAACCGGGATTTTCTCTTGCTAATCTATCTAAATTTCTATATTTGCCAGGTTTAATAGCATATTGCACTTTTTCATTTTTTAGTCCAAAACTTAAGCCGTTCTCTGACACTTGATTAGCATCTAAAACAACATCGACTTTATTAATATCTGAATTACTTCCCTTGTAAAACCTTGGTAAGACAATAGCTTGCACAAAATGCTGTTCTTGATCTGTAGTATTCTCGACATTAGCTAGTGCATAAAATTTCCCTTGTGATTTATCTAAATCAAGGATTGATGAACTAGTTGATTGCAGCTCGGGATTTTGATTGGTCTGAATTGCTGTACCATGTTTTAAGCCTGCATGCTCTTCAGAATATACACCTACCCCTGTATTATTAACCAGGCTTGCTCCTTGTTTTTCTGTACTTGTTGCACTTTCATTACTTTCTGCTAAAGCTTGCTTAGGCATGCTGTAACAACTCCCGCTGATAAAACTAAGCTAGTTAACACCATTGCAGTATTTCGTCTAAACAAGTTATTTTTCATAATCTACTTCTCTCCCCTATAAATGATATATACAACTAGGATATCCAAGAAAATAGTAGATAATGATTTGATTTACTTATAATAAAAGATTTATTAATTATAAAAGCCAACCTAAAAGGTTGGCTTTTTGCTTATTTATTAACAAACTTCTTCATGCGATTAATTGCTTCTTTAATTCTATCTAAGTCAGCTGCATAACTAATTCGGAGATGTTCTGGATAACCAAAGGCTTCCCCTGGAACTGTAGCTACTCCTTCTTTTTCAAGTAAAGCTAAGGCAAAATCATTTGCAGTTTTGTAACCAGTTAACTTCAAAGCTTCACTAATATCTGGGAAAAAGTAAAAAGCTCCTTGTGGTTTTTCAATTAGCTTAAAACCTTCTACCCCATCTAGTAATGGAGCTAAAATATTTAACCGTTTTTCATATTCTTGACGCATATTTTCTACGCAAGCTTGCTCACCTGTTAAAGCTGCAAGGGCTGCATACTGACTAACCGCCGACAAGTTGCTGGTTGAATGACTAAGAAAGGAATTAAGAGCAGTGATTAAATTACTATCACCAGCAATATAACCGACTCGCCAACCAGTCATTGCGTACGTTTTGCTTAATCCATCTACTAAAATAACATTCTGTCTAATATCATCATCTAAATCAAGAAGTGAAGTAAATTGGGTCTGATTATAAATGAGTTTGCCATAAATATCATCAGCGATAATTGTTATTTGTCGCTCAGCAGCCCATTTCCCAATTGCAATCAATTCAGCTTTGGTATAAACCTGTCCTGAAGGATTATTAGGTGAGTTAATAATCAACATCTTGGTAGCATTGTGCGTATATTTTTGTAAGTCAGCTGGAGTTACTTTTAAACCTTTTTCTGGCTTAACAAAAATTGGCTTAGCTCCCGCTAACTTTACTTGTTCACCATATGAAACCCAGTATGGCAAAGGAATCAAAACTTCATCCCCTGGATTAAGTAAAACTTGGGCCAAGGCATATAATGCATACTTGGCTCCAGTAGTTACTGCAATATTTTGACTTGAAAACTTAGTCTTGTGTTCAGAATTAATTCTTTCAGCAATTTTTTGTTTAAGTTCTGGTAATCCACCTGCTGGCGTATATGAATCTGTCAGGTTCTCGCTAATTGCCTTAATAGCCGCTTGGCCGATAAAACTCGGAGTATTAAAATCAGGCTCACCAATTGAAAGATTAATTACATCTTTACCTTGCATTGCCAATTCTTTAGCACGACTTGATAAAGCCATCGTAGCTGATGGAGTAACTGTTTGAATTCTTTTTGATAATTTCATTTTTATTCCCACACTAATCTAATTAACTTTATTTGCTAAATTATATCATAGCTTTATTTCTGGGAGAAAAAATTAGGTTTTAATTGACTAATCATTTCTGCCATTTTAAAATTAAGGTATCGAAAGTGAAAAAAGAGGCACCACTTGCCATGATGCCTCTGGAGCTTATGCGTCACTTCCGGCTGTTTTATTTTTTAGTATTTATTACAATAAAAACAACCATCAGCTTTGCCGAGCTAAGACGGTTGTTTTTTTGTGTCCTCTTTTGGTCATAAAAGATGTACCAATTCAAGGCAAACTGACTCACCGCAACTAGTAGCGTTAGCCATTCTATCAAAAAACACTTCCTCCTCTCAATAGATTTCGTTAATGCAACGATTGGAATCATTTGCATCACCTACTTTCTACGACCTGTCAAAAATAAAACAGTCAGAAGAAGACGCCTTAACTAAGCTCCAATGTATGATTTTACAGGATATAGACGCTGCGAACAAGTGTTTTCGATAAAAATCATTGACTTATAATTTTCTACACTTTACAATTGAATTATCGAAAGTGAAAAAAAGAGGTATCACTTGCGATGATACCTCTAGAGCTTAAGCGTCACTTCCGGCTGTTTTATTTTTTAATTACAATCAAAACAACCATCAGCTTGCCAGAGCTAAGACGGTTGTTTTTTTGTGTCCTCTTTTGGTCATAAAAGATGTACCAATTCAAGGCAAACTGACTCGCTGCAACCAGCAGCATTAGCCATTCTATCAAAAAAACACTTCCTCCTCTCAATAGATTTCGTTAATGCAACGATTGGAATCATTTGCATCATCTACTTTCTACCACCTGTCAAAAATAAAACAGTCAGAAGAAGACGCCTTAACTAAGCTCCAATATATGATTTTACAGGATATAGAGATTGCGAACAAGTGTTTTTGATACAAAAAAATAACGACACTCATCAGGAATACCAAGCGTCGTTGTTTGTTAATTCACTAAAATACTAAAAGAGATTTAATTGCTTTTCTTTGATCCATAACTTCATAAGCTTTTTGGATATCATCAAGTTTAAATTGTGCAGTAAAGACACGACCTGGATTAATTTCATGCTTTAAAACTGCATCAAGCAAGTATTTTCTATCCCAAGTGGTAACTGAAGCAGGGCCGCCTTGAATTCCTAAATTGCCAAAGAATAATTGATTAGAATCTAATTTTTCATCATGTGGCACTCCAACTCGACCAATCATTGCCCCAGCTCGAGCAACTTTAACAGCAGTATCCATTGATAATTCACTACCAACACATTCTAAAACAGCATCAGCTCCTGCACCATTAGTTAATTTACGAATTTGCTTAACGCCTTCATCGCCTCGAACGGCAACATTATCTGTTGCACCAAATTCACGAGCTAATGCCTCTCTATCTGCATGTCGGCTAGTTGAAATAATTTTCTTAGCACCTAAAAACTTAGCACTTAAAATTGCACACAAGCCAACTGCACCATCACCAAGAACAACTACGGTGTCGCCTTTCTTGACCCTTGCCATTTTCGCAGCATGAAAACCAGTTGGCATTACATCGGCCAAAGTTTGGAAGCTAGCAAGTTCTTCATCAGAATAATCTTCCGGCTTGCCTGGAATTTTAACCAATCCCCAATTTGCATTATTGTATTCAAAATATTCAGCTTGAAAATGATTGTTAAATGGTGCTGGATTATTTTGACATTCTCCTTCAAATCCAGCTAAACATGCTGCACAATGTCCACATCCATGAACAAATGGTGCAATTACAAAGTCACCTGGTTTAATATTCTTGACAGCAGGGCCTACTTTTTCAACAATTCCAATTGCTTCGTGACCTGTAACATTACCAGCTTCTACTTGATCAATTCCTCTAAAGAACCATAAGTCACTGCCACAAACACTCGCTCTAACTGTTCTAATAATTGCACTATCTTCAAAACTTAATTCTGGCATTGCTTTTTCGACAACTTCCATCTTGCCTTTTTCTTTAAAAATTGCTGCTTTCATAAGTAAGCCTCCTATTTGCTTTTTTTCTGATTTGTTGTTATTATTTTAGTACCTAAACCTAACTTTAGGTCAAGTAAAAGTATTTATTTTTTGGAGGTTTTTAATGTACTCTATCGGTCAAGTAGCAAAAATGTTTGATTTGCCAATTTCTACCTTGCGTTATTATGATAAAGAAGGCCTTTTTCCAGACATGCAAAGAAAGGGCAATCAACGTATTTTCACTGAAGCTGAATTAGAATGTTTACGGGTAATTGCTTGCATGAAAAAATCCGGCTTAGAAATTAAGGATATCAAGCAATATTTTGACTGGTGCCGTGAAGGAAGTTCAACATATAAATTAAGACAAGAATTATTCCTCAAGCAACGCAGTGAAATTGAAGATGAAATAAAAAAACTTCAAGCAACTAAAGCCATGCTTGATTTTAAATGCTGGTATTACGACCAACTCATTGATCAAAAAGTCAAAGACGAAGCTGAATTGCAAACTAAAATTGCTCAAAAAGATATGCCAACACCAGTCAAGAAAGCTTATGAATTAAGTCATTAAAAAATTCCTGAGAAAATCTCAGGAATTTTTGTTTATATTTTTGTTTTTCCAAACAAATCGTTAATGTCATCAATAACTATTGTAGCAAAATTAATCACTATCACTTCTGCTATTCTTATATGGTTTCTCATTAACAAGCTTATTTCAAATTTTGACGGATTATATCCATAATTTCCGCATCGCTTAAGCTAAACTTTGAACCAACAGACTTCTTGATTTGTCTAAACAAATCTGACTCATTAACCTCTGGTCTCATTTCTTTGATTGTAGCTGTTAGAGCCTTCACCGTGTTCTTTTGCTCTTCTCTTCTTGCTACTGCTGTTTCTTCCTTCATACGTAATTCTGCTGTTCTCATAAGGTTTCTCCTTTAGCAGTTTACTTTTCTTTCAAAAGAGATTTTATTTCTTCATCAGAAAGTGAGACATTGGTATTAGCTCTTATCCAAGTTAGTCCCTCTGATACTGTTGCATCCGGTTTTAAGGCTTTGAATACCCTCACCGTGTTCTTTTGCTCTTCTCTTCTTGCTACTGCCGTTTCTTCCTTCATTCGTAATTCTGCTGTTCTCATAAGGTTTCTCCTTTTTGGATCATCATTATATTCTTGGATTTTATTCTGGATTTCTTTAAAAACTCCTGCTACCTCTATTTTATCATCGTTCATCAGCTTTTGGAGATTTAACAAATCAACATCGTTAGTGCCTTTCCCTTTTGAATTAATGATAATGTTCTCTGTATTGTTCTTCAGCTGAATGTTCTTGTCTTCATCATCGTACAAGTGAAAACTATACCGCAACTTTCCTTTACCAAAGGGATCAAAAGCACAAAGAAAAATTAGATAGGTTCTAGACAGCGAAGTATACGGTTCTCCGCGATCTAAAGTGTCCCGATCCATCGAGGATTGATAATACCGCATTCGTGGCCCAATGTCATGATTGTTATTAACTTGCATTTCAAGATCATATAAGTTACCCGCTTGATCCTTAACTGCAATGTCTAAACGAACTGACTTACTTTGCTTGTCACTCTTAGTCCCCAATTCTTTTTGGGCATCAATATTTTTTACCGAAACCACATTCACATCAGGTAGCACTGCCTGAATAATAGCTTTGCAAAATCTCTTGTTTTGCATAATACTACCAAAGATTTCATCGTTTGTGAAACCATAAAACTTGTCATCATGATATGACATAATTACCTCCAGAGAATTTTATTTACAAATATAAATACAGTAAAAATTACTATTTCTCTGTGGTAATTTGAACAGTTATTTAAAAATAAGTTTAATAAAAAACAAGCAACTTATACATTGCTTGTTACTTTAAATCTCCTCATCAACAAAGAGCTGATTATTTAAATTCTTTCAATTCCCCAATAAAAAACTCTATCTTTTTTTATTTATAAATTCTTTAATATCTAACAGAATTTCTGCTTTTAAAAGCACAATACATATGGCATAAATAACAATACCAACAAAAATTTCAATTCCTAACATTAACCAAGAATCTTTTAAATTTCTATTCATACCATAGACAGCCACAAACATTACAAAAGAGGAAATTAAATACTTTCCAGACCCATGAAATAATTTATTCAGATTAAGGAAATCTTTAACAACCCATAATTGATATACTGTAACAGCTATTTCAGAAATAACTGTTGACCACATTGCTCCATTTAGTCCCCAAAAATGAATTAATGGTACATTCAAAATAATATTAACAATCGCTCCACAAGTTACTGAAGCAGTAAATTGATGGACCTTCTTTAAAGGAATTAGATATTGAACTCCTAAAACATTACTCCAAGCTATCATTAAAATTACAATAGATTCAATCATCATTGCTGGACCAACAGGTTCATATCCAGGACCATAATATTTCGTAGCTAAAGTAGTAGAAACTGCAGCTAAGCCAAAAAACATTGGATATGAAATTGCGGATACAAAATTAAAGGATTTATACAACATCTTATTTACTATATGCATATCTCCTTTTGAAACAGCATTTGCCACGTGAGGTAGCATTACTGTTCCAGTTGCTGTTACTAAAGCTAAAATCAGTTTTACTAAATTATCAGAATATTGATAGTATCCAGAAGCTTTCTCTGCAACCATTGCACCAAGCATAGTTTTATTCAATTGCACATAAATTTGAGTAGCTATTTGTGGTATAAATAATTCAATCATTGGCAAGAAATGTGGCCATGGATTCATTTCTCTTAAATTTACTTTTATTATATTTTCTTTCAAATTAGGCCACAAAGTTAAGTTTCCTACTAATGTAGAAACTGCTAAAACAATTATATATAAAGTTACATCATTTGGACCTTTAATCAAAAGAAAAATTGCTATCATAGAGAGAATTTTTACGAAAGAATTTTTTAATACCGTTACTTTAAAATTTTCAATACCTTCATAAAACCACGATATGTCAAATGCAACGGCAATCAGATTAAGAGATTGCGCCCACATATATTGTGGTTGTCGAGTGTAAAATAGCATAAACACACAAAAAGCAATCCAGGCAATTAAGGTCATAATAGTTTTAACTATTTGAATTTCCCAAAATGTTTGCGATTTTTTATATTTATTCTCTCTTACATAAGCAATTTGGCGATTCCCATAATATCCTATCCCCATACTTGCAAGAAGAACAAAATATTGAATAATCGAATTAGTAAAAGCATTAGCACCAACACCTTCAGGGCGAAGCACTCTACTTACATAAGCAGATGTAATCAAAGGCACGATAATTGCTAAAACTTGGTAGCCAACATTATAGAGATAATTTTTAACCACTTTCATAGAATACTACTCACCATTTTGCTCAAAATTTTCTTCAATAAATTCCTTAAAATGCTTTGACCAAGCATTCCAGCTAGTTGAATTTTTGTAAGTTTCTTGTGCTCCATTAGATAACTGGTCAAAAGCTTTTTCTTTATATACTTCTTCAATCTTTTTTCCAAAATCTTCTCCAGTTGCTGATAAAGGTAGTCGATATCCATTAACGCCGTTAATAACATAGTCGCCTACCCCCCCAGTTTCACTAGAAAAGATGGGCATTCCAAACGCGTTAGCTTCAGAAAATACTAAACCTGCGCATTCTGCTCTCGTTGGAAGAATGAAAGCACTACATTCATGATATAAACTCAAATATTTTTCATACTCACTAGCTGAATTTTTATCTAAATAGCCAATGAACTTAACAAAATCTTTACCTTCGATATACTCAGGTTTTACAGTTGGACCAACAATATACAATTCTGTATTAATGCCTGCTTTATTTAAATATTCAGCAGCAGCAACAGCTATTCTTCCACCTTTACGATCCCATTCTTTACCAGAAAACAGTAATTTTAAAGTTCTACTTTTATAATCTGGTATCTGAGCAAGTAAACAGTCTTGAGGTACATCAGCACCAAAAGGGAAAATATACGTTTGTTTAGAATTGGCACCATAATCATTAACAGTTGATTCGGCAGCCCAGTGAGAAGATCTAAAATTAAATTTAGATTTCTTCACCGCTTTTCTCTCAAGCTTATTGCCTTCATCAATTGCCTTTTTACTGTAACCGAACCAATAATAATCTACCATGATATTAAAAGTTCCATCAGTATAATAAATTGCTGGCACTCTTGCCTTTAACCCTGCAACGATATCAATTTGTCCGGGAATAAACAATAAGTCATATTTATCTAAGTTTTGATTATTGACAAAAAAGCTATGCACCTTTGACATAACTCTTGAATGAGTAGATGACCCTTTTCCCTTAGCAATTTTGTATAAAAAACTAGCACATTTTGTAGCTAGTTTATAAATAATACTTTGAGTATTATAAGAAACCCACTCAACCTCTGCACCAGCATCTCTAATCGCATGGAAGGTATTATAATAAGTTCCTGACCATGCCATTCTATCTTTTTTAGGATTTACTGGAGAAATATAGCCAACCTTAATTTTCTTCATACTTAAA
The DNA here is from genome assembly GCF_007095465.1 of Lactobacillus mulieris. Lineage (GTDB taxonomy): Bacteria > Bacillota > Bacilli > Lactobacillales > Lactobacillaceae > Lactobacillus > Lactobacillus mulieris. The sequence continues at coordinate 105,986 of NZ_SDGL01000007.1, forward strand.
TTATTCCTCAAACTCATTCTTCACTGCTTCAAGTGCAGCTGCAATTACTTGATCCATGTTGTAGTACTTGTATTGACCTAAACGACCACCAAAGATAACCTTGTCTTGCTTACCAGCAAGTTCAGCATATTGCTTGTATAAATCGTTGTTACGGTCATTGTTTACTGGGTAATAAGGTTCATCCCCGCGCTTCCAATCAGCAGGATATTCACGGGTAATGATAGTCTTATTTTCATCCCCTTTACCGAATTCAAAGTGCTTATGTTCAATAATTCTAGTATAAGGAATTTCGGCTTCAGTATAGTTAATTACGGCATTACCTTGATAGTTACCGACATTCTTTTCTTCAGTTTCAAATCGAAGTGAACGATATTCAAGTTCACCCAACTTATAATCAAAGAACTTATCAATCATGCCAGTATATACAACTTTGTCAAAGTTATTTAAGTATTCTTCCTTTTTGTCAAAGAAGTCAGTATTTAATTCAACAGTAATATTTGGATGATCAATCATCTTTTCAACCATCTTGGTGTATCCACCAATTGGAATACCTTGATAATCATCATTGAAATAGTTGTTATCATAAGTTAAACGCACTGGAAGACGTTTAATAATGAAAGCCGGAAGTTCTGTTGCTTTTCTGCCCCATTGCTTTTCAGTGTAACCTTTGATTAGCTTTTCATAAATATCTCTACCAATTAATGAAATAGCTTGCTCTTCAAGATTCTTAGGTTCTTTTCCAGCCATTTCTTGACGTTGTTCATTAATCTTGTCCATAGCTTCTTGTGGAGTTCTTACTCCCCACATTTCACTAAAAGTATTCATATTGAATGGTAAGTTATACATATGTCCCTTGTAATTAGCCACAGGGCAATTAGTATAACGGTTAAATTCAGCAAATTGATGAACATAGTTCCAAACTTTTTTATTTGAAGTATGGAAAATGTGAGCACCATATTGGTGAACCTGAATTTCATCTACTTTTTTAGTGTAGATATTACCTGCAATATGATTGCGTCTTTCAATAATTGTAACTTTATTTCCACGATTAGCAGCTTCACGTGCGAAAACTGCACCAAAAAGGCCAGCGCCTACTATAAGATAATTTTTCATTTTATTCCTTTATTAAAACCTAAGATATTCTAATCAATAATTAGGGTCAACTCTTTTTCCCATCCGATGTTTCATTCCATCCCTATATGCCTTCCAAATAAGTGGCACATTACTCTTTACATGATGATCACGTACAGCAAGAAGCATCGTTTGCAAACATAATAACCTTGGGCTTATATGCTTAACACACCAATTTTCACCATATTTTCTATCAAAAACAATATTATTTCTTAAACGATAATACATTCTCCAATTATATGGCTTATTACCTAAATCTCCTGCTTTAGGAGGTAATTGTCTATTTAAAATGGCATTTGTCACATATAAAATCTTAGTATACTTTAAAATTCTTTGTGAGTAATCAGTATCATCATATAATATGAAGAATTCAGCATCTGGTGTCCCAACTTGTCTTACTAAGTTAGTATCGAACAAAGGTCCTTCAAATGCCATATCTACTACAGAATATGTTTCTTTTTCTGTAGGATTAGATATAGTATCTTTACGCCACCACGTCCAAAACTTTCTCCAATTCTTCATATCTATATTAGTACAAATAGAGTCAGTATAACCTGGACCAACTCGTCTCGGAATGACAGCTTTGACTTTTTCCTTTTTTAAATATTTAAGAAGTTCTTCTAAGCAATTACTTGTCGGAGCAACATCATCATCCATAATCCAAATATAATCACTATCGAATTGACTTAAGTATTTAAATGAAGCTGAAAAGCCGCCAGCTCCTCCTAAATTTTCAGATGATAAAAACGTTATCAATTTTTGGTTAGGATAAACATCTTTTAGCTCCATTTCACTTTTTACAGTTGTAAAGCCTGAATTTTCTAAATACTTATCAGTACCATCAATACTTGCATTGTTATAAACAAAAATTTTATGAATTGGATAATTTTGTTTTTGTAGTGCATCTAAAGCCTTTTTTAAGCATTCCAGACGATTATACGTTACTAAAATAACATCTACTTTCACATTTTCCATTCTGTTCACTCCCATAATTATTTGATTAGCGTATGAAAACATTATTTTTCATACGATGATTTTTCAGGAAAAATATTATCTAAATATTCACTTAATTTTTTATCAGTTGCGTCTGGATTACTAATGTTTGCACTATCATTGATACACATTACTTTGGGTAATTTACTTTCAAAAGTTGCCCATACCTCCGCCTGCTTATCATCCGCTAATGAATAAAATTTTCCTAATTTTTCATTATTTCTAATGAAGAATTTCCCCGTAGCTAATTGCCAATATCTCATAAGCCAAACAGAAACATTTCGAGCATCTCGGAATCTCGAATATGTAGTTGCCTTTAATTCATCCTGAGAAATATTTTGAATTTCTTCAAAAGTTGATTTTAAAAAACTTAAAGGTAAATGCGGATCGAAAAAACCACAAGTGAATTTTGAAGGCAGTTGTAATCCTGTTCTAATAACTGCTTTTAAACCATTTTTGAGTGAAAGCATTTTTCCATTTTTCAACAACTCTTTTTTGGTAAAGTGCTCATTAATTACCATCATATCATTAACTTGAAAATTGCCTGTTCCACCTCGTACAGCAACAATCGGATTTAGTTGCGCTATATCACACGGAAGATTATTTTTAAAAAAATCCTCTGATGTTGTAGAATTTGTAATATAGATATCATCATTAAAATATACGAATTGTTCTGATAAACCTGGAATTTTATATAAGTTAATATCAATTGCATTACTGTTAAATGTGGGCAAAGCATCCTGTGGAAATATTTGCTTATGATCAATAACTTCTATTTTTGGATGAGCTAAATTTAGCCACTCTGGAACTTGATCATCGGTTACCAGGTAAATTTTATGAACCCAAGGAGCATTTTTTTCAACGGCTCTAAACCAGTATTTAAAATTATTTCCTGGTCGATAATTTTTACTAGCATTCATTGATTCATCAATTTGTATACTTTTATCAAATAGCTTTTTCTTTGCCAACCATTTGGGATCTCCACCATCAACCCATGTAACTACAAAATCAATATTGCTCATCAAAAAGGTCCCTTCTATACTTAATTAATTATATTTGAGTATATATGTTTTCAAAATTACTCCAAAAGGCATCTAAAGAAAATTCTTTTTCAACTCTAAGTCGTGCGGCTTTGCCAAAGTTAATGTAATGCTGATTTTCAAGTAATATCTTAACTTTACTTTGCAAATCAGAGGTATCACAAACTTTTGCTAACAATCCTGTCTCTCCATCTTTAATCATTTCCACCGCACCACCATGTTTATAAGAAACTACTGGATTACCTGAAGCCATCGCTTCTAATACAACTGTTGGTAATGGATCTGGATTAGTACTCGGCAAAACCAATATATCCATCAAACTTTGAACAGCATTATTATCTGTTCTAAATTCAGAATATATAATTCTTTTAGAATTATAATTTTTTATTTTTTCTTTTAATTCTTTTACTCGCCATTCCTGACCTGAGAAAGCACTTCCAACCACAAATAAATACAAATTGGAATATTCGTTTAGAAGAGGCGTTAAAGCTTCAAGGAAATCATTCTGGCCTTTCCAGGCATTAATACGACCTATTACACCCACATTAATTGAATCTGAAGGTATATTCCATTCTTTCCTTAATGAATCAGTATTTATCGTGGGCGAAAATTGATTTGTATCAACCCCATTATATACAACCGCTATTTTACTAGAATCTACTTTTCCAAAACTTACTAAGTGTTTTTTTACAGCCTGAGAAACTGCTACAACTTTATCAGCATATTTATTAACTAAACATGCAAGTAATTTGGCTATTGGAGTTGGACGTTCTAAAATTTCATGAACATGCCAAATTAACCTTGCATTTAGTTTTTTCTTTAGCATAATTCCCTCTAGAACAGCTAATGTATTTACATGGATTAAATCAATTGCAATTCTTTGTTCATCAAGTAGTTCAATTATTTGTTTGCACGCTTTTTGATAAGATGACACATAGTTATAAATACCTCGAGGATTAAAATATTTTCTTCTCAAAATAGGGTATTTAATAACAAAAGTTGAAATTCCAGCACTTTTTAATTTTGAAACAAGTGGACCATCAGTTGGTAAAACAACGATTGGACGAAAACGTTCTTTATCAAGACCAGAAACTAATTCTAGTAAAATCTTATCTGCGCCGTACATTTCAGCACCAGCATGTAAATAAAGGATGTTTTTCATTTATTCTTTACCAACCTTATCTCTTCTTTATAACTTTATCTCTTTTATCATAAACAACAGAATTTTTAGCAATATCTTTGGTCACTAAAGTTCCAGCCCCAATTACTGAACCTGAACCAATCGTAACCCCATCAAGTATAATGACTCCACTACCAATCCAACAATTATCTTCAACAGTTATTCCTTTATTGTTCACACCTTGTTCTTTAATGGAAATTCCTTTCTCATTAAAGTTATGATTTTCAGCAAAAAAAGATACTCTTGGTCCAATCATCACATTCTTGCCGATTTTAATTTTTCCCGCACAGCCTACATAACCTAGTGGACCAATTGAAGAATTATCTCCCATTTCTAAGCCATAACCAATCTTACCAACTCCGTAATAACTTGATGGTCTAATGCTTGTAAAACGGCCAATTGTTACATTATCTCCCAAATGTATTCCATTTGTAGAAAGGGCCTGTATTTCAGAATAATCTTCGAATTTCACATTTTTTCCGCAAAATATGTTTTTTTTATGAGTTATGCTTACTTTTTTACCTATAAATAATAAACCATGCGATTTTCGAAACTGTCAAATTTTTTGTGTAAATAGATTTTTCTCGTAGATTGATTTTTTAATCTTTTATTTAATCAAAGTAGGA
>NZ_SDGL01000008.1 GCF_007095465.1 Lactobacillus mulieris
GTTGGAAATAAGCAAAAAAGGAGATATATTGGTCAATCAAATCACCAGAGTGAATAGTTCCACCCATTAGGAAATTAGTACCGCCAATCCAACTAGCGATAAAAAATATAAGACCAGCAAGAAAGCCGGCAAAAATCCAAGTTCTTTTTTTCATAAAATAAAAACCTCTAAAGTAATGAAAATATACTAGTCCATTCTAACATGGAAAAGCTAGTTTTTATAAGGAGTATATTGTATGTAAAAAGGGGAAAGCTTTGAATGTAATAAAAATATTTTTGCAAAATAAAAAAGCTGATATATCAACGTTTTGTAAAAAACGAAGAATATCAGCTTTTAACTATTTGCCTTTTTTTATTCTATGATTTTTATATTTAAAATGATGAATTTCAGCTCCAAATAGAACGATACCAATTATTGATATTATTGTTCCTAATTTTAAGCCAGGCATTGTATGTTTAAAAATGATTTTATAATTGCCAGCAGGTAATTTTAGAGAAATGAAACGATTTAGTGCTTTAGTGATTTTTACAGGTTTTCCGTTTGCTGTTGCTTGCCAACCACTAGTATATGGAAATGTAGTTATTAAAGCTTGGCCTCGTTTCAAGTGGATGTGACCACTTATATAGTTCCCTTTCCAAGTTGTTAATGACATCGCACGAGATTTAACAAGCTTGATAGTTTTATTTAAATTGTTTTGGTTTAGTAAATATAATTTAGGATCTATAATAATTTTATTTTTTATATTTTTACGAAGATAGATTTTTAGGACTACTTTCCCATTTTTAGGAATATGAACACATATTGGTTGCAAGTTAACAGGAAGAGATCTGAAAGATTTACCATTAATTGTTAGTTTACTTGCAGCAGAATTGATATCAGTATAATCAGCCCACATCATAAGACTACGATCTAATAAAATATATCCCCGTGAATTAGGTTGAGCATGATAAGTAAATGTAACCGTAGAAGGCGATTTAGTAGATATTTGGTTCATGGTTAGTAAATTGGCATTATGTGACAAGGTCATATTATTGCTAGTTTCGTGTGCAGAAATCGCTTTACTAAAGTATTGGGTATTGGTATTGGTTAAACTATTTAAAACTGTTACTTGATTAGACAATGGATTATTTTCTTTAAGCTTAATGTTATTGGCTTGGTAACCAGCAAAAGCTAACGGAAAAGTATTAATTCTATATGCAACATTAGTTTTATTTTGATACCAAATTTTATTACCAATTAAGTCATCTCTCAAACCATAATTATAAAACCCACGCATATCGCTTAATCTATTTGATACAACATATGTATTTAAGCCAAATAGGGCATCAGTCAATTGAGTGCCAGTTGAATAAAATGTGTAATAACCAATGCTAGGAAGTCCTAATAAACCACCGAATGTAGTTAATTTTGAATCATTGTTGGAACTAAAAGAATTAATTCCGTGATAATTCATCATGTAACTTTCACCACGGTCATTATTAATTAAAAATGATTTATCTAGTCGTTGTTTTTTTGCTTGTTTAGGAATTTTATTTAAAAATGCAATAGTGTCTTCAGTATAAGGATTGTATGAAGTAACATTTTTACTGATTTTTGACCAGGCTAAACAAGTGTTAGCAAAAATATCTAAAATGATGACTAATGCTAATACATAGGGCTTAATTTGTTTTCGGATATATAAATTAATTAAAATTACAGAAATTATAAATACAGAAATAGTGATTATGGAAACTTGTTTGTCTATTCCTAAAAGCTTACGACTAAAGAAATAGTAAATAATTATGAAAAATAAAAACACACTATTCCAGGTTAATATATTTTTTTTATTAAAAGGCAAACCTTTTGATACTGAAAGAGTAGCAAAATAAGCTAATGAAAAGGCAATGAGGAATGCAAAACGAAATGGGTAATATTGCGGAGGCTGTCCACCATGCCATAATAAATATAGTTTTGTTGAAAATAAACCTGAAAAAATGAAGAATAGGAATACTAAACTAGCGATTCGCTCTTTTAGTGAAAACTTTGAATTGAAAAAATAAGTAATCACTAAGAGAGTAGAAATTGTACCAATGTACATAAGGGGAACAGCCAGCTTGTTACCTGCAAAAAGAAGATTTCCAGGAAGTGCTAGTAAAAGTGATTTAGGGTGGATAGGAGAAGTAGATAAACTGTAATTAAGTTTATTTTCTAATAAATTATAAAAAGTAGGTATACTTGCAAAACTAGAAATTAAAGCAGCAGTGAGAGATGAGATTGCAAAAATAACGAATTTTTTGATAAAAACTTTCCAGTTAGTAAAAGTAATGAAAGCTTGATAAAAGAAAAATCCCACTAAAAATAAGCAAGTCATAAAAGCTGTATAATAATTAGCTACAATAGTAATTGCTAAAAATATTACATAAGTAATAGAAAACTTTCCATCAATAATTGAAAGAAGTCCGTAAACGATTATTGGCAAAAAAGCAATAGCATCAAGCCACATTAGGTTCCCAAAGTAACTAATTACATATGCAGATAATGAGTAAGCAACTCCAAATGAAATGGACCAAGTATCAGTGGCTCCCATTTTTTTCTTTGCTAAATAATAAAAGGAGCCTGATGCAACCATAACTTTTAGTAAAATTATAGTATAAATAGCTAGATTTACTTTAGTGGCTGGAAATAGTAAAACTATAAAATTTAAGGGACTTAAAAGATAGTATCCCCAATTTCCTGCCATGCTGCCACCTAAGCCATTGGAAAAGCTATAGGAAAAATCACTTAAATTTCCTAATAGAATATGGCGCAAATAACCAAAAAATGATAGATATTGATCTAAAATATCGCCAGAATTTAATGTTCCGCCGAAATATGGGTTGGTTCCAGTAAAAAGTCCGGCCAATAAAAATAACAGCGCTGAAATTAATACTGGAATGACAAATTTAGGTATTTTTTTCATAGAAACTCCTCTTAATATCATAAGAAACAATTAGCCTCTTTATTATAGCCTATATAGTTACTTTTTTAACATAAGATATGCGAAAAGCCCGAGCATTTTTGCTCGAGCTTTAGCACTGTAAATACTTAGAGGACAGTTTTTTTAGTAAAATTAATACAAATATACCGAAAATCGAAATGATGATACCTAATTTAAACCCCGGCATTTTATGATTAAGTTGTATTGTATATTTCCCAGCTGGTAAATTTAAAGCAATAAAGCAACCTAAATATTTTTGGATTTTAACTTTTTTACCATTAGCTGTAGCATACCACCCATTAGAATATGGAATAGTAGTAAGTAACGACTGACCCTTATGTAAAGTAATAGTTCCACTTATTGAGTTCCCTTTCCAAGTAGTTATAGCCATTTTTCTGCTTTGAACTAGTTGTATTGATTTAAATAACGCATTTTCGTTTAATAGATATAAATTTGGTTGAATAATTTTTTTGTTTAGTATACTTGGCTTCCAATATATTTTTAAGATTAATTTTCCGTTTTCAGGTATATGTATTCCAATAGGTTGTAAATTAACCGATAAGCTTCTGAAAGAATGTCCATTAATTGTCATTTTACTTGCATCGGAAATATATTTTCCCCATGACATAATGGTAGGGTCTAACATGATATAACCATTGGAATTTGGTTTAGCTTGGTAAGTGAAAATAACTGAAGACTTTTTCTTTTTAATTTGTTGCATACTAATTAGATTATTGCTGGTTTTGATAAGCATATTATTGCTAGTTATTTGCGGAGTAATTGCGTTACTGAAATAAACTGTCTTAGTATTAGTTAAAGATTGTAGTATTTTTTCTTGATTAAGTAGAGCAGAATTACTCTTTAAATTTAAATTATTTTTGCTATAGCCTGCAAAAACTAAAGGAAAAACAGCCATTTTATAAGCGATATTATTTTTATCTTTGTACCAATTCTTATTGGATACTAAATCATCACGTAAGCCATAATTAGAAAATCCTTTTACCGTAGTAGCTTTATTTGACATTATATAAGTTTTAATCCCAAGCAAGGCATCTGTTAACTGAGTTCCAGTTGAATAATAAGTATAATAGCCTATGCTTGGCAACCCAAGTAAACCAAGGAGTTTACTAAGGTGAGGATCATTATTAGAACTGAAAACATTAACGCCGCGATAATTAAATGTGTAACTTTCTCCTCGGTCATTATTAAGTAAGAATGATTTCTCTAATCTTTGAGATTTTGCGCTTGTAGGCAATTTATTAATTAAAGAGGCAGTTTGTTCTGTATAAGGATTATATGATGTCACATTTTTACTAGTTGTTGACCAAGTAACCCAAGTATTTAAGAAAATATCTACTATTAATAACAATGCTATAAACTTGCTATTTATTTTTTCTAATATATATAAATTTAAAATGATTATAGAGATAACTAGAACGATTAAAGTTGCAAAAAGTGAAGATTTGGGAATCCCTAACACCTTTTTAACTATCAAAACATAATAGATTATAAAACAGATTAAAAAAGCATTAGTTATCCAAAATGTTCGTTGGGGAAGATGTTGTATATGATTAATTGAAATTGAAGCTAAATAGATTAAAGTAAATGTAATAATGAAAGCAAAGCGATAAGGATAGAAAATAGGTGGTTGCCCCCCATGCCACAATAGGTAAATTTTCGTGGAAATTAATCCAGAAAAAGTAAAAAGAAGTAATAATAAGCCAGCTATTCGTTGCTTAAGGGCTACTTTACCATTAAAGAAGTATGCAAAAACTAATATAATCGAAATTGTACCTATATAAATTAATGGCAAAGAAGAAATGTTGCCACGGAATAATAGGTTAGCACCAATACTTAGTAAATTTCTTTTGGCATCGATGACGGGTGCAGGTAGATGATAATTTAACTTATTTTCTAGTAAATTATAAAAAGTTGGAACACTCGCAAAAGCAGATAGAAGCGCAGCGCTAAGCGATGAAATCCCAAAATAAATAATCTGTTTTAAAAGATTTTTCCAAGAAGAAAATGATAAAAAGGACAGATATATAAAAAAACCTATTAAAAAAAAGCATATCATGTAACCAGTATAGTAATTAGCCACAATAATGATTGCTAAAGTCAAAATATAAAGAAGAGAAAATTTAAGTTGTAAAACTTCCTTAGTTAATCCCAATATAACTAATGGAAGAAGAGCTACTGCATCAAGCCACATTAAATTCCCCCAGTAACCAATTACATAAGAGGATAGAGAGTAAGCTACACCTAATGATATAGCTATTGGATAAGAATTATTATTTAATCGTTTTGCCAAATAATAAAAAGAGCTAGACGCAATCATAATTTTTATTAATATGATAGTATAAATAGCTATATTAAGTTGATTTGCAGGGAATAATAAAATGATAAAATTTAATGGACTTAAAAGATAATATCCCCAATTTCCAGCCATGCTACCGCCTAACCCATTGGAAAAGCTATAAGAAAAATCACTAAAATTTCCTATTAAGACATGGCGTAAATAGCCAAAAAATGAGTAATATTGCGTTGCAAGATCTCCGGAATTTGGAACTCCTCCGAAGTATGGATTAGTGCCAGTAATTAAACCTGCTAATAAAAAAATGAATGCAGATATTAATGCAGGAATAATACATTTAGGTATTTTTTTCATTTTTCTTTTTTCCTCTTAAGTAAAGTTTGATTTGATATTACGAACTCTTTTATTATAGCTTATATTTGTATTTGACAAAAAATTTAATTGTAACTGAGTATTGTTCATTGACTATTTTGTTACTACCTTATATTATATTGATAACACGAAAAAGAGAGTAGCCCCTTAATTCAGCGTTCAGAGAACTAGCGTTGTGGTGAGAGCTAGGCAGGTTAAGGTATGGCGAAGTACAAGTGTACGGGGCGCAAATCCTCGTTAGCAACTATAAAGGCGCTTTAGGCGCAAACGTGGGTGGTACCACGGCTATTTAATGATTATTAGTCGTCCCTTGATTTAATCAAGGGACGTTTTTTATTTATTCGATGGAGGAAATTATGGCAAAGTTTGACATTTTGGAAGACCTTAAATGGCGTGGAGCCATTAATCAACAAACCGATGAAGAAGGTTTAAAAAAGTACCTTGCCGAACATGATGATTTGGCACTTTACTGTGGTACTGATCCAACCGGTGATTCACTTCATATTGGACATTTAATTCCATTTATGATTTTGAAGAGATTCCAATTGGCAGGTTACCACCCAGTAATTATTATTGGTGGTGGTACTGGCTCAATTGGTGATCCATCAGGTAGAAAGACTGAACGTGTACTTCAAAGTGATGAACAAGTACACCATAATGAGGTTGCTTTAACTAACCAAATGAAGAAATTATTTGGTACTGAAAATTTCCAAATCGTTAACAATCGTGACTGGCTTGGTAAGATGAGCTTGCTCGAATTTTTACGTGATTACGGTAAACTATTCCAAATTAACAATATGCTTGCTAAGGACGTAGTTGCTAGTCGTCTTGAAAACGGAATTTCCTTTACAGAATTTACTTACCAAATTTTGCAAGGGATTGACTTTTACATTTTGAACCGTGATTATGGTGTACAAATGCAAATTGGTGGTAGTGACCAATGGGGCAACATTACATCAGGGATTGACTTAATTCACCGCTTGGAAGGTAATGAACGCCCAGCCTTTGGTTTGACCATTCCACTAATGCTTAAAGCAGATGGAACCAAGTTCGGTAAGTCAGCAGGTGGTGCTGTATGGCTTGATCCTGAAAAAACAAGTCCTTACGAATTTTACCAATTCTGGATTAACCAAGATGACCGCGATGTTGTAAAATATTTGAAGTATTTCACTTTCTTGAGTCATGAAGAAATTGATGCTTTGGCAGAAAAAGTTAAGAATGAACCTTGGAAGCGTGAAGCACAAAAGACATTAGCTGCGGAAGTTACTAAGTTTGTTCATGGTGAAGCAGGCCTTGAAGAAGCTCAAATGATTACTGATGCTTTATTCTCAGGTAATGTTAAAGAATTATCAGTTAAGCAAATTGAGCAAGCTCTTAAAAATGCACCAAGTGCAGAAAGTTCAAATGAAAAGAAGAACTTGGTAGACTTTTTGGTAGATACTAAGATTGAATCTTCCAAGCGTCAAGCACGTGAAGATATCCAAAATGGAGCAATTTATGTCAATGGGAATAAGGTCCAAGAATTAGAATTTGAGGTTGATCCAAGTGCTTCATTTGATGGTAAGTATGTAATTATCCGTAAAGGTAAGAGAAAATATACTTTGGTTACTATTAAATAATAAAAAATACCTAGCCATAGGCTAGGTATTATGCCGTTTTAGCTCAGGAGGTAGAGCACCGCCGTGGTAAGGAGGAGGTCGCCAGTTCAAATCTGGCAAACGGCTTATTGTTGTATTGTTATGCATTATATTAAAAAACAAAAGCTATTAATATGTTACCTATCAGTTTTTTTTGGTTTTCTTAATATTATAATACAAAATGTAAACGCTTTAAGGAGGCCGATAAATATGAAAAATAAAGCAATAATGATAGGAGCAGGGTTAGCCAATATGGCAGGTGCCGTATATTTAATTCAAGAGGGTAAATGGTCTGGAAAAAATATTACTTTTTACGCTCTTGATAATCATGGCTCAAATGATGGTAGTACTGCTAATGAAGCTAGTGAAGAATATTGGAATCAAAATCATCCAATGGAAAATACCCATGGATTTATTGCGCGTGGGGGCAGGATGCTTAATTATCGTACTTATGTCGATTTGATGGACTTACTTTCAAGAATTCCCTCGGTTACTGAAGCGGGGATGACGGCAGAAGAAGATACCCGAGACTTTGATAGTAAACATAGAACTTTTGATAAAGCTCGTTTGCTTGAAGGCGGTATTGGTATTGTAGATGGTCATAAACTTGGATTAAACAATATGGATAGACTTTTGCTTAGCCGATTAGTTATGATGCCGGATTCAGAAGAAGAAAAACTAGATAATGTAACAATAGCAGAATATTTTAAGGATGATCCCCACATTTTTCAGACTAATTTTTGGTATATGTGGGAAACTACATTTGCTTTCAGAGTACAATCATCTGCTCAAGAATTACGACGCTATATGCATCAAATGATTTATGAATTTACACAAATTGAACATTTAGTTGGGGTTAATCGGACACGATATAATCAATATGAAAGTATCATGTTACCGTTAATTAAGTATTTACAAAAGCAAGGTTGTAAATTTATCATGAATCGAAGAATAACGGCTTTCGAGTTTAAAGATACTCCAATGCAAGACGAAATTACGGTAACGGCTCTTAAAATGGAAAATACAGAAACAGACAAGGAAGAGAAGGTGGAAGTAGATAATCAAACGGCTGTCTTCTTTACCAATGGTTCAATTACTGATTCAGCAACTTTAGGAGATTATAACACGCCAGCACCTGAAAATATGGATTATGGTGCAGCATCATCGTTATGGAAACAAGCTTGTGAGCATTTCTATAATTTAGGAAACCCAGATAAGTTCTTTAATGATCGCAATGCTTCAGAATGGGTAAGCTTCACTTTGACAACTAAAGATCATACTTTGTTAAATGAAATTACCAGAATCACTACACAAGTTCCAGGCAATGCCTTGAATTCATTCATTTCAACCACTCCAATTACGCCATTGGGTCAAAAAGATGTAAATATGTCGATTGTGGTTCACCATCAACCTCACTTTACAACCCAAAAGCCTAATGAAACTGTCATCTGGGGATACTTCCTATATCCACGGCGCAAGGGTGAATTCGTCGACAAAGAGTACATCAAGATGACTGGTAAAGAAATGCTACAAGAATTAATTGGTCAATTGTCTAAGGTTGATCCAGGTCCACATAACATTAAAGATTTGGAAGATAAAATTTTGGCTAGTGTAATCAACTGTATTCCATGTTACATGCCATATGCTTCAGCTTTGTTTAACAATCGTGCAAAGAATGACCGTCCTGAAATTATTCCAAAACATTCAACTAATTTAGCTTTTACTGGAGAATTTGTTGAGCAACCTTATCAAATGATTTTTACTGAGGAAAGTGCTGTTCGCTCTGGTGAAGTGGCAGCTTTCCACTTTGCAGGTGTTCCAATGAGTAAATTGGTTCTAACCCCTAGATATGACAAAGATCCTAAGACTTTGATGAAAGCAACAAAGAGAATGTTCAGTTAAAAATATTATTTTCGATAATGTTTTAAAAATTTAACTTTATAATATAAAAAATGTTGATAATCTTGGTTATATTGAATGAACCTTGATATATCAACATTTTTTAACAAGTTAATTTCTAATTTTATATAAATAATGGCTTATCCCCATCAGTATTTGGCTTATTTAATCCAATATCTTGTCGAGCAATTTTACCATTGCTCCTAAGATAAGAATATTCATAATATTGCTTCTTTCTTACTAAAAAGCAATTAATTTATCAATAGTAAGTATATCTCCAAACATAAATATTTATAATTGGAAAGAAAAAAATAATATTGAATTGTAACGTAATAAATTGTAAATAAAAAAGCAAAATCATTAGATTTTGCTCTTTTATTATTATGATAATGAATCCCAAGCAGGGAGTTTTTCAGCAGGACCTTCAGCTAATTTTTGTTGTTCTGGAGTTAAATATTTTTTGTGGACAACAACTTCATAAACATATTCTTCAAACCAATCTTGGCTCATAATGTAGTAGCCTTTTTTAGCAACTTTTTCACCCCAAGAGTTTTCAACTTTCCATTGGCGCACATCACCATTATCTTCATCAACACCAACTAAAGTCATAGCATGAGAAACTTCTCCAACTCCAGTTTCAAGTCGTTCTTTTTTGGACATTGTTAAGTCGACACCAAACAATTCATCTAATTTGTATAGGTTAGTTGCTAAAAAGCCAGTTTTATTTTCTTTTTGCTTACCAACATCATTACCAAACCAAACAGCTTCTCCATCTTTTAATTGAGCTACTGCAGCACTAGTTAAAAATTCCATTGGTACATTTAGTAGTTTAATAGGATATTTACCTTGGACATTATCTTCAGAAGGTAGAGCGAATAGCTTATTGTATTCATGGTCAGGTGCATTTGTTAAAACAACATAATCATCTAAGTTAACACCCTTAAAATACTTATTATAAAATTCAATTGGGGTTAAGTTCTTGTCTAAATGGTACTTCTTATCGTCATCACGATATTCCAAGTCAAACTTCTTAGGTGGTTCACCAACAGCAATTGCCGTCATACGGTAAACTTCACTCAAGAATTTTTTTCGAGCTTTTTCAGCTGCTTCTAAGTCACCAGCCTGGACTAATTTCCTAAGTACTAATGCATCTTTCTTTTCTTTTTGGGCAAGTGCTTCTGCTAAAGCAGATGTATTATTAGTATTGGCAGTTTCAGGCATTGCATATGTAGGAACTACTCCATACTTTTCAACTAATGAAATTGCCATATGCCATTGACCACCATCATGACCAGCAAAGTCAAAATACGCTTTAACTTCACGATCATCTAAAGGCTTATTAGCAGTTTCTAGAACGTAGTTATAAAAGTTATTAGCACGTTCTACCTTATCCCAGAAAAAGTTGTAAGCTTGTGAAAAAGTGAAGTTCTTAGCCTTGTATTCTTTTCCAAAATGGTGGCGCAATACATTTAAAGTTGCAAAAAGCCAGCAACGACCTGATTGAAGTTGGTTAGTAACATTTTCAGTATCTAATTCTGTTGAAAAAACATTGGTTAAACGTCGTGAGACAGCGTCATTATATGAAGCCTCTAATACACCACTTCTTTTAGCTGCTCGAGCAATAACTTGGCTAGTATGATCAGCATTGAATTCACGACTAAAGTCTTCTAATTCTTGTAAAGTTAATTCATGAGCCATAATTAAATCCCCTTTTAATTTTATTGTAATAATTATTAATATAACTCAAAACCTTTCTTAATTGCTAGTTTTATGCCTAAAAAAGTTAATCTTATGTGTCTAATTGCTTTATAATAAGACTTAGAAAAAGAGGTAGTATTATGTATAAAAAAATAATTACTTCAATAGCATTATTGTTAGTTTTTGCAGGAGCTATAACAGGATGTACACAAAAGAAATCCACCCAGTCTTCTGCTAAACAAAGTCAAGTTGTAAAGAAACATCATAAAAAGGCGAAAAAATCTAAGAAGTCTAAAAAAACAAATTCAACGAATATAGATGAAACTGAAAGCCAAAGTAGTTCAAATAGTACCATTTCTTCTAATGCAAATGTGACTAATAATCAAACTACTAGTAATACTAATAGTCAAAGTAAAACTAATTCTCAAGGTTCAGTAAACAATAATCAAACGAATTCTGGTAAAGTAGTAACTAATTCAAATAGTACTGAATCACTTGCTAGCGCAGCTGTGAATGATTGGCTTAAACGTGGGGGATATCCGGCTAGTTTTACTGATAATGACTTAGTAGCTTATATTTCTTCTGCATCAAATGAAACTCAGATTTCTGTAGCTGAAAAAGCTAGTGGTCATATTGTGGCTAATTATGTAGAAAAAGCAAATGGCTTATATTACTATGATGTTGTTAATAATAGGCTAGTTAAGGTGAATTAATGGTTTATTTTCAAAAAATGACTCCTCAAGGCTATAAATTGATTGAGGAGGAAATTGCAAATTTAAAGAAGAAGCGTCCAATAAAAATTAAGGCACTTCAAGAAGCAAGAAGCTTAGGCGATTTATCTGAAAACAGTGAATATACAGAGGCTAAGAAAGAGTTGCGTCATCTTGAGAGTAGACTTCGCTATTTAGATAAACAATTAAAATATGCCGAAATCATAACTCCTAATGATGATAAAAAAGTTGCTTTGGGCAAAAAAGTTAAGTTACGCTTTGAAGATGATGAAACAAGTGATACGTATGAAATTGTAGGAAGATTGGAAGCAAATTTAGAAGCTGGTAAAATTTCTTTTGATTCTCCATTGGGTGCAGCTATCATGAAAAAAGAAGCTGGCACCTGCGTTACTGTCGAGGCACCTGCAGGTTCATATGAAGTTACAATTGAAGATGTTTTATAAGATCAAGTTTTAACTTGATCTTTTTTGTTATAAAAAGATTGCTTTTTTAATAAAACTGTGTAGATTATATTTACAAACTTATGTTTGCAAAGGAGAAAGCGAATGTATGATTATAGATATGAACCACACAGATTAATATTTATGATTGATAATAAGTCTTTTTATGCTAGTTGTGAATGCTTACGTTTGGGATTAAATCCAATGACAACAGCTTTAGCTGTTCTTTCTCGTCAACCAGATAGTGATGAGAAATCTAGTTTAATCATGGCTGCTTCTCCTTTAGCTAAGAAAAAATATGGCTTGACAAATGTTATGAGGGCGAGAGATTTGCCACCTAAATCTCAAAGAAAAGATTTAATTTTAGTAGAACCACATATGAATTTGTATATTCAAAAAAGCATGGAAGTGTTAAATATTTTTCGAAAATATGCAGCTGAAGAAGATATTCATATCTACTCTATTGATGAAAGTATGATTGATATGACTAGATCATGGCACTTGTTTGGGACTGATCCATATTTAGTTGGGCGAGGAATTCAAAAAGAAATTAGAGAAAAACTAGGTTTGTATACCACATGTGGTATAGGAGAGAATCCGCTTCTTGCCAAATTAGCTATGGATATTGAGGCCAAAAAAAGATGGTCAATGATTGCGTTTTGGCATTATATTGATGTCCCTGATACAATTTGGCAAATAAAGAATTTAGAAGATGTTTGGGGAATTAATAAGTCAACAGCTATACGGCTTAAAAAATTGGGAATTAATGATATGAATGAGTTGGCTCATTGTAATCCTGAAAAATTAAAATCTGAATTTGGAATAATTGGTGAGCAACTTTTTGCGATGAGTTGGGGTGTTGATCGGAGTATCATTAGTCAAAAATATCATCCTGAACACAAGAGTGTAGGTAATTCACAGGTTTTGATGCGGGACTATTTAGAACAACGTGAAATTGAGATTGTAATTAGAGAAATAGCGGAACAAGTAGCTGCTAGAATTAGAAAAAGAAAGTTGCTTACTAGCCATATTTCATTGCATATGGGCTTTTCAAAATTTAAAAATAAAAAAAGAACTGGAATTAATGCAAGTAAAAAGATTATCGCAACGAATGATAATTTAGTTTTAACTGCAGAGTTGAGGGGATTGTTTCGAAAATTCTGGAAAGGTGAAGCAGTTAGGACGATTAGTATTGCTTATTCAGATTTATTACCAGATACAGAGCAGCAACTTGATTTGTTTGTGGATTCTACTACACAAATGAAACACAAAAATTGTGATTATATTATTGATTCCCTTAGAGAGAAATATGGTCTTGCTAGTTTAGTTAAAGCTTCCAGTCTTTTACCAGGAGCAACTTCGATTAAGAGAGCTAATTTAGTTGGTGGTCATAATGGTGGATCTAGTTATGAGTAACGATAAGCTGATATATGATTTTTTTAAAAATTATCAAGATAGAGGGATGAAAAAATGGACAGGCTTTTTGTTAAGTGATCATACAGCTCAAATAGCTAAAAGCCAAAAATCTGAAAGTAATTCTTTAAAAAGTAGTCTAAAATTAGAAGAAATAAAAGCAATCCTATCTACCGCCATTCTTGAAGGAAAAATAGTTCAAGTCCAAGTAAAGGCAGTTGATTTAGATGGGGTTCCTTTACCTGAAATTAGAGGCCATGTTGAAGCTTGGGATGATAATCAAGTAGTTATTAATCGGCAAATAATTAATTTATCAGAAATAAATTATCTAGAGATTGTTAAAGAACTGTAATCAGATATTAGCGTAATGTAGACCAATTTTTGTTATAATTTAACAAGATATGGTTTAGGATAGGAGTGTGGCACTTGAATTCGCCAAAATCTGTACAAGGAAATCTGATTAGATATACAGTCTATATTGTGGGATATTTAATGGTTGTTGGAGCTAAAGAGCTCTGCGCCAATAGTTCGCCATTACATATTTGGGATTTAATTTTATTTGCTATTGTAACTATTATGACTTTGTTGTTATTTGTGTATCGCTTCAAAAGAGAACAACGATATTTTGAAAGAGTAAATAAAGTAAACTTATTAGATAATATTAAAGTAACTCTTTTCTTATCATTTTTTGTTTTCTTTTTACGTGGACTGATATCTTATTTACAAGTTATTCATTATCTAAACTCCTATACATTTCAATTAACATATGCTAAACATGAATCAGTTTCTATGTTTTGGTTTTTAATTTTGTCTCAAGGTTTAGTATTACCATTTTTACAAGTTTTTTTAGCTGAAGGATTCATGTTTAATTATTTATTCAGAGATAATGTGGGGTCAGTTGCAATCTTTGGTATAGTATTTTCAGGTTTGGCATTTAGTTTTTTAAATTTTCAGCTGAATGCTCCTATATTTTTGCTAGATATGATTTTTGGTGTGGTTTTTGCTTGGGCATATTTGTATAGTCAGAATATTGTTATGCCTCTTTATTTAGCAATACTTAATGGATTATTGATGGTAATATTAATATAAAAAAAGGAATTCCGTTAGGAATTCCTTTTTATTAAGCGGATAGCGTGAATCGAACCCGCATCCCCAGCTTGGGAAGCTGGTGTTTTACCATTAAACTATACCCGCAAGTACATGATTAAGTTTATCATGAATAATTTCTTTATCCAAGAGAAAATTATTATCTATGTTAAAATGAAGGTATTAATTTCAAAAAGCTTTTTAATTTTAAGGAGAAAAATATGACTAAAGAAGTACTTTTAACCGGCGATCGGCCAACCGGGCGGTTACATATAGGTCACTATATAGGTTCATTGAAAAATCGGGTAATCTTACAAAACGAAGGTAAATATAATCCCTACATTATGATTGCTGATACACAAGCAATGACAGATAATGCTCGTAATCCTGAAAAAATCCGTAATAGCTTAATTGAAGTAGCTCTTGATTATCTAGCAGTAGGTATAGATCCTGAAAAATCAACTATTTTTGTACAATCACAAATTCCTGCTTTATTTGAATTGACTGCTTATTATTTAGATTTAGTTACTGTAGCAAGATTAGAAAGAAATCCAACTGTTAAAACAGAAATCAAGCAAAAGAACTTTAACGAAAGTATTCCAGCAGGCTTTTTGACATATCCTGTTTCTCAAGCAGCTGATATTACAGCTTTTAAAGCAACAGTAATTCCTGTCGGGGATGATCAAGAACCGATGATGGAACAAACAAGAGAAATTGTTAGAACCTTTAATCGTTTATATAATACAGATATTTTAAAAGAACCTAAGGGTTACTTCCCACCTAAGGGGCAAGGTAGATTACCAGGTCTTGATGGAAACGCCAAGATGAGTAAATCATTAGGTAATGCAATTTATTTAGCTGATGATGCAAAGACCTTAACTAAAAAAGTAATGTCAATGTATACTGATCCAAATCATATTCATGTGGAAGATCCTGGACAAGTTGAAGGAAATACCGTTTTCACTTATTTAGATGTATTTTGTTCAGATAAAGAAAAGGTGCAAGACCTTAAAGAGCAATATCAAAAAGGTGGATTAGGGGATGTTAAAATCAAACGTTTCTTGAATGAAGTTTTGGAAGCTGAACTTGCCCCAATTAGAGAACGTAGAGAAAAATTTGCTCAAGATACAGATGCAGTCTATGAAATGCTTTTAGAAGGTTCAAGAAAAGCTAATGAAGTTGCTAATGAAACTTTACAAGAAGTTCGTGATGCAATTGGATTAAATTATTTCAAGAATAGATAGGAGTTAAAGCTTTATGTCACGGAATCGAATCCCATGGAATCAATATTTTATGATGCAAGCACTAGTAATTAGTCAACGTTCGACTTGTAATCGTGCTTTAGTTGGCAGTGTACTAGTCAAAGATAAAAGAATTATTGGTACAGGATATAACGGTTCGGTAACGGGACAAGAACATTGTGATGATGTGGGGCATCAAATGGTGGATGGACACTGCATACGTACGATTCATTCAGAAATGAATACATTGATTCAATGTGCCAAAAATGGCGTTTCAACTTTAGATACAGAAATATATGTAACTCATTTTCCTTGCTACAATTGCACCAAAGCTTTGATTCAAGCTGGTATTAAAAAAGTAAATTACTTTTTTGACTATCATGATAATCCATTGGCAGTAGAACTATTGAAAAAGACAGGTGTTGAAGTCAATCAAATTAAGTTAGATTCTAGCTACGCTCAAAATTTAGTTGAGGAAATTGCTGAAAATGAAAATTAAGCACCTGATTCTTATTTTATTAATCTGCTTTCCAATCATAACAGCTTTTAAGTCTGATGAAATGACTATTGGACAATTAGTCCAAAATCAAAATCAGCTGTATAAGCAAAAAAATATTGAAGCTAAAATTAAAATAGTTAATAGGCGACCAGTGAAGGTGGATTCAAAAGAAATTTATCTTTTATTTGAATATGGGAAGAAAAGTAATAATGTGCAATTATACATTGGTAAAAAATGGCAAAAAGTTATTACCACTAGTATAAAAGCTAATTTATTGACTAGTCAGGCAGAATTATTAAAGTCAACTAATAAAAAGCAAGTTACTCGCGGAATAAAGCAATTATTGCGGGCGATTTTTACTTTGATTGATCAAAATCAAAGAATTACAAGTCAAGTTGATTTATCGCAAAATGATTTAGAAAAAATACTAAAACCAAGAAGTCTAACACTACCGGTAGCTATTATGTTTGGTTTGATATTTATGGGTGGTGCATATCTTTACCAAAAATTTATATTTAAGAGATAATTCTTGACGCCTTCTAAAGAGTGAGTTTATACTCAACATGTAATTTTAATACAGCAAATGAACTGTTAGGTGAGACTCCTACGTGAACACACGCTATCGCCCAGGAACATCCAGAGATGCCAACGGGTCAAACAGGTATTGTCGAGTTAAGGCACTATCCAGATAGCTAGCATGTGCTTACGTCACGTAGTGTTAAAACTGAACGATTGGTTATAACGCAGCCTTTTTGAGAGCCCTCCTTTTGGTGGGCTCTTTTTGTTTGTTTGCTCAAAAAAGAGGAGGGGTTTTGATGATTAAAATCAAAAAGAAAACTGTAAGTAATGCAACTAATCGCAAATTATTGCAGGAAGTTGCAACGGAAGAATTGACCACCACTTTTGAGCGATTTAAAAGTTCCAATAAAGGATTAAGTACATCCCAAGCGGAACAAATGCGTGCAAAATATGGCAAAAATGAAATTGCTAAAGATGAGCATAATACTAAAGCTCACTTCTTATTTGAAGCTTTTATGACTCCGTTTACGGTAGTATTACTCATTT
The DNA here is from genome assembly GCF_007095465.1 of Lactobacillus mulieris. Taxonomy (GTDB): domain Bacteria; phylum Bacillota; class Bacilli; order Lactobacillales; family Lactobacillaceae; genus Lactobacillus; species Lactobacillus mulieris. Next base: position 17,352 of record NZ_SDGL01000008.1, read on the forward strand.
TGGCCACATTATCTTTATTTACTAACTACATTTTTGTTCCAGCTAGTGATAAAGATTTAAGTACGGTAATTATTATGATTACTATGGTTTTGATATCAGGGCTGACAAGTTTTATTCAAAATGTAAAAACTAATGATGCTGTTCAATCTTTGCTAAAAATGGTTTCTGTTACTACCAATATTTGTCGAGATGGCAAAGATCAAGAGCTAGCAACAAGTGAAGTTGTTCCAGGAGATATTATTAATTTGGCAGCAGGGGATATGGTTCCAGCTGATATGAAATTAATAAAGAGTAAGGATTTATTTTGTTCTTCTAGCTCATTAAATGGTGAATCTAATCCTGTTGAAAAAATTGCTGGCCAAAAGCCTACTAAAAATCAATTGAATGAATATATTGATTATCCTAATGTGGTTTATGAAGGAACAACAATTGTTTCTGGTTCTGGGACAGGGATTGTGTTTGCGACAGGGAGCCAAACTGTTTTTGGAAAATTAGCTAGGCAAATTTCTCAAACTAAAATTAAGCAAACTAGTTTTGATACTGGAATTAAAGATATTTCTAAGTTATTAATTACAATGACTGCAGTCATTGCACCGTTAGTTTTTGTGATTAATGGCTTAACTAAAGGAAATTGGTTAGATGCGTTGATTTTTGCTATAGCAACTGCAGTAGGATTAACGCCAGAAATGCTACCAGTTATTGTTACTAGTAATTTGGTCAAGGGTTCAGTGGAAATGTCTAAACATGGCACAATTGTCAAAAAGATGAATTCGATTCAAAATTTTGGATCAGCTGATATTTTATGTACTGATAAAACTGGAACTTTGACACAAGATAAGGTAGTTTTAGAGCGACACTACGATCTAAATATGATTGAAAAACCTAAAGTTTTAGAATTGTCTTATTTGAATAGCTTTTATCAAACAGGGATGAAAGACTTAATTGATAAGGCTGTTATTGATGCAGCTGAAAATGAACTTAATACAAAGAAAATTAAGCAAGACTATGAAAAAATTGATGAAATTCCGTTTGACTTTAGGCGGCGACGCATGAGTGTTGTCGTTCAAAATCAAGCTGGTGAGCATTTACTTGTTACTAAAGGTGCAGCTGAAGAAATGCTGGAGGCAAGTAGTTTTGTTGAAGTTAATGGGCAGCGTTTGCCTTTAACCAAAGAACAAGAAGATAAAGTTTTGGCCAATATTAACGATATGAATAATGACGGCCTCCGTGTTATTTTACTTGGATATAAGAAAAATCCAGCACCAGTTGGTGAATTTTCTGTAGAAGATGAATCAGAATTAACAATTGTTGGCTTTTTGGCTTTTCTTGATCCACCAAAAGAAACTGCAAAAGAAGCATTACATCATCTCAAAGAAGATGGTATTACTGTTAAAATTTTGACAGGAGATAATGCGGCTGTAACTAGAGCAGTAGGGAAGCAGGTTGGATTAGATATTTCAAAAATATATTCTGGTAATGAGTTGGAAGGAAAAACAGATGCTGAATTAAGCAAGATGGTTGAAGAAAGTGATATTTTTGTAAAACTGTCACCAGAATTAAAAACTAAAATCATTGAGATTTTAAAAAAAGATGGACATACAGTTGGTTATATGGGAGATGGAATTAATGACGCTCCAGCAATGAAGGCAGCAGATGTTTCTATTTCCGTTGATACTGCAGTTGATATTGCCAAAGAAAGTGCTGACATTATCTTACTTCATAAGGATCTAAGAATTTTGGAAAATGGAGTAAGAATTGGACGGAAGATTTTTGGTAATACTATGAAATATATTAAGATTACTCTTTCTTCTAATTTCGGAAATATTTTATCAATTCTAGTAGCATCTAGTTTCTTACCATTCTTGCCAATGTTACCACTGCAGTTATTAATTTTGGACTTGCTGTATGGGACTAGTTGCTTGGCAATTCCATTTGATAAGATGGATGCAGAATATCTTTCACAACCAAGAACTTGGTCAACTAAAAAATTACCTAAATTTATGTTTTACTTTGGACCAACTTCATCTGTTTTTGACATTATTACTTTTGCCTTGCTTTACTTTGTAGTTTGTCCAAGTGTGGCAGGAGGTAGTTTTACTAGTTTGAATATGGCAGGACAAGCAGTTTTCATCGCTGTTTTCCATACTGGCTGGTTTATTGAATCTCTTTGGACACAAGAAATGGTTATCCATGCTTTAAGAGATCAACGTTTGCCATTAATTAAGCAGCGAGCAACAGCGCCAGTTATGCTTGCAACTTTTGGAGCTGCTGTTATCGGAAGCTATTTGCCATATTCACGCATAGCAACTAGTTTGAAATTTGGCCCAATGCCCGGTACATTTATTGAAATGGTATTTGTTTTATTAGTGTTTTATATTTTATTAACAACTTTAGTTAAGAGACTTTATCTCAGAAAAGAAAAATTTTTGATTTAATCTGTTACAATATAAGGGATTCTCATTTAGGGAGCAATCCCTTTTTGTATGGTGTATTATTGAAATATAAACTTGAAAGAGAGACAATTTATGGCTGACAAAAAAACTTTTTATATTACTACTCCAATTTATTATCCATCAGGTCGGTTAACTATCGGTAATGCTTACACTACAATTGCAGCTGATAGTATGGCTCGTTACAAGCGCAGCCAAGGCTATGAAACTTTCTTTTTAACTGGAACTGATGAACATGGTTTAAAGATTGAACAAAAAGCAGAAAAAGCTGGCATTAAGCCACAAGAATATGTGGATGGAATGGCCAAGCAATACAAAGAACTTTGGAAAAAGCTTGATATTTCTTACGATAAATTTATTAGGACTAGTGATCCAGAACATGTGAAAGCTGTTCAAGCGATTTTTGAAAAGCTACTAAAACAAGGTGATATTTACTTAGGTGAATACACTGGTTGGTACAGCGTTGAAGATGAAGAATACTTTACTGAATCACAATTAAAAGAAGTCTTTAAAGATGATAATGGTAAAGTAATTGGCGGAATTGCCCCATCAGGTCACAAAGTACAACTTGTTAAAGAACCATCATACTTCTTTAGAATGAGTAAATACGCAGACCGCTTACTTAAGTACTACCAAGACCATCCTGAATTTATCTTGCCACACTCACGTGAAAAGGAAATGGTTAATAACTTTATCAAACCAGGTCTTGAAGACTTATCAGTTACTAGAACTACGATTGACTGGGGAATTCCTGTACCTAGTGACCCTAAGCACGTGGTCTATGTTTGGATTGATGCTTTATCAAACTATATTACTGCTTTGGGTTATGGTAGCGATGACGATAGCTTGTTCAAGAAGTTCTGGCCAGCTGATGTTCATTTAGTTGGTAAGGAAATTGTACGTTTCCACACTATTTACTGGCCAATTATGTTGATGGCACTTGATTTACCACTTCCAAAGCAAATTTTTGGTCATGGCTGGGTTTTGATTTACAAGGACAAGATGAGTAAGTCGAAGGGTAACGCTGTTTATCCAGAATCAATTGTTGACCGTTTTGGCTTAGATGCTTTGCGTTACTACTTAATGCGAGCAATTCCATTCGGTAGTGATGGTAGTTTCTCACCAGAAGACTTCGTGGAAAGAGTTAACTTCGATTTGGCTAATGACTTAGGTAATTTATTGAATAGAACTGTTTCAATGATTAACCAATATCAAGCTGGACTTGTGTCTAAGCCAGGTAGTCAAGATGATTTAGGTAATAATTTAGCTAAATTTGCTGATGAAACAATTGCTGAGTATCAAAAGCAAATGGACGCGCTTCACTTCTCACAAGCACTTGATGCCATTTGGAAATTTGTGGGCCGTGCTAATAAATACATTGATGAAACTACTCCTTGGGTATTGAACAAAGAAGGCAAGACTGAAGAATTAGCTCGGGTAATGGCTAACTTAGCTGAAAGTTTACGCTTAATTGCTATTATGATTAGCCCAATTATGACTGAAAGTCCAGCCCAGATTTTTGAACAATTAGGTTTGAACTTCGAAGAGGCTGATCAAAAGGCTCTTAAATTTGGAGAATTTGCTTGGAATATTAAAGTTACTGACAAGCCAGCACCAATTTTCCCTAGAAGAAAAAAGGATGAAGAAGTTGCATACATTAAGGCAGAAATGGCTAAGGCAGTAAGTAAGAAGCAAACTAGAAGTGAAAAGAAAGCCAAAGAAATGGAAGCAGAAAAAAATTACATTTCAATTGATGACTTTGATAAAGTAGAAATTAAAGTTGGACAAGTCTTGAGCGTAGAAGCAGTTGAAGGATCAAGTAAATTGCTTAAGTTCCAAATGGACTTTGGTGATGAAAAGCGTCAAATCTTGTCAGGGATGCGCAAATTCTACCCAGACTTTGAAGAATTAGTAGGCAAAAAGATCTTAGCTGTTACTAACCTTAAACCTCGGAAGATGATGGGGATGGAAAGCCAAGGAATGCTCTTATCAAGTGAAAAGGGTAAGAAGGTTAAACTGGCAATTGTTGGTGAAGAACACGACTTAGGGGCATTATTAGGTTAATGGAGATTTTTGACGCACACACTCATTTGAATGACACCCCCTTTAGGGGCAAAGAAGCAGTTTATTTGCAAAGGGCACAAGATTTACATGTGACGAAAATGGCTTGTGTTGGACAAGATTTAGAATATAATAAGCGCGCATTAGATTTGGCTAATAAATATGACAATGTCTATGCGATTGTTGGCTATTGCCCTGATGTTGCTAAAGACTACTGTCAAGAATGGGAAGATTTACTAATTCAGCAATTAAAGCAACCAAAAGTGGTAGCTTTAGGTGAAATTGGACTTGATTATTACTGGGATGAATCACCACGTGATGTTCAAAAAACAGTTTTTCAAAGACAAATTGAAATTGCGCATGATTTGAAATTGCCGGTCAATATTCATACTAGGGATGCTTTTAAGGATTGTTATGAAATTTTGAGCAATAGCAATCTTGAATATGGAGCAGTTTTACATAGTTATAATGGTGGCCCTAAGTGGACTAAAAAATTTTTAGAATTAGATAATGTAACTTTTTCATTTTCAGGAGTGGCGTCATTTACGAAAGCCCAAGATGTTCATGCAAGTGTGAAATTAGTGCCACTTGATCGTTTAGTCGTTGAAACAGATGCGCCTTATTTAACTCCTAAGCCATACCGTGGTAAGCAAAATGAACCTGCTTATGTTTATTATGTTGCTAAGGCAATCAGTGAATTGAAAGAAGTTAGTTTAGAGCAAGTAGCTGAAGCTACTTATCGGAATACGGTGACAGCTTATGCAATTAAATAAAAAGAACTTTGATGCAGTTGTAGTCGTTGAAGGAAAAGATGATACTGCTCGATTAAAACAATTTTTCCCTGGAATAGAAACGATAGAAACTAATGGATCGGCAGTAAGTACTGAAACCTTGGCCTTAATAAAAAAGGTGGCACAAAAGCGAGAGATAATTGTTTTTACTGATCCTGACTTTAATGGAGAACGAATCAGAAAGATTGTGACATGTGCAGTTCCAACTGCTAAACAAGCTTTTATAACAAGAAAAGAAGCAGAACCCGAGTTTAGTGGAAGTTTGGGTGTTGAACATGCAACTAAAGAGGCACTTGAGCGAGCTTTAGTTGAGCTGCATGAAGGTGCAAAAACTAGTGATTTAACTTTTGATGAATATCGTAGTTTGGGTTTAGCTACCAGTCTGCGTTCACGTAAATTACGAGAAGCTGTTGGAATTAAATTGGGCATTGGCTATGCAAATGGTAAGCAATTTTATAAGCGTTTGGTTATGTTTGGCATTGGCTTTTCTGAATTAAAACAAACAGTAAGTGAGGTTGAAAATGGCAAATAATTTACCAATTTGTGATCCTGTTAGAACTAAAGCGATAATGAATCGTTATTTAGGATTTGCAAAGAAAAATTTGGGACAGAACTTTTTAATTAGTTTGAATAAAATTAATGATATTTTAGATGCTGCAGAAATTAAAAGTGATGATCAAGTTTTAGAAATTGGACCTGGAATTGGTTCTTTGACAGAGCAAATGCTTTTGAGAGGCGCTAAAGTTTTGGCTTATGAAATTGATCAAGATTTACCAGAAATTTTGCATAATGAATTGCCTCAAAAAGTTGAAAATAAGCACTTAGATGATGTATTTAAACTGGTAATGAAAGATATTTTAAAAGCGGATTTTAAGGAAGATATTGGCGACTTCTTTGATTTGAATAAGCCAATTAAAGTTGTGGCTAATTTACCATATTACATTACAACTCCTATTATTTTTGCTTTAGCTAAAAGCGATTTAGCTTTTGAAAGTCTGACTTTGATGATGCAAAAAGAAGTAGCTGAAAGGCTATGTGCAAGTAGTGGTAATAAGGAGTATGGCCCTTTAACTATCTTCGTTCAAACACAAATGGCTGTGAAAATGGCTGTGATGGTAGATCATACAAACTTTAATCCACAGCCAAAAGTTGATTCAGTAGTTGTTGTTCTTAAACCACTTGCAAAAAAAGTTGATGTTGGTGACACTGAAAATTTTGAACATGTGGTAAAGATGTGTTTTTCACAAAGAAGAAAGACATTGAATAATAATTTGAAGTCTTTAGTAAAAAATGGTGAAGAACGTAAAAACTTATTACAAATGCTAGATTTACCTGAGAAGGCTCGACCAGAGGAATTGACAATTGGTCAATTTATTAGCTTAGCTAAAGCATTGAAAGCTTAATAATTGACTACTTTGTTGAAAAAATCACAAATTTGTGATACACTATGTTTCACAAAGGAGTGTTTTCTAGTGCCAACATCAATCGTATCAATCAAGAAGTCATTAGATTCACATGTAGGTGAGAATCTAACTGTTGTAGCCCAAGCGGGTAGAAAAAAGGTAACTAAAAGAAAAGGTATCTTGAAAAGCACCTTTCCTGCTGTATTTGTAGTTGATCTTGATCAAAACCAAAATAGTTTTGAAAGAGTATCATACAGTTATACAGATTTGTTAACTAAAAATATTGAATTAAAATTTGAATAGTATATAATAAAAAATTGTTTTTTACGAACAATCACTGGTGTTTTTTATAAAACACTAGTGATTTTTTGTTGTCATTAATGTATATTATAAATTGATTATTTACAAACATTAGAAAGGAATAACCATGAAACGTTCAGAAAGACTGGTTGATATGACCAAATATCTTTTGGCTCGTCCGCATACGCTTATTTCATTGCCTTTTTTTGCTAAGCGTTATGGCTCTGCCAAATCATCAATTTCAGAAGATTTATCAATTCTCAAGCATACTTTAGCTGCTAATGAAGACGGTGTACTAGAAACTGTTGCTGGTGCAGCTGGAGGAGTACGTTATATTCCATTTTTGGGTAAGAAACATTCTGAAGCATATTTAAAGGAATTAGCTGACAGAATTGAAGATACCGAACGAATTTTGCCAGGTGGTTTTGTATATTTGTCTGATGTTTTAGGCTCACCTAGCGATATGCAAAGAATTGGTGAAATGGTTGCAACACATTATGCTTATAAAAATATTACTGCAGTTATGACTATTGAAACTAAAGGGATACCTTTAGCTGAAGCAGTATCTAGATTTTTGAATGTTCCGTTTGTAACGGCCCGCAAGAGAGGTAAAGTTACTGAAGGTGCAACTGTATCTGTTAACTACTTATCTTCTTCATCTTCTCGTGTTGCCAAAATGGAATTGCCAACTAAGGTTTTGCCAAAAGGTTCAAATGTCTTAATCATTGATGATTTTATGAAGGGCGGAGGCACTTTAACTGGTATGGAAGGCTTAGTTCGTGAATTCGATTCTACAGTTGGTGGAATTTGTGTGCTTTGTGAAACTACTCATGCCGATAAGATGGTTGATGATTATCTCTCTTTAGTAAAAATTGATGAGATTGATACTGAGAAGAGAGTTATTAAAACATCTCTTGGTAATTTCTTAGAGAAAACTGATTTTAATCGCTTCTAAAATGGTATACTAGACCCTATAAGTATGCGAAAGGGATTAAGTTTATGAAAAAATTTGTAGTTGTTTTAGCTGCTGGTAAAGGTACCAGAATGAAGTCAAAGCTTTATAAGGTTTTGCATAAAGTTTGTGGTAAAACGATGGTTGAACATGTCGTTGAAGCTGCTAATGGTATGAAACCTGAAAAGATTGTGACAATAGTAGGTACTGGAGCAGAAGATGTAAAAGAAGTTTTAGCGGGTAAGAGTGATTTTGCCTTTCAAGAAAAGCAACTTGGTACAGGTCACGCTGTTCTTACTGCTGCCCCTATCTTAGAAAACGAAAATGGTGCAACTTTAGTAGTTACTGGAGATACGCCATTATTTACAACGGAAACTTTTGAAAACTTATTCAATTATCATCAAGAAAAAGAAAATGCAGCAACAGTATTAACTGCTGAAGCACCTAATCCATTTGGATATGGACGCATTATTCGTGATGAACAGGGCAATGTTTTGCGAATAGTTGAGCAAAAAGACGGAAAGCCTGAAGAACTTAAAGTTAAAGAAATTAATACAGGCGTATTTTGTTTTGATAATAAGAAACTTTTCGCTGCATTAAAGAAAGTTACTAACGATAACGCTCAAGGTGAATATTATTTAACAGATGTTTTAGAAATTTTGCGTAATAGTGGTGAAAGAGTTGGTGCCTACAAGATGCCTGACTTTAGCCAAAGTTTGGGTGTTAATGATCGAATTGCGCTTGCGAACGCTTCAAAAATTATGCAAAAGAGAATTAATGAAGAACATATGCGTAATGGTGTAACTTTCATTGATCCTGCGACTGCTTATATTGATAGCGATGTTAAAATTGGTAATGATACTATTATCGAGGGAAACGTTGTTATTAAAGGAAAAACAACTATTGGTAGTGAATGTGTAATTACTAGTGGTTCAAGAATTGTTGATTCTGAAATCGGAAATAATGTAACTGTTACATCTTCAACAATTCAAGAAGCAATTATGCATGATAATACTGATATTGGACCAAATTCACATCTTCGACCAAAAGCTGAAATAATGTCAGGCGCTCATATAGGTAACTTTGTTGAAATTAAGAAGGCTACAATTGGTGAAAACACTAAAGTGGGGCATTTAACTTATATTGGTGATGCTACTTTAGGTAAGGATATCAATGTAGGCTGTGGGGTAATCTTTTCAAATTACGATGGCGTTAAGAAATTCCATTCAACAATTGGGGATCATGCCTTTATTGGCGCGGGTTCAACAATTATTAATCCAATTACTGTTGCTGATCACTCATTTATTGCGGCTGATTCAACAATTACTAAAGATGTTAATCGCTATGAAATGGCAATTGCTCGGGGTCGCCAAGTAAATAAAGAAGATTATTGGCATAAATTGCCACTTGCTCAGGATAAAGACTGGCAATAATAAGGAGAATTAAATATGAACACCACATTGATGGCGTTTCTTGGTTTAGCCATGATAGTCACTTTCATGGCTTTAATTATGGCTAAGAAGTTAAGCGCTTTTACGAGTTTAGTGATTGTCCCAATTTTATTTGGGGTTTTAGCAGGATATGGCTTCTTTGATACATTAACATATGCAATGGCAGGGATTAAATCAGTTGCCTCAACCTTTGCAATGATGACTTTTGCAATTTTATATTTTGGAATCATGTTACTAACAGGATTATTTGATCCAATGGTTGATAAAGTTGTCAAATGGGTAAAAGGTGACCCTCTAAAAGTTTTAGTTGGAACAGCTATTTTGTCTGCTTTCGTTTCACTAGATGGTGATGGAACAACTACGGTTATGATTGTATGTACCGCTATGATTCCAATTTTTAATCGCTTAAAAATCAAAAAGATCTATCTCGCAACGTTAATTATTTTAACTAATGGAGTAATGAATTTGATTCCATGGGGTGGACCTACTGCGAGAGTAATGACAGTAATGCACCTTGATGCTAATCAAATTTTGCCACCACTTTTACCAGGGATGATTATTTCAATCATTTATACTATTGGAGTAGCTTATTATTTAGGAAAAAAGGAACGTAAACGGTTGGGTGTCCAAGAAAATGTAGAACATGTTGTAGAGCATTATGAATCTGAAGATGAAGAAGAAGGTCTAAAAAGGCCAAGGTTAATTTGGTTTAATTTGATTTTGACAATTGCCTTAGTAGTCGCTTTAGTATTAGGCAAAGCTGATAGTGCAATTTTATTTGGATTTGGAGTGGCAATTGCTTTAGCAATAAATTATCCAAAGAATAAGATGCAAAGACATGTGATTAGTTTATTGGCTCCTGAAATGATTAGTGTAGTCATTATGGTTTTAGGTGCTGGAGTCTTAATGGGAGTCTTAAATGGTCCAGTAAATGCCAAAGGTGAATACGTTTCTGGAATGTCACATGCAATTGCTGTTGTATTAACTCAAATGATTCCAAGTTCTCTTGGTAAGTACTTTGCGATTATCATTGCCTTTATTTCAGCTCCTGGGACTTATTTGTTGAACAATGATGCCTTTTACTATGGAGTATTGCCACCGCTTGCGGCTACAGCCAAAGCATATGGATTCAGCAATTTACAAATTGGCTTTGCTTCTTTAATGGGGCAAGCTTTCCACTTCCTCAGCCCATTAGTTCCATTTATTTACTTGTTAATGGATAAAACTGAAATTACTTTAGGTGAATATCAAAGTTATATTTTCCGTTGGTGTATCGGAATATTTATTTGCTTTATGGCAATTGGGCTTATTTTGGGGTATTTACCAATTCTTTAATAAAAAAGACAAGCTTTCCTTTGAGCTTGTCTTTTATTTTGCTAAAATAGAAGATGATAGTGTTATTTTATGGAGGATTAAAATGTCTTACAAAGACGATATTAAACTTTTTGCGCTCAACTCAAATACCCCATTAGCTCAAAAGATTGCTGATAGAATAGGGGTACCCCTTGCTAAGTCTAGTGTACAACGCTTTAGCGATGGAGAAATTCAAATTAATATTGATGAATCCGTTCGTGGTAAGGATGTTTACCTAATTCAGTCAACAAGCGCTCCAGTTAATGACAATTTGATGGAACTTTTAATTATGATTGATGCTGTTAAGCGAGCAAGTGCTCGAGCAATTAATATTGTATTGCCATACTATGGCTATGCAAGACAAGATAGAAAAACTCGTGCTCGTGAACCAATTACTGCTAAATTAGTTGCTAATATGCTTGAAGCAGCAGGTGCGACGAGAATTTTGTCACTTGATTTACATGCACCACAAATTCAAGGATTCTTTGATATTCCAGTTGACAATTTAATGGGGGCCCCTTTATTAGCCGATTATTTCTTGTCTAATCATTTGGAAAAAGGTGCAGTTGTTGTTTCACCAGATCATGGTGGTGTTACCCGTGCAAGAAAATTAGCTGAATTTTTGAAAGCTCCAATTGCCATTGTAGATAAACGTCGACCAAAAGCTAATGTTGCAGAAGTTATGAATATTATTGGTGATGTTAGTGGAAAACGAGCAATTATCATTGATGATATGATTGATACAGCAGGTACTATTACATTAGCAGCACAAGCTTTAATTGATGCAGGTGCTACAGAAGTATATGCTAGTGCAACGCATGCAGTTCTTTCTGGTCCAGCAATTGATCGTCTTAACAATTCTAAAATTAAAAATTTAGTTTTAACAGATTCAATTAATCAACCTGAAGAAAAGAAAATTGATAAATTGCAATTAGTTTCAGTTGGGCCACTTATGGGTGATGCAATCAAGTTAATTGAACAGCATCAACCTGTTAGTCCATTATTTAATACTCGTTATCGTGAAAATTAAAAAAGGACGGTGTTAGCCGTCTTTTTTTTATTGATTATTAAGATTATTTTTTCTAGTTGGCTTTCTCTGATATCGAAGGGCACCATTTTTTACGTATTTTTGAAATTCTTGGTAAAGCGGATCAAAAATTTGCGGTTCATCATTTTGTGATAGCATAACTTTCGGAAAAAAGAAATTTTCGCTTCCCTGAATAGTTCCGTTGAGTGCTTTTACTAATGGGCTCAATTCAGATAGTTCAATTAAAGTTCCGTCATCTTGCATTATTTCAATTTGACTATGAGCGTTTTTTCCACTTGGTTTATATGCATCATACGGTTCATCGAAAGCACTAGTCAAAGCAGTATAGTAATTAGGATCAAATCCAGCTTCTTTGATATAATTTTTTAATTTTGGTACTAGATTACGGGTCTCTTGGTCAACACTACAGCTAGCAAAAGGTTTTCTGAATAGATATCGACTTGCTAAATCTGCTAAAATTTCATCGCCTGATTCTCGCCAAATAGAAAAATTGGTTTCCATTACACCATCATCAAGGTTTAGATAATCTTTTAAAGTCCAATTATTATCTAAAAACTTTTGTAAACTTGGTGTAACTAACAAATTACTGTTTTTATAAACGTATTTTGCTCTTTCTAGTAATTTGTTCAAAACAACCTCTAGGGAACGATTTATTCGATGGAAATATACTTGTTGATACATTTGATAACGACTAACAATGTAGTCTTCAACTGCATGCATTCCATTATTAGTAAAACAAATTCCTCCAGAATATGGGCGAATAACGCGTAATAAGCGTTCAATATCGAAACTACCATATGTCACGCCGGTAAAGTAGGCATCTCTTTGAAGATAATCCATTCGGTCAGCGTCAGCTTGACTTGATATCATTTTAACTACTTGAGGATTAGGATATGTTTTAGCTATAACACTGGCAACAGCTTCTGGAAAAGTAGGTGCTACTTTTGATAAAATTTGATTAATTTCAGTAGACTTATCAGTAATAATTTGAGTACCGATCTTTTCATGGTTAGTTCCAAAAAGATGTTCAAAAGTATGAGAATATGGGCCGTGTCCAATATCATGTAATAATGCAGCACATTCTGCTACTAGATTTTCGTTTTCATTCCATAGACCGTCGTTTGGTTTGGTAGATGGGTATTGTTTACTGAATATCTCGCAAATTCGACGAGTTAATTCATAAACGCCCAAGTTATGTTCAAAACGAGTATGATTCGCTCCTGGAAAAACATAACTTGTTGGACCAAGTTGTTTAATACGTCGTAAGCGTTGAAATTCTTTAGAATTAATTAAATCTAAAATAACTTTATCTTCGATATGAATGTACCCATGGACAGGATCACGCAATTCGACGGGGTGGGGTAATTTTTTACTTTGAAAAAACATATATCTTCCCTTCATTTTATTTAATTTTTGAAGAAAAATTCGGTAAAATGTATACAGTTAAAATTATAGCAAAGAAAACGTTTGAGATGTGAATTATCAGAGATTGAGGGGTATTTTGAAAGAAGTAGACTTAAAATTTAAAAGTACAATTACTCAAGAACAAGATTCGGAAAGCTTCCAAAAGATTGCAAAAGCACAAGTTGAGGAGCTGAAAGATGGTTGGCGCTTAAAGTATTTAGAGGATAACCAAATTCCTGTTAAGATTTTACTAAAAAAACAAAAGCAAACGCTTATAATTAATCGTGGAGTAGTTCCAAGTAATTATTCATTAATTAAGTTGGAACTAGGGGAAAAGCGTGGTTGCAAGTATGTAGTAAATAATCGCCAAATGGACTTAATTAGTGAAACTAAATTTCTAAAAGTTACTAAATATGGTGGTAGAACCAAAGTTCAAGTTGAATATGACCTGTTTAGTGGGCTATACTTAATAGGTAACTATGCAGTCACATTGATTTTTTCTTAAGAGATGCGTAAAATAGAAAAGATGCTATAAAGAGAGGACGTTTAACTGTGGGTTTAGCTGATTTTGAAGGTAAGAAACGCGAAGAACTTTCATTAATTGAAGTAGCACGTGCTATTCTAGAAGACCACGGCAAGCGCATGGCCTTTGCCGATATTGTAAATGCTGTTCAAGAATACTTAGGTACTAGTGACGAAGAAATTCGTGAACGTTTACCACAATTTTATACTGATATGAATACTGATGGTGAATTTATCTCAATGGGGGATAATGTATGGGCACTTCGTTCATGGTTCCCATATGAATCTGTTGATGAAGAAGTTAACCACCCTGAAGATGAAGATGACGAACCACGTAAAAAGCATCATAGAAAAGTTAATGCATTTATTGCAAGCAGTGATGATGATGATATTATCGACTACGATTCTGATGATCCAGAAGATGATGATTTGGATACAGAAGATGACGATAATGCAGATGACTTTGATGCTACAGATGACGATGATTTTGATGATGCAGATGACGATGATGAATTACCAGATGGTATTGAAGGTCAATTATCAGAATTAGATGATGAAGATGACGAAGATGATGAGTAATTAGACTTGACTCTTTGCCAGTAAGTCTTTATTATTTTATCTGGGCCCCTTAATGGGCACTTACTAATGATATTTATTAGCCCCCTTCGTAGAAGGGAGCTTTTTTGTTTTTTACTTAAAGTTTTATAAGGAGAGCTACTTGATGACTAAATATGTATTCGTAACCGGTGGTGTTGTTTCTTCATTAGGTAAGGGTATTGTCGCTTCGTCTTTAGGACGTTTATTGAAAAATCGTGGCTTGAAAGTCACTATGCAAAAATTCGATCCATATATCAACATTGATCCAGGTACTATGAATCCATATCAACATGGTGAAGTTTTTGTTACTGATGATGGTACTGAAGCTGATTTGGATTTAGGTCACTATGAAAGATTTGTTGATGTGCGGACTAGCAAGTATTCGAATGTAACAACTGGTAAGATTTATTCTGAAGTTTTGAAAAAAGAACGTCGGGGCGATTACCAAGGTGCTACTGTTCAAGTAATTCCACATATCACTAACATGATTAAAGAAAAAATCATGAGAGCTGGTCAAACAACTGATTCTGATGTAGTTATTTCAGAAATTGGTGGTACAGTTGGTGATATTGAATCAACACCATTCATGGAAGCAATTCGTCAAATGAAACGTGAAGTTGGTGCTGATAATGTTATGTATATTCACGTAACTTTAGTACCATATCTTCATGCTGCTCATGAAATGAAAACTAAGCCAACTCAACACTCAGTTGCTACTTTAAGAAGTATTGGTATTCAACCTAATATGTTGGTTTTGCGTGCTGAAAAAGAAGTAGGACAAGAACTTAAAAATAAGATTGCTAACTTTACAGATGTCCCAGTTGAAGCAATTATGGAATCAATTGATGCACCATCATTATTTGACATACCTTTGAACTTCCAAAAGCAAGGTATGGATCAACTGGTTTGTGATCACTTCAAATTAACTTCTCCTAAGAGTGAAGCTGATATGGAAGAATGGGTTAAGCTAGAAAAGCGTTCTACTAGCCTTAAATACAAGACTAAGATTACTTTAGTGGGTAAATATGTAGAACTAGAAGATGCTTATATTTCAGTTACAGAAGCTTTAAAACATGCAGGTTACCTTTACAATAGTGAAATCGAAATCAATAAAGTTCAAGCAGAAGATATTACTGAAGATAATATTGCTGACTTTATGAAAGATTCTGATGGATTAATTGTGCCAGGTGGATTTGGTTTACGTGGGCTTGAAGGAATGATTACAGCTATCAAGTATGCACGTGAAAATGATATTCCTTTCCTTGGAATCTGTCTTGGAATGCAAATGGCAACTGTGGAATTTGCTCGTGATGTTTTAGGCTATAAAGATGCTAATACAACAGAAGCAGATCCTGAAACTAAGAATAATATTATTGATTTAATGGCTGATCAAGAAGGCCAAGATACAATTGGTGGTACTTTGCGTTTAGGTCTATATCCTGCTCGCCTCAAGAAGGGTACTAAGACTTATAAAGCATATGATGAACAAGAAGTAATTCAAGAACGTCACCGTCACCGTTACGAATTTAATAATAAGTACCGTGAAGAGTTTGAAAAGCATGGTATGATCTTTAGTGGAGTTTCTCCAGATAATCATTTAGTTGAAATCGTTGAAATCCCTGATAAAAAATTCTTTATTGCGGCACAATACCACCCAGAATTCTTATCTCGTCCTCATAAACCAGAGGGCCTTTTCAAGGCGTTTATTGGCGCAGCTAGTGGCTTGGAAGAAGATAAGTTTTAATTGTAAAATACAAAATTCTTAAAAAACAAGAGGTTTAACACATTCCTCTTGTTTTTTAATCGTTTTTCTTATAACATTTACAATGATACATTGACAAAAAGAAAAGGATTGTTTTCCCCAATGAAGCAGATGATTATTCATGGCGGAAAGCCACTAACAGGTGAAGTTTGGATTGGTGGAGCAAAGAATTCAACTGTAGCTCTTATTCCAGCAGCAATCTTGTCACATACCCCAGTAACTCTAGAATGTGTACCGCGTATCGCAGATGTAGATAATTTAATGGACTTATTGAAAGAAATGGATGTTAAGTGCGATTTTAAAGAAACCACTTTATTTATTGATCCAACAGAAATTAAGATGAGTCCACTTCCCGCAGGTAAGATTAAGAGTTTAAGAGCCTCATATTACTTTATGGGTGCTTTACTTGGAAGATTTGGCAAGGCAGTAGTAGGCTTTCCAGGTGGCGATGACATTGGTCCACGCCCAATTGATCAACATATTAAAGGCTTTGAAGCTTTAGGTGCTATTGTTAAAAATGAAAATGACCAAATTATCATTAAAGCACCAGAAGAAGGGCTTCATGGCAATCAAATTAACTTAGCGATGCCATCAGTGGGCGCTACGATGAATATCATTATGGCCAGTGTAACCGCACAAGGTCAGACTGTAATTAATAATGCAGCGAAAGAACCTGAAATTATTGATTTGGCCACTTTTTTAAATAATATGGGTGCTGTTATTCGTGGTGCAGGTACTGAAACTATTAGAATAGATGGAGTTCGGCGCATTGAAGCTAAAATTCCACATACGATAATTCCAGATCGTATTGAAGCAGGGACATATATTTCTCTAGCTGCATGTATTGGAAATGGCATTCGAATTCACAATATTATCGAAGAACACCTAGATTCATATTTAGCTAAAGTAGAAGAAATGGGTGTAGTTATTGACGCTGATGAGGATTCACTTTATGTATATCCAGCTGGCGATTTAAAGATGATACAAGTGAGAACTGATCCATATCCTGGCTTTGCCACAGATTTGCAACAACCTATTACGCCTCTTCTTTTAACTGCTAAGACGGGTGAAGGTGTAGTTATTGATAATATTTATCCTAAGCGGACTAGACACATTCCAGAATTACAAAAAATGGGTGCCAATATTAAGGTTGAGGATAACATTATCTTAGTTCATCCAACTAATGAATTACATGGAACGCGTGTACACGCTGATGAAATTCGCGCTGGAGCTTCACTCATGATTGCCGGTTTAATGGCTGATGGTGAAACTGTAATTGACAATGCAGATAATATTTTAAGAGGATATGATCGCGTTGAAGAAAAGTTACGTAAGCTAGGTGCTGATGTAACTATTCAAGATGCATAATATTTTTAATAGCATAGAAAAGAGCTCACATATTAGTGGGCTCTTTTTTAGTATTTGCAAGTAATCTTAATCAAGTAAGTCGTACTTCAAGGTCATTAAACCATGGCCTTCATCGACCATTTGACCAAGTAATTCTACTGTATTATTGTAAACAACTTCTGCCATTTTATCATTTGCAGCTTCAAGCTTAGTTTGTAAGTCTTTGCCGGTTAAACCTTTAACTGCAAGGTCAGTGTCATGTTGAATCTTATGGCAAGCAGCTAAACTCTTTTGTTCAAAGTCAGCTTCTAATTCACCATATACTCGATAATTAGTATCACCTAATTGAGCAGCTAACTTGTTTAACCAGAAAATTTTAGTTAAATCAAATTTTGCAGTTGTTTGCCAGCTAGCTGGAGTGGTAGTGATATTGGTGTAGAAAGGCACAAAAGTATTAAAGGTATTAGGTCCAAAGGCTAACCATTGAACACCAGCAATTTCAGCAGGGACGTTGTTTCTAATTTGCAAGACGTGAGTTTCAAAATTACGGTTAATACCAATTGGACGGAAAGTTTTCTTTTGTTCAGTAGTTCCTTGATCGCCATATGCATCATAAGGTGTGTCTTGGTAGTGAGAACTTTCGGCCCATTTAATGTCTTCTAAACTAATTTTACGGTTAGCATGGCAAATAAATGGTTGGTCTTGATCACTTGGCTTACCACCAAATTCTGGATTAAAGAAGTTGTGGATATACCAAGCACGTGGGTTATTGTAGTGGGCATCTTTAATAGTAGATGAACCAAAAATATGACGTAAATTGTAACCTTCAAAGTCAGGATTTAAGTTATAACTTTCGATTAAATCCTTTAAATCACTTGAACATACAAAATCTGGGTTATCAAACTTAAATTCATCGATATTTAAACGATTAGGTGCAATTACATAGGCATCATCAGGTATGCGACGAGCAGCCCAGTGATGGCCACCAATAGTTTCAAGGTACCAAATTTCATCCTTATCAGAAAAGGCCATACCGTTCATTTCATATGTGCCATATTTTTCAAGTAAGTAACCAACCCGCTTAACTCCATCTCTAGCGGAATGGATGTAAGGTAGGGTTAAAGTGACGAAATCTTCTTCACCTAATCCGCCTTCTTCAGTGGTCAAAAGTGGATCAATCCCTTGGATTCTTGAGTTAGTAGTAATTGTTTCAGTAGCAGTCATGGCAATGTTTTCAGCGTTAATACCAGCTGCAGCCCAAATGCCATTTTTGCCAGAAGCATCAGGAGCGCTTGTGTAACGAAGTGGTGTTAATGCTAAATCTTCATCATCGATTACTTGCTTACTAATGACGCTTTGGTAATGCTTAGGTTGCTGCTCTGGGTTAACGACTTTAAAACTTTCTGGAATAATAGTTCTACCACCATCTTCACTTCGAGCAATCATGGTTGAGCCATCAATACTTGCTTTTTTACCAACTAGAATAGTGGTACATTCAGTTTGTTCTTTCATATGCATTTCCTTCTTTTTTTTAACTTAATTCCATTGTAGGAGAAAAAGCTCTAGGATAAAAGAAAAGCTTGAGTTAAATACTCAAGCTTTAAAAAATGTATAGTTATTATTTGGAATTTAATCCATCTTTACCTTTGAAAATTAGATTCAAAAGAGTTGCGCTAAGGCTGGCAACAACAATACCGTTACCTAAGAATAGCTGAACGGTTTGTGGTAAGTGCTGAAAAATTCCTGGATAAGAAGTTACACCTACACCCAAACCAATTGATAGGGCAATAACTAGGATGTTGCGATTATCACCTAAATCAACTTTAAGAAGCATTTTAATTCCTTGAACTGCAATCATGGTGAACATTACTAGCATTGCTCCACCTAAAACAGAAGTCGGAATAATAGTTACAATCGCACCAATTTTAGGGAGTAATCCTAGTCCCATCAAAAGACCAGCTGCCCAGAAAATTGGACGACGAGTTTTGATACCAGATAATTGTAGTAACCCAACGTTTTGAGAAAAAGTGGTATAAGGGAAGGTGTTAAAAATACCTCCAAAGATTTGTGCTAATCCTTCTGCACGATAACCGCGTTTAAGATCATCTTCATTAACTTCTTTTTTGAGTAAGTCACTAGTAGCAAAGAAAACTCCAGTTGATTCAACCATAGATACTAGTGCAATGATTATCATGGTTACGCAAGATGACCATTCAAATTCTGGTTTACCAAAATAGAAAAATTGCGGTAAGTGAAACCAAGAAGCCTGTAAAACAGGAGTAAGTGATACCATTCCCATAAAAGATGCTAAAACAGTTCCAACAATTAACCCAATTAAGACAGCAATTGATTTTAAAAAGCCTTTAGCTAGCAATTCAACTAAAATAATTACTAAAATTGTTGCAAAAGCAGTAATTAAGTGCTTACTATCACCGAAATCTTTGGCAGTAGCAGTCCCTCCACCCATATTTTGGAAGGCAACTGGAATTAAGGTTAAACCAATGACGGTAATTAGACTACCGGTGACAACAGGTGGAAAGAGCTTTTTGATTTTCGAAAACCAGCCAGCAATACAAAATACGAAAATACCGGCTACGATAATTGCACCGTACATGGTATTGATGGTAAATTTTTGTCCAATCATTTGAAGTGGTGCAACTGCTTGAATCGCACATCCTAAAACAACAGGTAAGCCAATTCCTAAATAGCGATTTCGGAAAAGTTGTAGTAAGGTTGCCAGTCCACACATAAAAATATCAATTGAAACTAGATAGGTCATTTGGGTAGAGTTGAACTTTAAAGCTGTTCCAATTAGTAAAGGAACTGCGACAGCTCCTGAATACATTGCAAGTAAATGTTGCAAGCCTAAGACAGCTGCTTTTTTATGAGATACTTCTTTCATGGTTATTCTTCTCCTACAAAGTGAACTTCTCCGCCTTCAAAACTAGCAATATTAGCTAGAGCTTCAAAACGTAAACCTTGCTTTTTAATCCAGTCGCTACCACCTTGGAAATCTTTAGCAACAACGGCACCAACACCGACAATTTTTGCACCGGCTTGTTGGACAATTGAAACCATTCCCTTAACAGCTTCACCGTGGGCAACAAAGTCATCAAGAATTAGGACTTTATCAGTTGAACTAAGGAATTTCTTTTCAACACAAATCTTGTTATTAACTTTTTTAGTGTAGGAAAACACATCTGCTAAGTAGACAGCATCATTAAGAGTAGATGGCTTTTTCTTGCGAGCAAAGACCATAGGAACATTTAAAGTGTATGTAGCCATAATGCTTGGTGCAATTCCAGAAGCTTCACATGTTAAAACTTTTGTAATGTCACTGTCTTTAAATAAACGAGCAAATTCTTGGCCGATTTCCATCATTAATTTAGGATCTACTTGATGATTTAGGAATGAGTTGATTTTTAGTACATCCCCCTCAAGAACTTGTCCATCTTTCTTAATACGCTCTTCTAATAACTTCACGAGAACTCCTCTCTGTTGCATAAAAAAGGCCTCTTCTACCATGACTATGGAAAAGAGGCCTCTAATGTGCTCATTATCTATAGTCTGAAATTTAAGGTTTCAGGTAGAAACTGTTGCCCATATTGCAACGATATATAGATTAAATTATTATTCGTTTGTATTCTATCAAAGAAAAATATTTAGTACAATCAAAAGTCATTATATTTTTGTATTTAAGTGGTTAAAATACAGATAATTTATTAAAATGGTCAAAATAATATTAGCTTTTTGGTTGACCAAATTAAAAATTATTAGTATAGTCAGTTTAATTTATAAGTTCAAAAAAGGAGAAGTAGGGTGTCTGTAAAAAATTTAACTGACTTTGATAAAATCATTGTTTTAGACTTTGGTAGCCAATATAATCAGCTAATTACCCGCCGATTACGTGACTTTGGTATTTATTCAGAATTATTGCCAAATGACTTATCCATTGAAAAAATTAAAGAAATGAATCCCAAGGGAATTATTTTCTCTGGTGGACCAAATAGTGTTTATGATGAAGGTAGTTTAAAAGTTGACCCAGCAATTTTTGAACTGGGTATCCCAATTTTAGGAATTTGTTATGGGATGCAGTTAATGGCTCATGATTTGGGTGGAAAAGTTGAAAAAGCTGACCACTCTGAATATGGTCGAGCAGATATAAATGTTGCAGATGCTACAAAATTATTTGACAAATTACCTGCGAAACAAACTGTTTGGATGAGTCATGGTGATTTGGTAACAAGTGTACCAGATGGCTTTGAAACTTTAGCATCTAGTCCTAATTGTCCAATCAGCGCAATGGCTAATGTCGCTAAGAAGTTTTATGGAATTCAGTTCCATGCAGAAGTACGTAATTCAGAATATGGATTAGATATTTTGAAGAACTTTGCCTTTGGTGTCTGCGGAGCGCGTAATAACTGGACGATGGACGACTTTATTGATTTAGAAGTCGAACGCATTCGCAAGCAAGTTGGTGATGGTAAAGTAATTTTAGGTTTATCTGGTGGGGTAGATTCTAGTGTTACTGCTACTTTACTTCATAAAGCAATTGGCAATCAATTGACTGCGATTTTTGTTGATCATGGCTTGCTTAGAAAAGATGAAGCCAAGCAAGTTATGGAAGCCTTAAATCGTGACTTAGGTGTTAACATTATTAAGGTTGATGCTCAAAAGCGTTTCTTAGATAAATTGAAGGGTGTTACTGAGCCAGAACAAAAACGGAAAATTATTGGTAAGGAATTTATTGAAGTCTTCAATGAGGAAGCTAAGAAACTTGATGGTGTAAAGTTCTTGGCACAAGGTACTCTTTACACAGATGTAATTGAAAGTGGTACTAAGACTGCGCAAACTATTAAGTCACATCATAATGTTGGAGGCTTACCAAAAGACTTGGGCTTTGAATTAGTTGAACCACTAAGGAAGTTATTCAAAGATGAAGTTCGTGAACTTGGGGAAAAATTAGGTATTCCTCATGAACTTGTTTGGCGTCAACCATTCCCAGGACCAGGTCTTGGAATCAGAGTGATTGGTGAAATTACTGAAGAAAAACTTGAGATTGTCCGTGAAACTGATGCGATTTTACGTGAAGAAATCAAAAATGCTGGTCTTGAAGAAGAAGTTTGGCAATACTTTACTGTTTTACCAGGAATTCGCTCAGTTGGTGTAATGGGTGATGGTCGAACTTACGATTACACTATTGGTATTCGTGCAGTTAGCTCAATTGATGGTATGACTGCTGACTTTTCAAAATTACCATGGGATGTCTTACAAAAAGTATCAACTAGAATGGTTGATGAAGTTGATCACGTTAACCGGGTAGTTTATGATATAACTTCTAAGCCACCTGCAACAATTGAATGGGAATAAAATATAACTCGTTAGCAAGGCTAACGAGTTTTTATTTACAATCTCTAAAAATAGGTATATAAAATTAAGAATATACAATTATAAATATAAATTAAGGATGCGAAATGTAAGTGACTCCATTAGTCTTTAATACCCAAATAGCCAAGGGAAAGCCATCTAATAGTGACTGTTGTCCCTTTTGTGATATTGAAAATTTAACAGGAATTATTGAAAAGCAAAATCAATTTATCTGGCTAGAGAATAAATATCAAACACTGCAGGATACTTATTTAACTTTAATCATAGAATCAAATGAACATTTGGGAGATATTGCTAGCTATTCTTATGAATATAATCGGTCTTTAATTCGTTACGCAGTAGATAAATGGTTAAAATTAAGTGCTTCTAAGCAATATCGAAGTGTGGCGATGTTTAAAAATTTGGGGCCCTTGTCAGGTGGTAGTTTAAGCCATCCTCATTTACAAATTGTGGGTTTTAAAAAAGCAGATATTTATTCTGAAGTTTATCCAGAAAATTTTATTGGATTATCAATAAAAAAGGACCAAAACTTTGAAGTAAATATGTCATTACAACCAATTATGGGATATACAGAATTCAATGTAATTATTTCTAATATGGATAAGTTAGACTTATTTGCAGATAATATTAAAGACTTAGTTAGTTTTTGTATGAGTGAGGCTTTCTATCGAGGAAGATGTAAATCATATAACTTGTTCTTTTATTATATTGATGAAAAAATAATTTGTAAGTTAGTTCCTAGATTTGTGACACCACCATATTATGTTGGCTATCGACAATCACAGAGAAATAGTGAAGCTAATTTAG
Source organism: Lactobacillus mulieris (assembly GCF_007095465.1). GTDB lineage: Bacteria > Bacillota > Bacilli > Lactobacillales > Lactobacillaceae > Lactobacillus > Lactobacillus mulieris. The sequence goes on from NZ_SDGL01000008.1 coordinate 40,988, forward strand.
AAAGAATTAAGGCAGATTTTTTGAACTATAGTTAATAATTAGAAATACGAACAAAAAATGTTACAATAATAATGAATTGATTGATTTTCGAGGAGTTGATTGTGATTAAGCTTAATAAAACTTCACTGGCTTCTTTAGTAGCAATAGTTTTAGCAATAGCTCTAGCAAATACAGCAGTGTTAGATCAAGCAAAGACTAAAGAAGTTAACTCATCATCATTGAAAGTAACAAAACATAAAGAAAAAAAGACAAAAGAAATAAAAATTGACTGGCAAAAGCCATCTGAAAATAAACCCTACCCTAATGTTACTGATTATCCAAAAATGTGGATAAAAGTTTCCAAAGCGAAACAAAGAACTTATTTGATGAATGGTTCAAAGGTTTTGTACACTATGTATTGTTCTACTGGTTCTGGTGGTGACCGTGCAACGCCTGAAGGAACTTTTTATATTCAAGCAGAACGTGGGGATTTTTTCTATAACCAAGGAAGTGGCGAAGGTGCAAAATACTGGGTTTCTTGGAAGGACCACGGGATTTATCTGTTCCATACTGTTCCAACTGATTCTCAGGGGCATTATGTTGAATCTGAAGCTGAAAAATTAGGTAAAAAAGCCAATTCTCATGGATGTATTAGATTATCTGTTTCGGATGCTAAATGGTTCTATGAAAATATTAAAGAAGGAACAAAAGTCGTAATTACCAATAGCTAATTTTAGTGGGGATAGATTAGTGAAGCTAATAAAACTGTTACTTGCCAAGCATTACCAGTTTGAATGCTGGCTAGAAAATTATTTCTGGTTAAATCATTTAGTTAAGGCAAATCGCTTATTTATTGCGGGTATTTTACTTTATAATTTCATCTGTCTGTTCTTTAAACAATTACATCTTGTGGGATGGCGCGAATTTTTTATTATTTTTGTCTTATTGAATGTAGTTTTATTTGGTGTGCGTTTTTGGAAATTAGAAAAATAAAGTATTCAAAGTTTAAGTGCTTTGAATCCTTTTTGATAATTGAAAAACAGGGAATATAAAAATGAAAAAAGATATTGAAACTTTGTTAAATAAGTTGAAAATAAATTATCGATTGATTGAACACGTTCCTGTTTGGAAGATGGAGGATGCGCTTGATTTAGCCTTGGATTGCGAATTGCTCAAGAGTTTAGTCTTTAAAGATGAAAAGAATCAAACTTTTTTCTTGTTGGTATGCAAGGCTGAAGAAAGAGTTAATATTAGTGCTTTAGCTAAGCTTGTAAGAACTAGTCGAAGTAAGTTGAATTTTGCTAGTAAGGAAGATTTAATAGCTTTAAAAACTAAAGCAGGCTTGGTTAGTCCATTAGATTTTTCAAATAAATATTCAATTATCATAAGTGAAGAAGTTAAAAGTCTTGGCAATGTAGGGATTCATGCAGGGAGTAACATTGAAACATTAATTTTAGATGTTGAAGATTTAGTCAAATGTTTAGTAAAACAACAAAGAAATTTGATTTGGATGTAAAAAAGACTAAGAAATTTTATTTCCTAGTCTTTTTATCTTATTTAAATTATTTGTTCTGAGCTTGAGCTTGTGCAATCATTTGCTTCTTCAAATTGGCAACTTCCTTAGTTGATAAAACTTTCCAGGAACTTGGAATTTCGAAGATATTAGTCCGCTTCTTTAGTTCATTTTCTTTACCTAAAAAGCCAAAGAGCAACTTATAAAATTTATTTTTAAATTCATAGCGAGTTTCTTTTGTAACTAACTTAGCTGCTTGATAACCGGTTTTAACTGAGCTACTAGTTTTAATATTCGCTTGTGTATGTTGTTTTTGGCTATTGTAGACGTAAATTTTTGGCCCCTGACTGCCGACTTGCTTATATACTAGTAAGTTGACTTGCCCCACACTAGTGGTTGGCTTAATTGTTTGTACTTTAGTAGTGGTTTTTTCACTCATCCCAAAATGAACATTTTCATTAGCCATGATACCAATACCACTTACTAAAGCTAAGGCTAGCCCTAAGTAAGCAATAAGATAATGAAATTTAGTAATAGGAATTACATTGAAAATGAAATAAATTACTAAACCAATAATCAAAAATAAAATAGCCATTACTTTGCCTCCTTACCATCAGTTATTTCTTCAGATCTAGCGCTGTTACCTTTTTGTAGAAAGACAGCTGCAAATAAAATTAAAATAGCAAAGATAATTGCAACGATAAATGCGGATTTATAGCCTAAAACAACTGCATTGATAGCTTGATCCTTATAAGCTAATGGGTTTTGACTAAGTAAACTTTTGGCTGGTGTATTAGAACTTGCTACGTTAGTTAAAACGGATGTCAAAATAGCTGTTCCAATTGATCCTGCAACTTGACGAACGGTATTGTTAACTGCAGTACCATGTGTCATTAAGTCAAGTGGCAAAGCATTCATACCAGCAGTTGTTACTGTCATCATCATCATTGCAATCCCAAACATTCTGACGGCATAGAAGACAGTGATATAGATGGTAGGAGTGTTAGGACCGATGAATAAGAAAGCACTAGAGCCAAAAATTAGTAAAATAGTACCAGTAATAACAATTTGTTTAGCACCATATTTATCGAATAATCTACCAGTGATTGGTGACATAACTCCCATAGCAATAGCACCTGGAAGTAAAATTAAACCAGATTGAAGAGCAGTTTTGCCTAAAACATTTTGGATATATAATGGCAAAATCATCTCAGCGGCAAGCATTCCCATGTAAGATAAACTACTGATAAGTGTGCCTAAAGTATATTGACCTGTTTTGAAAACATTAAGGTTTAAGAATGGCTCATCAAGCTTAAATTGGCGAATAGCAAAAATAGCAACGATTACAGCACCAATAATTAATGAAGCAATAACAGATGTATCTCCCCAACCTTTGGATCCTACTTCCGCAAAACCATAAAGCATAATACCAAAACCTGCAATGGAAGTTATGACAGACCAAAAATCAAGTTTAGGATTAGTATTAGGTAGGACATCCTTCATTAAGAAGAAAGCAGCAATAATAACAATAGAAATGATAGGAATAATCATTCCAAATAAGTCACGCCAAGTAAAATGATCAACAATATAACCGGATAATGTTGGCCCGATTGCAGGTGCCATACCGATGGCTAATCCCATTGTTCCCATAGCAGCACCACGTTTTTCAGGTGGATAGATCATTAAGATAATGGATTGCATCATTGGCATTGAAACACCAGCACCCACGGCTTGAATCAATCTACCAGCAAGTAGCACCTGAAAATTAGGCGACCAGTAAGCTAAAATTGTCCCGATAAGATAAACAATCAAAGCACTAATATACATAAGTTTCGTGGATAATTTATTGATTAAATATGCACTAACCGGAATCATAATTCCGTTAACTAAAGTAAAGCCTGTTGTTAGCCATTGAACAGTACTTGCATCAATATTGAATGATTTCATCATCGATGGATAAGCAGTGGCTAAAAGTGTGGCTGTCAAAATTGTGACAAACGAACCAGTGATTAAAACGGTCATTAGTAAAGTTCGATTGTATTTATTACCGTTAATATCAGTTGATATCATAATTAGCCTCTTTTCATAGTTTGATAAAAATTATAACTTATATGTCAAATTATTTAGCGATAAAGATTGTAAGATATTTTGATATTAATGTCAAATAATTTTACAAAAGCAAAAATATATTTTAAAATTAGGATATAATAAATTGCAGATATGAAAAGATGGTGATTATATGATTAGCGCACATAAAAATATGCTGGGAATTATCAATAAAATTCAATTGAGTATTGGTGATCTTAGTGATGGTATTGGAGTAAGTCAGCGGCAACTACGTTATTGGGAAGAAAAAGGCTATATCAAACCAATTGCAGATAATGAAAAAGGCGTTAGAAGGTATAGTTTTTTTATGGTTGGTAGGTGTGCGCAAATAAAAGAGTTTTTGGATGAAGGCTACACATTAACAAAAGCATATGAAAAGACCATTGAAGATGAACAAAAGAAGAAAGTATTCCGAGATTTTATTTTTAATCAAGGTGGTAACTTTACAATTAATGTTACTGATAAAGAGCATTCATATGGTGAAATTGACCTAGGCGCTAAATGTGAGGGTAAAGAGCTTTTTGGTGTTGTTGATAAAAATGGCGTTAGATATGAATTAAGATGAAATAGCAAACAATAAATTAATACCATAGTAATTATTATCATTGTAATAATTGCTATGGTATTTTTGATGAGCACTTATATATTAAATGGAATTAGGAAAAGAAGAGTATAGAATAAAAATATAGAGTTATTCTATGGGAGGAAAAGCAATGAATAATAAATTTAAAGATACAGTAGTGGGCACAGCTGCTTTATTAGCAACAACAACAATTGCGTTAACAACTAATAGTCATCAAGTAAAAGCTGATAATAAAGAAAATACTAAGCAAATTAATAATAATAGCACTAGCTCGCTTGAAAGTACTGAGCAAAGAGTTACTAAAGCTGAAAGTAATGTAAATGACGCTCAATTGGAGGCGAATTCAGCAAGTCGAAACAAAGTTTTAGCCGAGCAGAAAAAAGATCAAGCTTTTGATACCCTCAAGAAAGCAAAGGAAAATCAAACTAAAGCCGAAAATTTAGTTAAGGAAGCTCAAAATAAAGTAAGTAATAAGGAAATTGGTGAAAAGCAGGCTCAAAAGGCAGTTGATGAAGATAAAGTGGCAATTGACCAAGCTCAGTCACAAGTAGACGAAGCTAAAAAGACAGCTGATTTAGCTTTGGATTCTTTAAATGAAGCACAATCAAAGGTTACTAATCAAGAGCAAAAGGTTAAAGATGCACAAGTAAAAGTTGATAATACCCAAAAAATAGTAGATAACACAAATGTTGGTAAAATACAAACAGACTTAGATCAGGCAAATAAGAACTTGACACAAGCCCAAAGTTCTTTAGATGAAGAAAATAACAAATTAATAAAAACTCGTGTTGCTATTGATAATAGTAATGAGCAATTAAAACAAGGGAAAGCAGAACTAACTCAAAAGCAAGCGCAATTGGATCAAGCTAATGAACAATTAAAGAATAGTCAAGAAATGGCAAATAAGGCTAATGAGGATTTAACAGCAAATGAAAATAGTCTGAATCAACTTAAGCAGAAAATAGCAACGCTTAAATCAACTGAAGAAAATCAAGATAAGCTTATTTATGGCACCGACTTTATTAATTTAGTAAAAAAGTATAAAGAAGAAAATCGAGATAATTGGGGATTTTGGTCTTCATACCCCGATTTAGCTGAAGTGGCTAAAAAATACTATGAAGCCAATTTCCAAGGGTACAAACCAACCAAAGCAGATGAAAATACATATTACACTATTAATAATGGCTTGATTGATAAAGAAGCGATTAAGCAAATGTCACTTTATGCAGCTTCTTTATTAAATCCACTTCGTATAAGTTTGGGTGAAAAACCGATTCTCGTGTCAGATGCAAGCATTGAAGTGGAATTGGCTACTATAAAAGCTTATAATGATGCCAATCAAGGCTTTGGCCATCTTGAGAATATTATTCAGGATAAAATACCTAAAGAATTTGGCTTTTGGACTGAGGGAGAAAGTATCGCTATGACCACTAATTCTTCAGATTTGAAAGGAACTAGAGTGTCTTTAGCTGATTTAAAGATGGGGATTCGTCAAGCAATTGCAATGTGGGTATTCGATGATAATGACCAAGGCTATGGACATATGACAGATGTTTTAAGTCTTCGCATATATAAGTCAGAAGATGCTGCAATTTCGATTGATAAATTCGGAATATTCCACTTTAATGACATTGTTGAACCTAGTGAAGATGGAGAATTCGCACAATTAAAAAAGACAGGCCAAACTTATAATGAGCCAACAGATGTCGCATCAGAATTAGCTAATTTAGAAGCAGAAGAAGTTACTAAGCAAACAAGTTATGAAGCTGCTAAGGCAAATGCTGAACAACTAAATAATAAGCTCAATGCAGATCAACAAGTAGTGAACAAGGCTCAACAAGCTGTTAATGATAAAGCTAATACTATAAAGAACATTCAATCTAGTCTTGCCCAATACATTGAGCAAGAGAATAATATTAAAAATACAATCGAAAAACTCCAATCTAATATTAAGAGTAAAGAAGAAATAATAACTAATTTAGAAAATCAATTAGCAGAAGCTTCAGCTGATAATAAACAAAAATTAGCTGATTTACAAACTGCAAAAAGTAATTTAGATGAAGTAAATAATGAATTAATTTCACTAAATACTGATTTAAAGCAAAAACAAACAAATAATGATATAGCTAAAAAGACTTTAGAAGAAAAAACTTCCATTTTAAATGAAGCTAAGCAGAAATTAGAATTAGATACTGCTGATTTACTTTCGTATCAACAAGCACCGGAGAATTTAAAGAAAGCACAAGATAATCTTGCACAAGTACAAGATGAATTAGAAAAAGCCAACAAAGTTTATGAAGAATCAATAAATCTTCTAACGATATCTGCAAATAATGATGAGCTAGCTCAAAATAAATTAGCAGAAGCTAAGAAAGAATTAGCTTCTGCTAAAGCAGCATTATCCGCTCTAAAGGCGTTGCTAGAGCCACAAAAGATTGAAAATAATAGTGCTGAATTTATTAATAAGCAACAGATGCCTGAACAAGTAATTAGTAAAATTAAGAATAGGACTATGATGCCTGAAAAGACTAGAGTTGAATCCAATAAAACTTTGCCTCAAACTGGTAATGATTCATGGATTTTAACAAGTTTAGGCGTGCTATTAAGTCTTTGGGGAGTAATGGTTAACTTTAAAAAAAGAAAAATTTAAGTTATAAAAATTATTTTCATGTGAAGTAAAAGCGTTGATATATCGAGGTTTATAACACCGAGGATATCAACGCTTTTTTATTATAGATGATTTAAGAAATTAACTATTATTTGGATTCTTTAAACCAATTTTCTAAGCTACTACAAATATCGTGGCTAACCTTGTCAGCTTCTATATCAATTGCGACTTTAACGTTAGGTTTTTCTTTGCGCAAATCTTCTAGTCTACCAATGGTTCTACCGCGGCTAGGACCTTCAGTTTCACAAGTTAAGTGCATAGGTAAGAAGGTAAACCACTCAGGATGAATTGCTGCACATACTGCCGCTGGATCGTGAAGACTACCACCATGTAAATATGGAGAATATTTATCATAAATGTGAATGTAGTAATCGACAATATCAGCATATTTTTCACCGACAAAAGTTTGTGTGTCACGCCATTTCTGTGTGTCAGTTAGGCCAATTGGTGTTTTCATTGTGACATCTAGCCCTATCATGATTACTGGCGTACCACTTTCAAATAAGATTTTCGCAGCAAGTGGATCTTGGTTGATGTTAGCTTCGGCATATGGGCTAACATTACCGCGAACTGTGAGAGCCCCACCCATGATGACAACCTGACCAATTTCATCTTTGAAAGCAGGGTATTTTTGTAAAACTAAAGCCAAGTCAGTCATAGGACCAGTAACAATTACTAGCAAGTCTTTGCCATATTTTTGGGTGGATTCAATGATAAAGTCAATCCCACTAGTTGTTTCAACTTGGCGTGTTGCTGCTGGAATGATCACTTGACCAATTCCATTTTCGCCGTGGATGTCAGCACTAACTTCCATACGGTCGAAGTGATCTTGGTCAATTGCATGGTCATTTCCTAAGTAAACAGGGATATCGGTCTTACCTAACATTTCTAATAAAGCCAGAGCATTTTTGGCCCCTTGTTCAGTATAAACATTACCGTAAGTGCCAACGACACCGATTAAATCAAGCTCATCTTTGGCAATTGTGTAGGCAAGTGCCATTGCATCATCAATTCCAGTATCAAGGGATAAAATTACTTTTTTCATGGTGAAGTCCTTTCTAAAAAACATCTAGTATAATAATACTATTTTCCAAATCTTTTTTCTTTATTGAGTTTTAACCAATCATAATTTCCGTTTTTATAATCATAAACAAAAGTATAAATAAATGAACTATGGAAGTCTTTTTTTCCATCAATATATAAAGGATAAGGGGCTAAATAATAATTGTAAGTTTTTATGATATTTACTGCTTGTTTAGTTGGAGCAGGATTAACAGCAATTATTTCATAATTTCCAGCCTTGATTTTTCTATTTAAGTAAAAAATATCATCTTTGTGTTTAAGTGCATAGTAAGAATTAGTAGATAAGTTTTTTAGGTAGACTTTTAATTCAGTTTGTTTGTGGATTTGAACAGAAAAATAATTGGCTTCAGCGTTTAAACGAACTCTTTGTTTGAGAAGGGATTGGATGGTGCTAGATTTCGCATGATATTGGACGGATAGCTGACTCCTTTGTGCTGCGATAATTTGGTCATTTTTATTAGTTTTAGCATAGTAATAGCTAAAGAAAATTGGAGTAATAATCGCAAGACAAAGAGCAATAATGCCTACTTGCTTAGATTGATGATGCTTCTTTTTTATTGGTAATGTTAGCAATATAAACAACATGGGTAAAATCACTTGTCCATAACGAGGTTCACTTTCCCAAAGCAAGGTATGGAAGGCGAGATAGCCTAGAATTGTTAATATGCTTAGTAACAAGATTTGATCTTTATATTTTTTTAGATTTAATTTATATCTGAATAGACGTGCTATGACTGCTGCAAATATACTGATGCAACTAGCTGAATAAGTTATTATTGATACTTTTGCAAAAAATTGCGCATGTTTTTGATACCAACCTGGAGCGTTACGGTAGCCACCATTATACCAATTTTGAATATCGCCTACATTTAGTAAAATAGCCAGTTTTTGAATCCATAATTTTATTAATCCGCTAAATCCTAATTTTTTAATTCGTGCCGCAATTAAGGCTTTATCATAAGTTTGGCGTTGTGCTTCATTTTTTAATTTGACTTCTTTTGTTACATCTTCGCTAGCATAAGTGCCACGATACTTTTCGTTTAATCCCATTGCAATCCAACTGGTTTTTGGAAACTCAAAGCTTTTGTTTTCTTTAAAATTGCTTAATTGATAGATTCCATTGGTAGCGGTCAACCCTAATGTAAGTCCTAGTATGATTATAGTTGAGGGGATAAGTAATTGCTTTTTTAACTGCTTTTTAATTAGCAAAAGCAACCATAGTATTAATATGGCAGGGATAAGAATAATAATATTAGGTTTTAATAAGTATGCGATACAAGCTAATAAAAAGATGCTTATGCTAGTTATAACTTGTTGGGACTTATTAAAGCTATCCCATTTAAATAGGTAGTCAAAAATTAGCAATAATAATAAAAAATTCGGTAAGTCTGTATAAAAAACTTGTAGATAATAGGTGTAAGAAAAAGGGGTAAGTACGAAGAAAGCTGTTAATCCAATTATTAAACTTTTCCGCTTACTGAGCTGCCAAGCTAGTTTTAACGTAAGTAATATAAAGCTATTTAGAATTAAAAAACTTAAAATCCAAAGAGCTAAATTGGTCGAAAATAAAGTCTTGGTTAAATTTAACCAAAGATAAAGAAAATAAGTGATTGGAACATTGTTGGGATAGCGCCAAAAGTAGGTGGTAGTCCAGTGGAAATTGCCAGCTGCTAGCTGATCTGCCTGACTTAATACACGGTATGGATCATGATAAATCGATACTGGAAGAAATTTCAAAACTGCTAATTGAATAATTATCATAGTAATCAAACTTATAGTAATGATTATGTTAACAGTATGAAAAGACAGCTTTTCAATATATGTATTGAAAAAATAGCTAATAAGTCCAATAAAAATAGCTAATAAACTAATAGCTAACCCTGCATAATTAGCTATATTGGAAAATATACCTATGGCTAGGCAAAAAGTCAGCAAATAGACAAAAAAATTAAATACTTTGAATTTTCTCACGATACTACTCCTGAAATCTTGGCTTTACTATCAATTTAAGTAAAAAGTTTTGTTTTGTCAGCTGAAATTACTGAATTTAATAAAAAGTTGGTAAGGGGAAAAGATGTTAATGATTTTATTTCTTATGCAATTCATTTATGCGATATCTAATATAAAAATAGCAAGTGATATAATATATAACAGTAGGGGATAGTATATACAAAAGAAGGACAAAAGATGGATAACAAAAGAATTTCAAGGAAAGAATATAAAAATAAATTTTCCAAATCTAAAAAAAGAAAAATAAATTTTTGGGGATATTTAGTCATAGGAATTGATGCAATTTTGGCATCATTTGGTATAGGCGAAGAAGGAAAAGATTAAATCAATATATAATCTTTAAATCTATTTGTAATTCAACTTCGAATATAAAAGTCTTTATTTTTTATGTAATTGCATAAACATATGTTTATAAACTATAATTATTTTTTATGTAAAAAAGTGTAAATAGTAGATAAATATATTTCAAATTGTAGAATTTTGTGATAGAGAATGTTTACTTTCGTTGGAGGATTAAAATGGTTAAAAAGATGAAAAAAGCCGCTTTAGGGTTGGCCACTTTTGCAGCTACAACAGTATTGTCTGTTTCCATGAACAATAGTGTTGTTAAAGCTGCAGACAAAGCTAATGATAATAATGACAAAAATACCACTTCAAATACAACAGTAGATAATACTGCTGCTGTTCAAGATAATGTTGAAAAGGCACAATCAGCAGTTGCAAATGCTGAAACTGCTGAAGAAGCAGCTAGTGCTCAAAAAGTTTTGGCTCAATCCAAAATTGCATTGACAACTATGGCTGCATTGGATAAAAGTGCTGCTGCATCAACTTCATCAGTAACAAGCAGTACTCAAACTAGTGATAAAGATAGTGATACAGCTAAGACCAATTCTGATTCTACAAAATCTGCTTCAGGTGATACCAATAATGGTGAGTTTGCTCCAGCCACAAGAGAAATTACCGCTGGGGATAAGTCAACTTACGATGCTGATGGTTTGAAGCCAGAAGCAGCTGCTGCAGTTAAGGCAGCTGGCATTGATCCAAAGACTTTGAGTGATTATCAAAAGGAAGCTTTAAACAAAGTAGATTACACTAGAAAGAATGCAGCTGGCAACGCTCAAATGACTTATAGTGATTTTAAGAAGATAGCTGATGCACTCATTTCTAAAGATGGACGATATGCAATTCCTTACTTTAATGCAAAAGAAATTCAAAATATGCCTGCAGCATATACTATTGATGCTCAAACCGGTAAATTGGAACATCTTGATGTCTGGGATTCATGGCCAGTACAAGATGTAAAAACTGGTTATGTGGCTAATTGGAATGGATATCAATTAGTTGTGGCAATGATGGGTGTACCAGAAGCTAATGACAACCATATTTATTTACTTTATAACAAATATGGTGATAATAACTTGGCAAATTGGAAGAATGCTGGCCCAATATTTGGCTACAATGCTAGCCCTCTACTTCAACAATGGTCAGGTTCAGCTGTAGTTAATACTGATGGCTCAATTCAATTATTCTATACTCAGGTAGATGGTTCACAAGGTACTAATCATCAAAAATTAGCCAGTGTAACATTGCTGCTTTCAGATAATAATGGTGAGGTAAAGATTGAAAAGTTAGCAAATGATCACGTTGTATTTGAAGGTGATGGTTATCACTATCAAACTTACAAGCAATGGATTGAAACCAATAAAGGTGCTGATAACATTGCTATGCGTGATGCTCACGTTATTGAAGGTGAAGATGGGCATCGATACTTAGTATTTGAGGCAAGTACTGGTACAGAAGGCTATCAAGGATTAGATCAAATTTACAATTGGAGTAATTACGGTGGTGATGATGCATTTAATATTAAGTCATTGTTAGATGTATTGGAAAACCGTGATATCAAGTCAAGAGCTAGTTGGGCAAATGCAGCAATTGGTATTTTGAGATTAACTGATGACGAAACCAATCCACAAGTTGCAGAAGTATACAGTCCACTTCTTACTGCAACAATGGTAAGTGATGAAATTGAACGTCCAGATGTTGTGAAATTGAATGGCAAGTATTATTTATTTGCAGCAACTAGATTAAATAGGGGATCTAATGATCATGCCTGGATGGCAGCAAATGATGCAGTTGGAGACAATGTTGCCATGGTTGGATATGTTTCTGATAGCTTAAATGGAAAGTATGTGCCACTAAATGAATCTGGTGTTGTGCTAACAGCATCAGTTCCTGCAAACTGGCGTACAGCAACTTATTCATACTATGCAGTACCAGTTGAAGGACATTCAAATTGGTTGCTCATTACTTCATACATTACTAATCGTAGTCATGTAGCTGGAGATGAATATGAATCAACTTGGGCACCAAGTTTTATTTTGCAAGTAAATGATGATAATACTACAACAATCTTAGCTAAGATGACTAACCAAGGTGACTGGATTTGGGATGATGGTAGCGAAAATCCTGCAATGATGGGTACAGAAGAAACTGCAGCACTTCCAGGCGAACGTGATAAAGTGGTTAACTGGGATGAGATTGGTTACAAATCTAATTATGATGTTCCTTCTGTGCCTGAATATCCAGAAATTCCAAGCACACCAAAGAGTAAATATGGTATGCCTGGTGATCCATTGTTCCAAGATGATACACCAGAAACACCAAAGACACCCGAAACTCCAAGAAGAGTGGACCGCTACAATAATCCAACTCCTACTAAATCATCACTTCTTCCACAAACTGGTAATGTTGTTACTAACATTTTGTCAGCTTTAGGTATGTTACTTGCTAGCGCAGGTATGGCTTTAGGCTTCAAGAGAAAGAACGATTAATATATAAATAAACACATGCTTTTTCTGTTATAGAAAGCATGTGTTTTTATTATCTGGTTAACAAAATAGTACCATTTATTAAAAATGAAGTGCTTAATAACGCTACGACGCTCTGCAGTAGTATGCTACTATTTTTTACTTCAAACTAAAGCTCAATTTAACTGGATTGTGGTCCGAATAAGCAAATTGAGTATCTATATTGTAACTAACAGCTTTCACATTAGGTGAAACTAAGAACCCATCAACGATGGTAGTATAAGTTACGCCTTTTTTGTATGGAATATCACTTCCTCGACAAGTAGGTACTTCGTCCGCATTTTTAGCTGTAACCATCTTCATTCCACTACTTGCAAGGTCCTTTTGACTCAAGACAGCTAGCCAATCATGCTGCTTTTGCTGTGACTTAAAGTGAGCAACATATTTTGCACCAAATGCATGATTAAAGTCACCACCACAGATGACATAATTACCTTTTTTGATTTCAGCTTTCATGACTTGATTGAGCAAGGCGAGTTGCTTTTTCTTAGATAAGCCACCTTTATCATAAGCTGACATATGACTATTAATTAAAACAAGCTCCTTGCCATTTTTGACTGGCAAGCGCATAACATTGAAGCAGCGGTCTAAATCAACAAACTTTTCGATTAGATTTGAACTGACAAAGTATTGTCGGCGCTCGCTACTAGTAATGTGGTATTTGCTTAAAGCTAAAATTCCGCTTCTTGCAAAACCGTGTGGATTATTCAGTGGCAAGGCAATATAAGCACTGTGAAAATTCTGGGCAAAGCTACTGCCCATATTGTTAAAAGTACTTTCTGCCATTTTAACTTGATTTACACCAAAAGAACGAGTTGAGTTGGTATCAATTTCTTGGAAAAAGGCAAAGTCGGGATTTTGCTTTTTGATTGTGGCAATTGCGCCTTTAGTATCAGCTAATTCACTAGCTTTAGAGACTGCAGTTCCATATTTTCCGCGTGTTTTAGTACCATTTTTCATTTCACCTGTGTCCATGAAAAAACTGTACTTAGGATTATAAGCTCCGAAACCTACATTGTAGGTGGTTACAGTATAAGTTTTCCCTGTGGATAACACTGAAGATTGATTGTTTTTTATGTGAATTATTTGGTGATCAGGAATGCGATAATAATTAGCTTGCATATAAATTGCGTAGCCGATTAAAGTAATAAAAATAATACCTAAAATTGCCAAAATAACTCGAAAAGTATATTTAATTCCTTTTTTCATAGTATTCTCCTTATTGGAGCTATTATACCTATAAAGTGTTTCAGAAAAAAGTATCTACAACTAGTTAAGAACAGCGATTACTCTAATATTAGTGATAAAATAATATTTGGAGAAGTAAATGAAGGGAGAAAAAATATGAGAGATGCAAAGAAAATACCCAATAAAAAGCCATCAATAACAGCAGAAGATGCATGTGATGTTCGTATTAATGGGAAGGGTAAATCAATAAGTGAATTGATTTCAGATAGTAAAAAGAAAAAGTAAATATATTTAAAACAGGCAGTTTCTATGAGTAGAAACTGTCTATTTTATTAAGGGATATCATTAACACTTATAACCTTATTATTGGTAGACTTAAATTAAAGAGTTGACGGTGAGTTAGGGGAAAGCTATTATCTCGCTTTTTTCACACTACGTTTACTTAATTATGGGAGATGAATATAGAAGGAAGGGGAAAATATGGTTCAGCAAACTCATTTAGTGATTGATAATGTTAAGAAAAGCTACCGAACTAAGGAAGTCTTAAAGGGGATTAGCTTTGATTGTAAGCCAGGTCAAATTACTGGTTTAATTGGGAAAAATGGCTCTGGTAAGACAACGCTCTTTCACTCAATTTTGCATTTTTTAAATTATGAGGGAAAAATCACACTTAACGGTAAGAATTTTTCAAATGAAGACTACAATATTGTCGGCTATTTACCTGAAGAACGAAGCTTAATGCCTAAATTAACGGTTCTAGAACAGGTACGATATTTAGCTAGTCTTAAAGGTATGAGCAATAACGATATTAAAGTGGCTTTGCCGAAATGGATGGATAAATTGCAGGTTGTTGGTAAGATGAGTGACAAGATTAAGTCTTTATCTAAAGGAAATCAACAAAAAGTTCAAATGATTGCGACAATGATTCATCAGCCACAGATTTTGATTTTGGATGAGCCTTTTAGTGGCCTTGATCCTGTAAATGTTGATTTAATGAAAGAAATTATTTTAGAGCAGGCTAAGCGTGGCGCTACTGTAATTTTTTCTGATCACAATATGGATAATGTTGAACGTCTTTGCGATAAAGTTGTGATGCTTAATCAAGGACAGCTTGTCTTAAATGGTACTATTCAAGAAATTAGGGATAGTTATCCTAAAGAATATTTATATATTAAAAAAGCGGGCTTAAATAAAGAACAAGTTGCTAGTTTGCCGGGATGTGAATCATACATGCAACGCCATGATGGCATTTGGTCAATTAAGCTAGTGGATGAAAAATATGGCTCTGAAATTTTCAAACTACTAACTCAGGGGGAATATATTCCAACTTTTAGTCAAGAAGCACCAACTTTGGATCAAATATTTAAGATGGAGGCGACAAAATGAAAAAGATTTGGTTAGTTACAAAAGAAACTTTTATTAGACAGACCAAAGGAATTACCTTTATTTTGTCAGTCCTTGCTCCAGTTATTTTTATGGGCATTATTTTTGCTGTTATTTTTGCAACTCAAAAATTAAGCGGCAGTGATAACAAGATTGATAATGCTATTGTTATTAGTAAAAATTATGCTCCAGCTGTCAAAGATCTTAGTAACTTCGAAGTGAAATCTGAATCTGCAGCTAAGAAAGCTTTAGCAGATGAAGATATTAAGGGATATGTTAAAGTAAATGTTTCAAGTTCAGGGCAAATTACCGCTTCATGGCTTGGTAAAGAAGCGATGGATAGTAATGATAAGTCTAGTTTGATGGAAAGTTTGCAAAAGTTGCAACAAAATCTCAATGTTCAAGCAGCCGGCTTGACTACTAAACAACTTAAAACTTTAAGTCAAAGTGTTAAAATTAGTGAAAAAATAAGTGGACACAATGGTTCGGAGAAAAAGGCTACTCGAGCAGATTTAACGGCTAAATCAGCTAAATCAATTGCCGCCAATGTCTTTATCTGGATTACTTATTTTATTTTACTTACTTATATTTCAACTATGGCTCAAGAAATTGCTACTGAAAAAGGTTCTAAGATTATGGAAATCATCTTCTCCAGTATGCGTGGTGGTGATTACTTTGTTGGAAAAGTCTTAGGGGTCTTGGGAGTGTTCTTGGTTCATGTATTAGCTTATGTTGCCCTTTTAGGGCTAGCAATTATAGTTGGACCTAAAATCGAAATGTTTGCTGGCTTCTTCAAGAGTAATCATGAATTAATTTCCCAAGTAGTATCAAATCTTATTAGCTGGAATTTAGTGTTATTGTTGTTATCAGTTATTTTATCAATTGTTTTAGCAGCCTTTTGTGGAGCTTTAGCTAATAGAGTGGAAGACTTACAAAAGATTTTAGCTCCAATAATTTATATTGTAATTATTGCCTTAATTGCAGCTCCAAGTTTAAGTAAAGGGGATAGTATATTTGCACAAGTAGTAAGCTGTTTACCACTTCTTTCAGGATTTATTTTGCCGGGTAGAGTTGCTGAAAGAGTAGCTGGTACTCCAGAATTGGTTATTGCAACAATTGTCTCAATTCTGACCTTAGCGTTGGCAATTTACTTTGTCAGAAAGGCTTACCCGAAGCTTATTTTACAAACTGATGATGGCAACATTCTGAAGAAAATTAAACGTTTAAAAGGATAGAAGTAAGGACTTAGTGAATCTCACTAAGTCTTTTTTGTTAAACTATACTTAATAAAATTAAGAAGGTGAAAAGATGGATCGCAGTGAAAGAGTTATCTTAACTAACATGTGTATGGTGTATGATGGTAGTAAAATTTTGGTGGAAAATAGGGTGAAAAAGGATTGGCCAGGTATAACATTTCCAGGTGGTCATGTTGAACGTGGTGAATCAATTATCGCTTCTACAATTCGTGAAATAAAAGAAGAAACAGGGCTAGATATCCAAAATCTAGAAATGTGTGGTATTAAGCAATTTTTCGATGATGATATTAGAACGATTGTCTTTTTATACAAAACTAATCAGTTCTCAGGTGTTTTGCGGTCAAGTCGAGAAGGGAAAGTTTTCTGGATTGAACGACAAGATTTGAAAAAATACCAATTGGCTGATGGTTTTGCCAGTATGCTAGAAATTTTTGAAAATGATAAATTAAGTGAGAACCATTGGTATTTAGAAAATGGACAATGGAATTATAAAAATGAATAAAGTTAGTTATCCTGAGTTTTCAGAATTGATGACATATTATCGAACTCTTAGCGGATCAAAATTTATTAATAATCAACGAAAAGTTTTGCTTAAAAGCTTACAATTAGCTAAAAAAGGGGACTATCAGCATGCTTTAGCAGATTTAAGAACAGAAGCAGAGAGACTTACCAAGTACTGGCTTAAGCAAAAGAAAATAAAGCCTGACTTGAATTTTAATCAGAATATTAATTTGTTACGGCACAGTGGTGTAAGTCGTGAAAACATTAATACTTTATATGAGATTAAAGCTGCAGGTAATAAAGCAGTTCATGAGCTAAATGCAAATGAAGAAGTGGCAAAGAAATGCTTTTATGATTATTTTAAAGTTTTAAAAACTTACCAGCGACAAATTAAGCCCCAGCAGAATTTTTTTATAGAAAAAATCTTCTTAATTCTTCTTATTGTTATTTTCGGATTGTTTTTGCTTAAATTGGGACAACCAAATTAGTATAAATAAAGTTTAATGATTATAGAAACTTGACTAATTAAAAAAATAAGAGCAAAATTCAAATGAAAAAAGTATATAAGATAATAAGTTAAAACTTATTTTTTTGGGGAAGGAAAATGAATTTAAAAAAGATGGCAACTTGCGCTGCCGTTTTGGCTTCTTTTGCTTTGTTTACACAAAGTGAAAAGGTAATGGCAGCAACTAATAATGTTGCTGAAACAGGAGTACTTACAGTTAAATATAATGGCTTAGGTGGAGTAACATTATTAGATTCCGATGGTAATTATCAAGCACAAGTTTTGGGTAAGAATACCACTTGGAGATACTTTGAAAAAGCTACTATCAATGGCAGAACGATGTATCGCTTAGGAAGCGATAAACAATGGATTCCCGCAGAATTCACCAGTTTAAATGGTCAAAGTAGTTCACAAAGTACTACTACTTCAACACAGGTTGAAAGTAAACCACAAGCTCCACAAACTTCACAAACTTCACAAACTGTTTCCGCACCAAGTGATGAAAAAGCTACTTCAGGTGTACTGTATGTTGTATATAAGGGATTAGGAAATGTTGCCTTATTGGATGGACAAGGTAATTATCAAAATCAATATGTAGCAAATGGTACAGGTTGGCGTTATTTTGCTGAAGCAACTATCAATGGTAGAAAGATGTACCGTTTGGGAAGTCAAAAACAATGGATTCCAGCAGAGTTTACAAATCTTAACGGAAAAAGTGCTTCAGAAAACAAGCCAGCAGCAGTAAATAAACCACAAACCTCACAAACTAGTACTGCGCCAAGTGATGAAAAATCAGTATCTGGTGTATTGCATGTTGTTTATAAAGGTTTAGGTGGAGTTGCTTTGCTGGATAGTCAGGGTAATTATCAAAAACAATACTTAACTAATGGTACGGGCTGGCGTTATTTTGCCAAAGCAACTATTAACGGTAGAACGATGTATCGATTAGGTAGCCAAAAGCAATGGATTCCCGCAGAATTTACAGATGTAAAAGATGTTGAAGTTACTAAAACAGAATCTAATTCAAGTTCTAAAGCTAGCGATGCAAAGCCATCGGAAGCTTCAAGTAGTCAAAAAACAGATTCTAAGCAGACAGAAAGTAGTTCAAAAGAAACTACTACTAGTGCTCTTACCGAGTTTACAAGTGCTAATGGTATTTTGGATGTAAATTATTCTGGTTTAGGTGGAGTTGCCTTGTTAGATAGTCAAGGTAACTATCAAAGCCAACATGTAGCAAATGGTACAGGTTGGCGTTATAACGCTAAAGGTAAGATTAATGGTCGCTTGATGTATAGAATTGGTAGTGATAAGCAATGGATTCCCGCAGAGTTTGTCACTATAGATAAAGATGCTGACTTGCCTAATTATTCACGTACAACTGGTATTCTTTATGTAAACTACCAAGGATTGGGTGGGGTTAACTTACTTGATTCTCAAGGTAACTATCAAAATCAATACGTAACCAATGGATCAAGTTGGCGTTATTTTGCTAAGGCTACAATTAACGGCCGTGAAATGTATAAACTTGGTGGCGATAAACAGTGGATCCCAGCAGAATTTACCGCTGGTTTCCAAAATAAATCTGGCTACTATCAAGTGCAATATAACCAAATTCAACCATCTATTTATGCTCCAGGTTATAATTTGGGTTACAACTATGAAGGTGTGAAGACTTGGCTTGTAATGCGTCGCTTAGGAACTTATGCTGGTTATGCTAACTATAACTGGGCTACTGTAAATGCCGTTAAGAATTTCCAAGCAAGTCACGGATTAAATCCAACTGGAATTGTTGATTTAGCTACTTGGTTAAAACTTGGCTTTATTAAAGAAACTTGGTATGGTATTGACAGTTACGTTGCCCCACTTGGAGCAGGGAAAAATGCTAGTCGAGAAGATCATATTAATGCAATGATTAATCAAGCATATAAGTATTTAGGCAAGCCATATATAGTTGGAGCTTCATCTAGCCCAGATTATGGAGTTGACTGCTCAGGCTTAGTTTTGCAAGCTCTTTATGCTGGTGGATTAAATCCAACATCAATTTCATCAACTCAACATGCTCATCCAGGAAATGAATGGAACTCTCGTGTTCTTTGGGCCGATCCTAAATTAATGACTGTTCCTTTGTCTGATATTCAAAGAGGGGACTTAGTATTTTACTATGAACCAGGTACAAGAACTATTTGGCATGTTGCTCTCTACATTGGTAATGGACAAGTTATTGAAAGCTGGCCACCAAGAGTGGGAATTAGTACTTTAAGAGATTACAACCGTTCAATTATTGCTGGTGTTAAGCGTCCATTCATCTAAATTTTCAGAAAAATAATCCTATATTCGGGATAATAATTGCATTTATCCACAATTGATGGTACTATAACTTAGTCGTATATAATCTATGGTCTGCAAGATTGACTATGGCAAAGGAGAATAGAGAACATGAAACAAGGAATTCATCCAGATTATCAACAAGTTGTTTTCATGGATTCAGCAACTGGTGCTAAGTTCTTAGCAGGTTCTACTTTGAATCCATCAGAAACAGTTGAATTTGAAGGTAAGACTTATCCATTAGTACGTGT
Organism: Lactobacillus mulieris; assembly: GCF_007095465.1. Lineage (GTDB taxonomy): Bacteria > Bacillota > Bacilli > Lactobacillales > Lactobacillaceae > Lactobacillus > Lactobacillus mulieris. The sequence goes on from NZ_SDGL01000008.1 coordinate 61,206, forward strand.
TGAAATTTCATCAGATTCACACCCATTCTACACTGGTAAGCAAAAGTTTGCTCAAGCAGATGGCCGAATCGAAAAATTCAACAAGAAGTACGGTCTTTCATCAAAGGAAAACAAATAATTGTATCCTTGCAATTAAGCAGTCCTTACCGGACTGCTTTTTTCTTGCAAATTCGACTTTATAAGACATTATATTTATAAATTTAGAGGTTTTTAGTATGAAAATGCAACTTGCGGAAATCGCCAAGGCGCTTGATACAACAATTGAAGGTAATAGTGATCCTGTTATTAGTTCAGTTGCTTTTGATTCTCGAAAAATTAATGAAAATGCATTGTTTGTACCTTTAAAGGGGGAACGTGATGGACATGATTTTATTAATTCTGCCATCGCTAATGGTGCAGTAGCCACTTTATGGGAAAAAGGCCACCCTAATAAGCCTGATAACTTCCCAGTGGTTGAAGTAGATGATACTTTAGCAGCAATGCAAGAGTTAGCAAAATATTATCTTAATAAGGTAAATCCAGCTGTTGTTGGTATTACTGGTTCAAATGGTAAGACAACAACTAAAGATATGGTTGCAGCTGTCTTGTCTAAGCGTTTTAATGTGCATAAGACTCAAGCCAATTTTAATAATGAAATTGGTGTGCCAATGACGATTTTAGAAATGAAGCCAACTACTGAAATTTTAGTGCTTGAAATGGGGATGGACCGGGCAGGTCAATTGCATCATCTTAGTTCATTGGTTAAACCGGATGTTTGTGTGATTACGATGATTGGGGAAGCTCATATTGAGTTTTTTGGTTCACGTGATAAAATTGCCGATGCAAAAATGGAAATTACTGATTTCTTAAAAGAAGACGGTGAGTTTATTTACAATGGTGATGAGCCCTTATTAAGACAAAGAGCAGAAAAGATTAGTCAGGCTAAATCTACTTTTGGATTTAATGATCAAGATACAATTTATGCGTTAGAATTTAAGAGCTATATGCATCATGCATCTTTTGTAACTAGTTCCTCAGAGCAAAAATTTTCGATTCCGATGATTGGTAAACACAATGTTTCAAATGCAATGGCTGCGATTTGTGTTGGACATCATTTTGGAGAAACTGATGATGAAATTGCTGCTAGTTTATCAAACTTTACACCAACTGCTAATAGAATGCAGTGGCGCAAAGGGGATGTTGGTGAAGATATTATGGATGACATCTATAATTCTAATCCCACAGCAGCTAAGGCGGTTTTGACAAGTTTTGGACAAGTAGAAGTTCCTGAAGGCGGAAGAAGAATTGCTGTTTTAGGTGATATGCTTGAATTAGGTTCGGCTTCTGCAGCTCTTCATGCTTCTCTTGCTGAAAAACTTGATCCATTGGTAATTAATGAAGTTTACTTGTATGGACCTGAAATGAAGAATTTGGAAGAAGCAATTAAGGATAAATATGCACCAGCTTCATTACATTATTATCCACAAGATAAGATGGAACGAATGATTGATGATCTTAAAAATGATATTCATTCCAATGATATTGTCATGCTCAAAGCTTCTCACGGCATGCATTTAGATAAAGTTTTAGAAAGATTACTTTAGGAGAGTTTTAGTGAAATTTACAGAATTAGGCTTAAATGATGCTTTGTTAAAAGCAATTAAACGTAGTGGTTTTGAAGAGGCAACTCCAATTCAAGAAAAGACAATTCCATTAGCTTTAGCTGGCAAAGATGTAATCGGGCAAGCTCAAACGGGAACTGGTAAAACTGCTGCTTTTGGTTTGCCAATTTTGCAAAAAATTAACAATAAAGAACATTTTATTCAAGCTTTGGTTATTGAGCCAACTCGAGAATTAGCAATTCAAACTCAGGAAGAATTATATCGCCTAGGACGTGATGAAAAGGCGAAAGTTCAAGTTGTTTATGGTGGTGCTGATATTAGTCGCCAAATTCGTGCTTTGAAGCAAACTCCCGCTATTTTAGTGGGGACTCCTGGGCGAATTTTAGATCACTTAAAGAGAAAAACAGTTAAATTAGATAAAATTAAAACAGTTGTTTTGGATGAAGCTGATGAAATGCTAGATATGGGCTTTATCCAAGATATTGAAAGCATTTTGGATTTTGCCCAAAATCGTGAACATACACTTTTATTCAGTGCAACAATGCCTAAGCCAATTTTGAGAATTGGTGAAAAGTTTATGAAGGAGCCAGAAATTGTTCAAATCAAGTCTAAAGAATTAACTGCTGATTTGATTGATCAATATTTTGTTCGGGCAAAAGAAGCAGAAAAATTTGATATTATGTGTCGTTTAATCGACGTTCAAGCTCCTGATTTGGCGGTTGTTTTTGGACGAACTAAAAGAAGAGTAGATGAATTAACTCGAGGTTTAGTTGCTCGTGGCTATAATGCGGCTGGTATCCACGGAGATTTGTCACAAGCCAAAAGAATGAGTGTATTAAAACGATTTAAGAATGGAAAATTAGATATTCTAGTTGCAACTGACGTTGCAGCTCGTGGTCTTGATATTTCAGGAGTAACTCATGTTTATAACTATGATATTCCACAAGATCCAGATTCTTATGTTCACCGAATTGGTAGAACAGGACGTGCGGGTAAAAATGGTATCTCTGTAACTTTCGTTACCCCAAATGAAATTGGTTATATGAGAACTATTGAAAACTTGACTAAAAAGAAGATGTCACCGCTTCGTCCACCAACAAATGATCAAGCACTTCAAGGTCAATTAGCAATTGCCCACAAGCAAATCGAAGACTTACTCAAGGCTGATTTAACTAAATATACTGAAGAAGCAAGTGAATTATTAGATAATTATTCAGCAGTAGATTTAGTAGCGGCATTTTTGAAGAATTTATCTAAAGATGCAGATGAAATTAAGGTTAAGATTACACCTGAAAAGCCATTGCCGTATAAGGGAAATGATCGTCGGCGTGGTCATCGCAATAATTTCAAGCATGGTGGCGATCGCAATGAAAGACGGCATCGCAAGAGTAATGTTCGACGCGGTAAGCACGATTTTGTAATAAAAAACAAGAAAGATCATAAATAATTAAAATTTTGGCTCAAATTGTAATATTTGGGCCATTTTTTGTATAATAAACCACAAAGAAGGTGGCAAAATGTTTCATAGTATTGGGTCAGATATTACCCACTTGAGTCGCTTTGAAAAAATGGCCAAGCGAGATTTATTTGCAAAGAAAGTTTTAACACCAAAGGAATTTCAAATTTATCAAGCTTTAAAAGGAAGAAGACAACTAGAATTTTTAGCTGGACGTTTTTCTGTTAAGGAATCTTTTTCTAAGGCCTGGGGGACAGGTTTAGGAGAAGTAGGATTTCAAGATGTTGAAACCTTAAATGCACCAAATGGCAGGCCCATTACCACAAGCACTTTGTATGATGGTCGAATATTGGTTACTATTAGCCATGATTTAGATACATGCATCACTTTCGTAGAATTGGAGGATTATAAATGGTACCAGCAATTCATCGGCCAGCTGAAGTCGAAGTTGACCTACTTGCGATTAAAAAGAATTTACAAGCGGAAAAAGCACATTTAAAACCAGGACAAAAATTATTTGCTGTTGTAAAGGCAAATGCTTACGGGCATGGTGCTGTAAAAGTTGCCAAAATGGCAGCAAGAAATGGTGCAGATGGCTTTTGTGTTGCTGTGCTAGATGAAGCATTTGAATTACGGGATGCAAGTATTGTAGACCCTATTTTAGTTTTAGGAGTAACTCCTGCTAATGAAGCTTGCATTGCTGCGGCTCATAATATTTCTTTGACAGCCCCTAGTTTAGAATGGCTCAAGGCAGCTGATATGGCATTAGCTAAAAAAGATATGGTTTTAAAAATTCATTTAGCGATTGATTCAGGTATGGGAAGAATTGGCTTTAGTGAAGATCAAGAATTTATTGCTGCCAATGAATTTTTACGCAATAGCACTCATTTCATTGTTGAAGGTATGTTTACACATTTTGCGAGTGCAGACAGTGCAGATAGTAGCTATTTTGATTATCAAGTTAAGCGATTCAATCATTTGAAAAATTTATTATCAATTAAGCCTAAATGGATTCATGTCGCTAATACAGCTTCTAGCATCTTTGATAAGCAAATTCATTCAGATATTGTTCGTTTTGGAATTGGATTATATGGGTTAAATCCATCATCTAATCCAGCTAGTCCTGATTTAGAAAGTAAAATTACCTTAAAGCCAGCTTTATCCTTAGTTAGTGAATTATCATTTGTAAAAAAAGTTCACTCTGGTTATGGAATTGGTTATGGTTCAACTTATGTGGCTGATAGTGATCAATGGATAGGAACGGTGCCAGTAGGTTATGCAGATGGAATTATTCGAAAATTGAGTGGCTTTAAAATTAAAGTTGGGGACAATTTCTGCCCAATTGTGGGAAGAATCTGTATGGACCAGTTGATGGTATTATTACCAGAAAAAATGCCAGTTGGAACTAAAGTAGTTATATATTCTAATAAGACAGAAGATCCTAATTCAATAAAAAAAGCGGCAGACTATGTTGATACAATTCATTATGAATTAGCTTGTTTATTAAGTGATCGACTACCTCGAATTTATCATGAATAAAAAAAGTAGCTATCATTAGGATAGCTACTTTTTTTATTTAACTTAAAGAGTAAATTGATCAGGGTCCTCATCTTTTCTGATAGTTGTTCCAGTTTGTAAATCTTCAATTTCTGCAACAACATAGCCCTTCTTTTCAAGCTTTTCAACAATAGTCTTGAGCGTTTCTTCTGATACACCTGCTGGTAAAGTGAATAAAGTTCTCCGAACATAGTCACTTGCCCCTAAATTACCATCTAAAGTAATAACACTTGCTAAATTAGTGTACTTAGAAATAATTTTTGACATTTTAATCAAGTTACCGCGTTCATTATCAGATAATACAGTCAATACAAATGAACTAGATTTAAGATTCCAAGCATCTGATAACATGCTCAATAAACGATTGTGAGTCAAAATACCATAAAACTTGTTATCTTCATCTAAGACAGCAATATAAGGTAAATCCTTAATATTGAAGAAAACTTTGAAAAATGGTGAATCAACTTTAATAGTTTTAGTTGCATTCTTCAATAAGTGGGTAACTGGTAAAGACATGTCGCCACCTTGTGATTTATGGCGATAAATGTGCATCTTGTAGATGTTACCACGGAAAATGGTGCCACTGTCATCTAAAATTGGTACACAACGATAGCCAGAATCTTCAAGAATTTTAAGTGCTTCTTCTAAAGTTGCTTTCTCATTAACAGTGGTTAAGTAATCTTTTTTGTAAACTAAAGATTTAATGAGCATGTAGCTGCCTCCATCCATTGAAAGTTATATAAATTAATTGTATCATACGCTCTTTTAAAATTAAATAAAAATTAGATAGTTAAAATAGAAAATATGCAAGACTTTGGGAATACAATCGTCTTTATGCTAAAATTAATAAGAACTAACTAGAGGAGTTATTAGTAAAATTATGAAATTAATTGCTGGACTAGGTAATCCTGGAAAAAAATATGATAAAACCAAGCACAATACCGGTTTTATGTGTTTAGATAACTATATGGCTAAAAATAATCTTAGCTTAAATCAGAACAAATTCGAGGGCCTTTTTACTAAAGAAAAAATTGCTGGTAAAGATGTTATTCTACTTGAACCACAAACCTATATGAATGAATCTGGGCGTTCAATTAGACAAGTAGCGAATTTCTTTAAAATCGATCCAAGTGATATTTTGATTATTCAAGATGATATGGACATGCCTATTGGCAAAATTCGAATAAGAGCCAATGGTAAAAGTGGCGGTCATAACGGAATTAAGTCAATCATTCGTGATTTAGGCACTGAAAAGTTTAATCGCTTAAAAATTGGTATCCGCCATCCTGAAAACACTACCGTTGTTTCTTGGGTTTTGACTCCCTTTAATAATGAACAACAAAAATTAATGGATGCAGCTTTTTCTACTAGTGAAGATATTTTGACTGATTTCATTAGTGGAAAAGATGCTGGTTATTTGATGAACAAGTATAATTAATGATGAAACTAACTGAGATTGTCGCCCAAGATAAAGAATTGGGCGCTTTTTTGATAAATACAAATAAAAATAACAAATCGCTTTTAACAGGTATAAATGAACGAAATTTACCACTTATTTTACTTGAATTATTAAAGCAAAATAATACGCTTTTAATTATTGAAGAAAATGAAAATAAGGCCCAAAGATTAGTTGATAACTTGGCGCCTCTTTTACCTGAAGAAAAAGTACAATATTTTGCAGTAGATAGTACATTAGCTACTCAAAGAGCTACTGCTTCACCGGATGAATTAGCTCAACGAATTAAAGCTCTTCATTTGCTATTAAGTGAAGAAAATGGCATTGTTGTTACAACGGCACAAGGATTAGAATACCAACTTAATTCTAAAGATAGTTATACAAAGAGTAACAAGCTAATAAAAGTTGGCCAAGAATATGATTTAAAACAGATGAATAGTTGGCTTGTGGCAAGTGGTTACCGTAAAGAAGCCCTGGTTGCTAAACCTGGAGAATTTGCAGTGCGTGGAGATATTTTAGATATTTATCCATTAGATCAAGCTTTGCCTGTTAGAATAGAGTTCTTTGGGGATGAAGTAGATACTGTTAAAAGTTTTGATGTAAATACTCAAAAAAGTATTTCTGAAAAAGACCAGATTAATGTTTTACCAGCAAGTGATCGAATTTTTGAATCTGCTAATTTGAAAAAGGCTCATAACTTAATCAAGGATGAGATTAAGGAAAGTCTAAATCCTAAAGCAGCTGAGCAAAATTTTGCGCAAGTGCTTGATGAGCTATCCCAAGGAAACTTGCCAGATAATTATGCTTTCTTAGTTGATTATTTACTTCCTAAAAGTTGCAGCCTACTCTCCTATTTGCCAGAAAATGGATTGGTAGTTTTCAATGATTGGCCAGCAATAAAAAAGACTGATGGTGAAATAGCTGCTCAGAATGCATCCTTTATTAGTGATGAAATTAAGGCCGGGTTAATGTTAAATAGCCAAAAGTTGCGGTTAAATTTAACTACTGTTTTAAGGCAAAGCAAACATAACCGTTTATACTTATCGTTGTTTCAAAAAGGAATGGGACAATTAAGGTTTGATGACTTCTTTAATTGGCCATGCAGAGAACCTGAACAATTTTTTAGCCAGATGCCCCTTATTAAGTCTGAATTAAATAAGTATCAAAAACAAGGCTATACAGTAATCTTACAAGCAGATAATGAAAAACGGAGCAAACAAATCCAAAGTAATTTAATAGATTTTGATTTAAATTTGCCAATTGTTGCTAAAGATAAATTAGTTGAGCATAAGCTTCAAATTACAGTTGGTCAATTTAATCAAGGCTTTTATTTACCGCAGCTTCAACTGCTTTATCTAACAGAACGCGAATTATTTAATAAACAAGTTCATAAAAAGCGTAAAATTCTTAATTTGGAAAATGCTCAACGCTTACGTAATTATAATGACTTAAAGCCAGGAGATTATGTTGTTCATGTAAATCATGGGATTGGGCGCTTTGAAGGAATTAAGACTTTAGATGTTGATGGACAAAAGCGTGACTATATAACTATTACTTATCAGGGGCATGACCAATTGTTTGTGCCAGCTGATCAACTATCTTTAGTTCAAAAATACGTAGGCTCAGAAGGACATCGTCCCAAGGTTAATAAGTTGGGTGGAAGCCAATGGGCTAAAACTAAACGCTCAGTTCAAAGCAAAGTAGAAGATATTGCAGATGATTTGATTAAGCTATATGCTGCTAGAGAAAGTGAAAAAGGATATGCTTTTTCTAAAGATAATGACTTGCAAAAAGAATTTGAAGATGCATTTCCTTATGTTGAAACACCAGATCAATTACGTTCAAGTAATGAGATTAAAGCAGATATGGAAAAGTCAAAAGCCATGGACCGTCTGCTAGTTGGTGATGTTGGATTTGGAAAAACAGAAGTGGCTATTAGAGCTGCATTCAAAGCAATCCAAGATAATAAGCAAGTAGCCTTTTTAGTTCCGACAACAATTTTAGCTCAGCAACATTTTGATAATATTTCAGATCGTTTTAAAGATTTTCCAGTTAATGTTGCTCTTTTATCTCGTTTCCAAAGTAATACTGAAGTTAAAGACATTCTAGAAGGTTTAAAAGATGGCAAAATTGACTTGGTGGTAGGAACTCATAGAATTTTATCTAAAGATGTTGAATTTAAAGATTTAGGTTTGCTGATCATTGATGAAGAACAACGCTTTGGTGTAAAGCATAAAGAACGGCTAAAAGAGCTGAAAAATAATGTAGATGTATTAACTTTAACTGCGACTCCAATTCCTAGAACTTTACATATGTCTATGGTTGGGGTTCGTGATCTATCAGTGATGGAAACTCCGCCTGTCAATCGCTATCCAATTCAAACTTATGTAATGGAACAATTGCCAAGCGTTATTCGTGAAGCATGTCTACGAGAGATGGCACGTGATGGTCAAATCTTTTATCTGCATAATCGAATTGGCGATATTGATGAAACAGTTGAGCATTTACAGCAACTTATACCAGAAGCCAAAATTGAAGCAATTCATGGGCGAATGAGTGAAAATCAAATGTCGGATATCTTATATCGTTTTTTGCATAAACAATTTGATATTTTAGTGACGACTACGATTATTGAAACTGGAATTGATATGCCCAATGTTAATACCTTGATTATTGAGGATGCAGATCACTATGGATTAAGCCAACTTTATCAACTACGTGGAAGAATTGGAAGAAGCGCCCGTTTAGCGTATGCTTATTTTTTATATCAACCTAATAAAGTGTTGACTGAGGTTGGAGAAAAGCGGCTTGAAGCAATTCGTGATTTTACAGAATTAGGTAGTGGCTTTAAGATTGCAATGCGAGATTTATCGATTCGTGGTGCAGGTAATATGTTAGGGCAGCAACAACATGGCTTTATAGATAGTGTTGGTTATGACTTATATGCTCAAATGCTTGATGATGCAATTAAGGCAAGAAAAGGTGGGCATAAACTGGCCAAAACCAATTCTGAAATTGATTTAGGCGTTGAAGCTTATATCCCAGATACTTACATTAGTGACCAACAACAAAAAATTGAATTTTATAAGAAAATCAAAGTTATTAGTTCTGAAGATGAATTAAATAGTATTGAAGATGAGCTTTTGGACCGCTTTGGCGATTATCCAGTTGCTACTGAAAATTTATTGGCTATTGCTAAAATAAAGTATTTAGCTGATTTAGCCGGAGTTTTAGAAATTCGTTATACAAAAGACAAATTAAAAGTTGAATTTAATCAGGCAAGTAGTAAACATTTGCAAGGCCCTAATATTTTTAAAGCTTTAGAACATGTTAATATGAAAGCATCAGTTGCTTTAACTGAGCAACAACATTTAACTGTTTTATTAGTTAAGGGGGCTATGAAGCGGAGAGTTTTATTTAATGAATTAGAAACTTTTCTAACTGATGCCGGCAAATTAGTAGATAAATAAAAGGAGAAAAAATGAGACTTGATAAATATTTAAAGGTTTCACGTTTAGTGAAAAGAAGAACTGTTGCTAAAGAAATGGCTGACCAAGGGAGAATTGAAGTTAATGGTCGTGTGGTTAAGTCAAGTTATGATGTTAAGCTTGATGACATTATTAGTATTGGATATGGAAGTCGCACAGTAAAAGCGCGAGTATTGAATATCCGTGAAACTACTAAAAAGGATGAGGCTAGTGAGTTATACGAACTGGTTGATTAATGACTTTTATTCGGGTTCTTGTTATACTTAGCGTAGAATAGTAGTTTTGTGGATAGAGGTTAAAAAATGCGGGGACCACGAATTTATGAAGCTTCTGATAAAGAGTTAGCTCAACTTAGACGAAAAAGAAAAAAAGCGACTGAAGAAGTTCATCGCAAGCGACGAGTACGATATTTAACAATCTTTGGCTTGATTTTTGTAGTTTTAGGAATTCAGTTGATTCTTAATATTACAACCACTCATCGAATTAAATCTGAGATTCAAACCAATAAAACTAGTTTAGTAGAGCAAAAAGAAACCAATCGTCGCTTAAAGATTAAGCGTAATAACTTAAAGGATCCAGATTACTTGGCGAAATATATTCGTTATAAATTTTATTACTCTAAGAAGGGTGAGCAAATTTATAATATTCCATAAGATTCAAAGGATAATCAATGAAATTTGAAGTAGGACAACGAATTATAGGAAAAATTAATAATGTTACTGATTATGGTATATTTGTTAGTTTAAAAAATAAAAGTGGTTTAATATACAAGGATGACTTCAAGGATGGTTGGGAAAGGGAGAAGTTAAAATTCCAGCCAGGCCAAGAAGTTAGAGTTGTAATTACACAAATAAAAAATAAAAAAATCGCCTTGTCGCTTAAACGTGTTGATGATCCTAACTTAGTTGATCCTGATAATCAATTTAATAATTTAAGTCAGGAAGCTTTTGCTAGTACCTTAACTGAACTAACTGTGCAGGCGAAAAAGACAATTAAAGATTTGCAAGATGGTCTGAATTAGGCCATCTTTTTTATAGGATATGGATAAATTAAAGCAATTTTTGACAGATTATAATCTTGACTTTAAAAATAAAACAATTATTGTTGCTTGCAGTGCTGGCCCAGATTCTTTGGCTTTAGTTGATATGTTGAAGAATTGGCCATTAAGATTAATAGTGGCTCATTTTGATCATCAAATTCGGCAAGATAGCTACTTAGAAACTGAATTATTGGAGCAATATTGTAAACAAAATGAGTTACCTTTGTATGTGAAAAAATGGGAAAATAACCAGAATAAAACGGAAGCAGCTGCTAGAAAAGCTAGATATAGTTTCTTATTGGCCTTAGCTAAAGAAAAGCAAGCTGATTACTTATTAACGGCTCATCATGGGGATGACTACTTAGAAAACATCATTTTAAAATTAATTCGTTCTGGTGATCCAGCTGAAATGAGTTCACTTCAAGCAGTAGGTCAAATGGAAGGTGTAAAGCTTGTTAGACCCCTTCTTTATTATTCAAAAAGTGAGCTAACTAAGTATCTATTAGATAAACATTTAGCTTTTATTACGGATGAAACGAACCTAACGAATGAAAATTTACGAAATCGGATAAGGCATCAGTTGATTCCTCTACTCAAAGAAGAAAATCCTACAATTTTAAAAAATGGACGAACCTTTGGGCAAAAAATGATGGCTTATCAAGGTGTAACCCAGCATACTTTTTCTGCTATAAAATTAGAACAAGTTGCAGATAGCTGGCGAATAAAGAAAGCGTCTTTAGCTAGCTATACTGATGCAGAAAAGGCTTTGTTTTGGGAATGGAAGATTTGGCGGTATTATGATGAACGAGTCCATTTAGAAAAATGGCAAAGTGGCCCTTATCGAATTCTTGAATATCAAGATTATGTTTACTTGTTTAAAGGGCAACCTAAATTTGTAGATAAGAGTTCAATAAAGTTGGATCAGCCTTTTATTTTCCAAGGACGAAAATATGTAATATCCACTCAAGTACTACCACAAGCCAACTTAATTGGTTCATTTTTGGCTCAAAAGGGCAATTTAAAAATGGGATCCGCTATTTCTGGTAGTAAGTTACCATTAAAAAATGGACATCATGCAAAGAGTAAGAAGTTTTTTGCCCAGGCCGCTATTCCTAACATTCTTAGGCCGGCTATTCTTTGTTTATATCAAAATGAAACAATTGTTTTTATTGAAGATGTGTATAAAAATCAAAAATGTGCTAATGATTTTATTAAGTATTACGTTTTCTTGGTAAATTAGTGCCAAGTAAAGTAAAATATTAGAGAGAGTCTAGTATTTGTGTTACACTTGCTAGGTAATTCTAGAATTTCGTGGAGGTATTCATGAAAAATAAGCGGAATCGGCTTTTTACTAATGGCCTTTTCTATATTGTTATTTTCTTGTTAATGCTTTGGGGAATAAACTGGATGATTGGTGGCGGACAATCCGCTTCATCAAGTGAAACTGTTAGCTACAGCCAGTTTGTAAAAGACTTAAAGAACGGGAAAATCAAAGACTTTAGTATTCAGCCTGCAAATGGTGTTTATAGCATTTCTGGTTCTTATAAGAAGGCCAAAGTGCAAAAGAAAAAGACAACTAGTTATGATTTTCTAACTGGTGCATCAACTAGTGCTAAGATTACTAAGTTTTCAACAACTATGTTGCAAAACGACCCTACTGTTAAAACAGTAGAAAATCTAGCACAAAAACATGGTGCTAAGATTACTACTCAGGGAGAATCACAATCTGGATCATGGCTTAGTGCAATTATTACAATTGTGCCAACTATTTTCTTCATGGTTATGCTCTGGATGATGATGAACCAATCAGCTGGTGGTAGTCGCGGTGGTGGTGGTGTTCTTAACTTTGGTAAATCAAGAGTTAAGCCAGAAGATCCAACCAAGAACCGTGTTCGCTTCTCTGATGTAGCTGGTGAAGAAGAAGAAAAGCAAGAATTAGTTGAAGTTGTTGAATTTTTGAAAGACCCATCACGTTACTTAAAATTGGGTGCAAGAATTCCATCTGGTGTCTTGCTTGAAGGACCTCCGGGTACTGGTAAGACCTTACTTGCACGAGCAGTAGCTGGTGAAGCTGGCGTGCCATTTTATTCAATATCAGGTTCTGACTTTGTTGAAATGTTCGTCGGTGTTGGTGCTTCTCGTGTTCGTGACTTGTTTGAAAATGCTAAAAAGACTTCACCAAGTATTATCTTTATCGACGAAATTGATGCAATTGGTCGTCGACGTGGTAATGGTATTGGTGGTGGTAACGATGAACGTGAACAAACTTTGAACCAACTTTTAGTTGAAATGGATGGTTTCCAAGGCGATGAAGGTGTTATCGTTATGGCTGCTACTAACCGTTCAGATGTACTTGATCCAGCCTTGATGCGTCCAGGTCGTTTTGACCGGAAAGTATTAGTTGGTCGTCCTGATGTGAAGGGTCGTGAAGCTATCTTACGTGTTCATGCCAAGAACAAGCCACTTGCCAGTGATGTTGACTTGAAGGAAGTTGCTCGTCAAACTCCTGGCTTTGTAGGGGCAGACCTTGAAAATGTTTTAAATGAAGCTGCTTTAGTTGCTGCTAGAAGAAATAAAACTGAAATTACAGCTGCCGATATTGATGAAGCAGAAGATCGTGTAATTGCTGGACCTGCTAAGAAGGATCGAATGATTTCTCAAGAAGAAAGAAAACGAGTTGCCTTCCACGAAGCTGGTCACTCAATCTGTGGTTTAGTTTTAAGTGATTCAAGAACTGTTCGAAAAGTAACAATTGTTCCTCGAGGACGTGCTGGTGGATATAACATTATGCTTCCTAAGGATGATCAATTTATCTTAACTAAGAAACAATTGATGGAACAAATTGTTGGTCTGATGGGTGGTAGAGCTGGTGAAGAAGTTGTTATTGGAGATCGCTCAACTGGTGCTTCAAATGACTTTGAACAAGCAACTGCTATTGCTCATAGTATGGTGGTTCACTATGGTATGACAGATGAACTTGGTATGGTTCAACTTGAAAAAGAAGGCCAAGCAGAATATGGTGTGAAGCCATATAGTGAAGCTACAGCAGCCAAGATTGACGAAGCAGTTAAGAAGATCTTGGATGAAGCTCATAAACAAGCTATTCAAATCGTTGAAGATAATCGTGACAAGCATAAGTTAATTGCTGAAGCTTTGCTTAAATACGAAACTTTAAACGAAAAGCAAATTATGGCTTTATATAAGACTGGTGAAATGCCAGAAGCAGATCAAAAAGAATTCCCAAGTGAATCTAAAGCTTCTACTTATGAAGAGGCAAAGGCTGCAATGGAAAAGAAAGAACATCAAAAGGATTCTGAAAAGATTGACTCCGATGATTCTTCAAAAAGTAAGGTAGCTGGTGAAAATTCTGAAAATGACATTACTGAAGAAAAAACATCAGTTGATGCAAATGATGAAAAAACACCAGAAAAACCAACCGATAGCGAAAACCAAGACTAATAAATAGGGCCGTAAGGCTCTATTTTTATGGAGAAAACTAATGAATGATTATTTAATTAAGGCAATTGATAAAACTAAAAATTTACGCTTGTTAGCTGTTACAAGTAAGAATTTAGTTAGCGAAGCACAAAAGCGTCACGATACTTGGTCAGCTTCAAGTGCTGTTTTGGGAAGAACATTAACAGGTGGGCTTTTGCTAGCAGCAGCTAGTTTAGTTGATAAACAAGAATTGACAGTTCGTTTGATGGGAAACGGTCCAGTAGGTGCTTGTGTAGTCACTGCTAAGAGTAATTTTACTGTAAAAGGTTATATTTCAAATCCACATATTGCATTACCACCACGAAGTGATGGTCATATTGATGTTAAGAAAGCTGTTGGTGAAGGTTGGCTTCAAGTAACAAAAGACCAAGGATTAAATGAACCTTATACTGGTGAAGTTCCAATTGTCAGTGGAGAGATTGCAGAAGATTTTACTTATTATTTGGCAAAATCTGAGCAAATTCCTTCTGCAGTTGGCTTATCTGTCTTTGTTCAGGCTAATAACACTATTGGAGCAGCAGGTGGCTTTATGTTGCAAGCCTTGCCAGGAGCTAGTGATGAGTTGTTAAGTGTAGTTGAACAAAGAATTAAAGAATTACCAAATATTTCTAGTTTATTTTTAGAAGGCATTACACCTGAACAGTTAGCTGAAAAGATTCTAGGCGATGATTGCAAAATATTAGAAAAAGACAAAGTGGCTTACGCTTGTGATTGTTCCAAAGAAAAATTTAGTCATTTGCTGGCAACATTGAAGAAAGCCGACTTGCAAGAAATGATTAATAAAGATCATGGTGCAGAACTTACTTGCCAATTTTGTAAAGAAAAATATCATTTTAGTGATACAGAATTAAAAGCAATTCTAGCTGAACAACTTGAAAAATAACTTTAATGATTTTGGAAAGGCCTGAAAGTTTTACCTTCAGGTCTTTTTTGTTATGATATTAGAGTAATTTGAAAGGAAAGAAGAAAAGTGACTAATACAAATAGCTGGAAAATTCGTGATATCACAATTCCCAACCGGGTCGTAGTTGCTCCAATGGCTGGCGTTTCTAACTCTGCTTTCCGGGTTGTTTGTAAAGAATTTGGCGCCGGACTTGTAGTATGCGAAATGATTTCTGATCATGGGATTATTTATCGTAATAAAAAGACACTAGATATGCTTCAAGTTGCACCAGGTGAACATCCAATGAGTATTCAAATTTTTGGTGGCACTGAAGATACTTTGCTTGAAGCTGCGCAATATATTGATCAACATACAGCAGCTGATATTATTGATATTAATATGGGCTGCCCTGTTCCTAAGGTAACCAAAACAGATGCTGGGTCTAAATGGTTACTTGATGCCAATAAGATTTATCAAATGGTTCATAAGGTTGTTCAAAATGTTGAAAAGCCAGTCAGTGTTAAGATGCGCCTGGGCTGGGATCGCAAACATATTTTTGCAGTCGAAAATGCGCTAGCTGCTCAAGAGGCAGGAGCAAGTATGTTAGCAATGCATGGGCGAACTCGAAAGCAAATGTATCAAGGTGAAGCTGATTGGGAAACTTTGCATGAAGTTGCCAATGCCTTGACGATACCATTTGTTGGCAATGGAGATATTACTAGCCCAGAATTAGCAAAGAAAATGATAGATGAAGTTGGTGCAACAGCTGTTATGATTGGGCGTGCAGCTTTAGGTAATCCATGGGAAATTAAAGACATGGTTCATTATCTTGAAACAGGTGAAAAGTTGCGTCCACAAACAGTTCGTGAAAAAATAGAAACTGCTAAGCATCAGCTCGATGGTCTGGTAGAATTAAAAGGTGAGAAGGTTGCTGTTCCAGAATTTCGTCAGCAAGCTGCTTATTATTTGAAGGGAATTCCCCGTTCAGCCAGAACTCGTGCTAAAATAAATGAAGTCTGGACTCGTCAAGAAGTTTATGACTTGCTTGATGGTTTTGTAGAAGAATACGAAAAACGCGAAGCTGCTAAAAAGGCACGGCAAGCTATGAAAGACTAATTGTTATGGAGGATTTATAAATTGGCAAAGAATGAACTAAATGACCAATTAATCGTTCGTCGCGAAAAACTTGAAGAATTACGCGAAAGCGGTCTTGAACCATTTGGTAGAAAATATGAAAGAACAGATTTAGCTCGTACTTTAGATGAAAAGTACAAGGGCGAAGATAAAGATGAATTAAATGCAGATATGCCTCAAACCAAAATTGCTGGTCGTATGATGGCCAAGCGTGGTAAGGGTAAGGTTGGATTTGCTGATATTTATGACCGGACTGGCAAGATTCAAATTTACGTACGTAAAGATATTGTTGGTGAAGAAAATTATCAAATTTTCAAAAAGTCTGACTTAGGTGACTTCTTGGGAATTGAAGGTGAAGTTATGAAGACCGATACTGGTGAGCTTACTGTTCGTGCTCACCACGTAACTTTCTTATCAAAGGCACTTCGTCCACTTCCTGATAAGTACCACGGTTTACAAAACGTTGAACAAATTTACCGTCAACGTTACCTTGACTTGATGACTAACCATGATTCATACATGCGTTTTGTTCACAGAACTAAGATTATTCAAGCCATCAGAGATTACTTGAATAATAGAGACTTCTTGGAAGTTGAAACACCAGTACTTCACAATATTCCAGGTGGTGCAGAAGCTCGTCCATTTATTACCCACCACAATGCTTTGGATATTGATTTATACCTTAGAATTGCCTTGGAATTACCACTTAAGCGTTTGATTGTTGGTGGTATGGAACGAGTTTACGAAATTGGTCGGGTATTCCGTAACGAAGGTGTTGACACTCGTCACAACCCTGAATTTACTGAACTTGAAACTTACTGTGCCTACTGGGACTTCCACGATGTGATGGATGAAGCAGAAGGTATTATTAAGGCTGCTGCTAAAGTGGTAACTGATGATGGTAAGGTAAACTACCAAGGTACTGAAATTGACTTAGGTAAGCCATTTAGACGGGTTCACATGGTTGACTTAATCAAGGAACAAACAGGTGTTGACTTCTGGAAGCCAATGACTCTTGATGAAGCTAAGAAGGTTGCTGAAGAACACGGCATTCACGTTGAACCATTCTGGAAGGTGGGCCACATTATCAACGCCTTCTTTGAAGAATTCGGTGAAAAGTCAATTGTTAACCCAACCTTCGTATATGGTCACCCAGTTGAAATCTCACCACTTGCTAAGAAGAATGCAGATGATCCTAGATTTACTGATCGTTTTGAAATTTTCATTATGGGTATGGAATATGGTAATGCTTTCAGTGAATTGAACGACCCAATTGATCAAAGAGAACGTTTTGAAGCTCAAATGGCAGAACGTGATGCAGGTAACGATGAAGCCGATGTTATTGATGAAGACTTCGTACGTGCGCTTGAATACGGTATGCCACCTACAGGTGGGTTGGGAATTGGTATTGACCGTTTGGTAATGCTTTTGACTGATGCACCAGCTATTCGTGATGTATTGCTCTTCCCAACTATGCGTCCTGAAAGAATTCATGACGAAGAAAAAGACATTGATTTAGATAAGTAAAGATAATAAAAATGACTAGCATTGGGCTAGTCATTTTTTTACGCAAATTTTAATCACGTATTTATTGAAGTTTACTGTTTTTGTTAACTTGTTGAATTAGATTTATAAATTCTGAATGTATATCTTTTTGATTTAAAAAATCTGCAAATTCAACTGATTTTTTCAAGTTGTTCCAAGCGTTAAAATCTTTTTTTTGTGAATAAATGAGTAAATTAGCTAAAAACGTTCTTTTTAATTCAATATGCAAAAAATCGTTGTTTACTTTTATTTGATTAATTTGATTGAGTAATTTTCGAGCTAATGTATAGCTTTTTCTGAGTATTAGGATAGTTAGCGAATTTAATAAAGCTTGAAAAGCAATATTGTATAAAGATGAGCCACTTTCATTCATTTTCCCCCAGGGTTCAATACGTGACCATTTATTTAAAAGCAATTTAGAAAGAGCGTAATTTTTTTTGTTAGATAATAAAGAAGTGCAATTTTCGAAAATACTAATATGTTTTTGTGTCCATTCAGGTGTATCAGATAAGAAGCTGATAATTTTTAGCTGATACTTGGGTAAAAGTAAATTTTCATTGCTAATAAGGTGATAATAATTACAAACGATTGCCATTAAGTATAAATTAGAAACCGTTCTTTTTTGTTCATAGCGTTTTATTTGTTGGGTGCATAAGGTCTTAAGACCTGTAACATCACGAGCTAAATATAATTTACGCATTTTTTTTAGAATAGGAGAGGGCTTAGAAATGTTAGCTAATTTAAAAAATTCTTCTGGAGTTAAGTGAATTCTTTTTAATAATTCAATAAATTTTGCAAAAGGAATATCCCCTTTTCCGTTTTCCCAATGTGATAAAGAAGCAACTGAAACGATATCTCTTGCTGCATCTTTTTGAAGAATTTTCTGTTTGATTCGTATTTTTTTATATGTTTTTCCGTACATAATGATATCCCTTTCAGAAAAAGCATGTTACTTTTTTAAAATTATAAATTTAAATTCTTCTACCGTATAGTATATCAAACACACAGAGGATTTTTTTATATGACGATTTCAATATATTGAAGTTAAAAAAGCTTAGTTGAAAAAATTTAGTAAAATTTTTGTATCAATAAAAAATACAGCGGAAAGTTTAATAATTAAAATTTTCATTTTGTATATTATTAGGGCCCTTTTTGTTGATAATTATATATTTCTGAGGAGGAAAATAATGAAATTGTTTAAAAAGAATAATGTTACAGCTATGGTTGTTGCAATGGGATTAGTTACTGGATTAACAGGAACTGCTTTAGCAAGTGCTTCCGGCTATTGGACTATTACTCAAGAAACAGTTGGAGCTAGTGGAGCATGGAGTTCATTTGGAAACGCAAACTTGAAACAATCCTCTGATAATGTTGCGTCCTTTAATGGGGATTCATTGCCAGCTTTTTTTGGCTATAATGTTAGATTAATTAATGCGAATGGTGCTGGGCGATCTGATTGGGTAAATTTGAAGAAAGATCAAACTACATATGCACATAATAATTCAGGACTAAAAGGTTATTACTACTATGCTGATGTTAGATCTCAACCCTATGAGCCCAATTTAAGCACAGTAAAAACACATTTTAGTGCAGATAGAAAATAATATTTAATGTAAAAGGGATTCTTATTAGAATCTTTTTTGCATTTTGAAAGGATAAAATATGCTCTCTAAGAGAACAAATAAAATAATCATCATAGCTTTACTTGGATATTTAGTATTCATTACTTATCTTGTTTTATCAGCTATCAATTCAGAACTAAGACCAAGAACGACTGTAGATGCTAATAGTTTTATCTATATGTTTAACGAGGTTCAACCATTTGGAGTTTATTCTAGTTTCTCACTCATATTAGCCTTATTAATCTTCCCGATAGTTGGCTCATTTGCTCCAATTTTTATTAAGAATAATAATGGAATTACTAATGTTTTGCAGCGAAGTGGCTATGCTAAATTTCTGAGAAAGGCAAGCTGGCAAACTTTTCTTTTAGGTATGTCATTCTCCCTCTTGAGTGAGATTTTTGAAATCATCTTAATTAATTGGAATTATGCACCTATTGCCTTTACCAATAATAGTTTTTATTTGGGACAATTTTTTAATACCTTTTCAAAAAATAGTTTAATTCAGCTGCTAGCATATATGGTTACTTCTTCAATCGGTTGGGGGATTTTTTCGGTATTTATTTTTGCTTGTGGACTTTATATTAAGAAAAATCCGCTCTTCATAGTTTCAGGGGCAGTATTAGGCTTGATTTTGCTTCTTTTACCGACTTTGTATGGAATGATGAATTATTTCTTGTATGCTGTGGCTAATGTAACTGAGATTAGTACTTTAATTGCACCAGGAATGATTAGTTTTGCTGGTCAAAAAGCACCAGGTGGAATTATGATTATCTGGATAATTAGTGCGATATTATTTGCTTTAATAGCGTGGATTTTAATGATGACTTGGCAGAAAAAACAATTGCGAGGTAAATAATGCCAACAAAAACAAAAAAATATATCAGATACTCTTTAATTGGTGTTTTGGCACTAAGTTTCTTTGCATATTGGCTTTTGATTGCTGGTATGAAACCAAAGTATGACATCATATTTGCAGTAAGTTTTCAGCACGGACTATCTATTTATTTGCAAAGTCTGCTTTATGTATTAGTGTTTTTTCAAGTGTTGATTGCTAGAAAAGTAAGCAATGCAATTGCTGTAAGAAAGCAAACAAAAAAGGTTATTTCCAAGTTAGCTGGCTTAATAGTGTTGGAATGGTTACTTTTTTGGATTCCTTTTTTAGGAAGTTACTATTTATTTAAGAGTCATAATTTCTTTAAAATGGGAGACTTTAAATTTGGGCTGTGGATACTTCTTGCTCATATGTTATTAATGCTCTTTTTGATGTTGAGCTTACTATTAGCTTATAGGCTACCATTTCCTTATATCATTATTACTTTAGTAATAGCTATTACTTGGTCATATCACTTATGTTTTGAATTTACATTAATCCTTCCAAAATATAGTAAAATATTCGATCCCCTTTATCGTGCTACCCACTATATTTATTTAGGAATTTGTCATATCTTTTTATAGAAAGGTCGAAAAATGTTAAAGATTGATAATATCAGCAAGCAATTTGGTAAAAAACAAGTATTAAAAGATGTCAGCTTAGAACTAAATCCTGGAGAAAGAGTTCATATTATTGGAAAAAATGGCTCTGGTAAATCAACGATTTTTAAAATTATAACTAATATTTTGAAAGCTGATGCTGGCCAAGTAGAGTTAACTGAAAATGATTATGTTGGGGCATTAATTGAAAATCCGGGTTTTCTAGAATATGAAAGTGGATTAGAGAATTTAAAGTTTTTAGGTAATTTAAATCATAATTATGATGAACAAGTAGCTATGAAATTAATGGAAAAATTTGATTTAGATCCTAATGACCTTCAAGCTGTAAGCAAATATTCAATTGGGATGCGCCAAAAGTTGGGCATTATTCAAGCTATAATGGAAAACCAAAATATTGTTTTACTTGATGAGCCTACTAGAGGAATTGATAAAGAGGGTGTCGCAACATTTGTTAAACTCTTGGATGAGCTGAAACAAGAAAAGCGCGCTGTAATTATTGCTAGTCATGATGAAATTCCAGGGTTGAAGTATGACAGAGAGTTACTATTAAAGAATGGAGAACTAGCAAGTGTCTAAGAGTGTTAAAGTATGGAGCTATACTCTTGTTACAATTCTTATTTTAGGATTAGCACGTGTTTACTTTAAGGAATTAGTGGGTTCACAATTATGGTTGGTTAATTTTGCAATAACAACTAAAACTCTCAAATTGTTTTCCCTAGGAGCTACACTTTACTTTTTTGATGTGGTTATGGCTTTAAGTGCAGTTAGTGAATTTGAAGAGATAGCTACTTTTCTCTGGGTTAGGGAGCTTAGTTTAATTAGATTATGGCGAGCTTTTGCTAGTCGTTTTATTAAATATTTTGGTAGTTTGTTGTTAGTTCACTTGCCTTTAATTAGTTGGCAGAATATGAGCTTTTCTTTGTTAAGCTTATTGGGAGAAGTTATTGTCTGGGGAGTAGCAGTAAGTATCGGATTTTCTAAAAGTAATAGTATGAGCCAAAAGATTTCAATTCCTTTATTGTTTGGTGTATTGAGAATTTTGGGAATGTTAATAGGCTAAGGTGAAAATAATTAAAAAAGTGCTTGCAAAAAAATTCCGCTATGGTATATTAATAAATGTGCTAAATGACATGCGGAAGTAGTTCAGTGGTAGAACATCACCTTGCCATGGTGGGGGTCGCGGGTTCGAATCCCGTCTTCCGCTCCACGAGATGAGGATTCACAGCAGTGAATCCTTTTTTGTTAGCTTCGGGAAATAGCTCAGCTTGGTAGAGCGCTACGTTCGGGACGTAGAGGTCGCAGGTTCAAATCCGGTTTTCCCGATAATTATTCAAAAAAGTCTTTGCAGATTAATAATTTTTTGATATAATACTTTCTGTTATGCGGAAGTAGTTCAGTGGTAGAACATCACCTTGCCATGGTGGGGGTCGCGGGTTCGAATCCCGTCTTCCGCTCTACGAGAAAAGGATTCACAATAGTGAATCCTTTTTATTTTACTCAAAAAGTATATTAATTATTTTTTTAGACTTCTTTTGATATAATTATTAAAACAAAGGGGGTCTTTTTTTGAAAAAGAAACTTAATTTCGGAAATATCGTCCTGAAAACTTTGATGTCGATTGTGGGCGTGACAGTTTTATCAATTGGTGCCACTTTCCTTCGTGGTGGTAAGGTAGGACTTGATCCATTTACTGCGATCAATACAGGGATTTCTAACAAGCTTGGGCTAGGCTTAGGAGTTTATCAGCTAGCAGTTAACTTTGTAATCTTTTTACTGATTTTGTGGCTTGATCGCAAAAAAATTGGAATTGGAACTTTTGTTAATATGATTTTAGTGGGATTTGAAATCCAGTTCTTTACGCAAGTATATGAGCAGCTTTTCCCCGAAAAAATCACTTTTTTAGTAATTGTAGCTGATACTGTTATTGGTTTACTTCTTTTTACGCTTGGCTCTTCTCTTTATATGGGACCGAAATTAGGAGTTGCTCCTTATGATGCAATTGCACCAATTTTTTCGAAGCGATTAAACTCTTCATATAAGATAACTAGAATTATCCAAGACGTTCTGTTTATGGTGGGCGCTTTAATTATGGGTGGACCAGTTGGTTTTGCGACTATTATTGTTGCTTTCTTTACTGGGCCATTAATTACTTGGTGGAATGAGCATGTAAGTGATCCTTTAGTAGATTTTATTGATCACTTAACTCGTCCAGATACTAGAAATAAGGTTACTGTTCTTTTATCTGCAATGGGTCGGAGAACTTATGAATCAGTTGCTAGAACTTATGAAGCTACTGAGGTTATGCAAGCAAGACTAGGACGCTATTCTAATTCTGACTTAAAGACTCAGCAAAAGATTGCTCGTCGCAATTTGGCTAACTCTAAACAAACTTATGAAAACTGCCTTGCTCAATATAAGATGATTGAAGAAGAATTAAATAAGAGAAAGAATCAATAAATTTAAACAGAAAATTTTGTTTATTAAGTAATTTGATTTACATTAGAATTAAGAAAAAGTACAATATTTTAGTTGATTTTTGAAAGGCGGGTTAATAATGGAATATTCTTACAGTAGTAGTGCTAATCAAGTTTTAGCAATTGCAAAAGAACAAGCACAAAATTTTCAACACAGAATGATTGGTACAGAACATGTTTTACTTGCCTTGGTAATTGAATCAAGTGGGGATGCAGGGAAGATTTTACGACAATGGAATGTGACTAGTGGTGACGTTCGCCGTGAAATTGAACGCTATACAGGATATGGCTCCGCATCTAAATCTTCATATATGGAGATGTCACCGCGCTTAAACATGACACTAAATTATGCTAAAAGAGCCGCTCAAGATGGTGGGACAAAGGAAGTTAAAACTTTGCATATCTTATTGGGATTAATTTCTACAGAACAAGTTTTAGCGGCTATGATTTTGAAAAACTTGAATGTTGATTTAGATCACTTGCGCCAAGATATTCTGGATGATTTATCAGAAGATAGTGGTGATTTAAGTCAAGAAAGTGATGATTTCTTTGATAATTTGGGCTTAAATCAAAACAAGGGAAAGGGTAATTCTAAGACCCCAACTTTGGACAGTGTATCAATTAATTTGAATAAGCAAGCTCGTGAAGGAGAAATTGATCCTGTTATTGGCCGTGATTTAGAAACTAAGAGAGTTATTCAGATTCTTTCACGCCGTACTAAAAATAATCCCGTTTTAGTTGGGGAACCAGGTGTTGGTAAAACAGCTGTAGCTCAGGCTATTGCTAGCTGCATTGTTAAAAAAGAAGTTCCCGAAGATTTACTTGATAAACGAGTTATGGCTCTAGATATTGGGAGTTTAGTAGCGGGTACTAAGTATCGGGGCGAATTTGAAGACCGAATGAAAAAAATCTTGAAAGAGATTCGCACCGATGGAAAGGTTATTTTGTTTGTTGACGAAATGCATACTTTGATTGGTGCTGGTGGTGCAGAAGGAGCAATTGATGCTTCAAATATTTTAAAGCCATCGCTTGCTCGTGGTGATATTCAAATGATTGGTGCAACAACTTTTGATGAATATCAAAAATATATTGAAAAAGACCAGGCTCTTGCTAGACGTTTTCAACAAGTAAGAATTACTGAACCCTCAAAAGAAGATACTTTGCATATTTTGGAAGGCTTAAAGCCAAAATATGAAGGCTTCCACCACGTACAAATTACTGAAGCTGCTTTAAAAGCAGCGGTAGATTTATCTACTATATATTTGAGTAATCGCTTTTTACCAGATAAGGCAATTGACTTAGTAGATGAAGCTAGTGCTACTGTAAAAATTAATAATGCAGTTGGTTCTAACAAAGAATTGCAAAGTCTTGATAATCAACTCAATAAAGTTGCTAAGCAAAAGAGAGCAGAAGTTGAAAAACAAAACTTTGTTCAAGCAGCTAATTTACAAGCTGATGAAGATAAGCTAGAAAAACAAAAACAAGCTTTATTAAATAAGTTGAAAGAAAGTGCTTATCGAAAAGCTGTTGTTAACGAAGAAGATATTGCTCGTGTTGTATCAGAATGGACTGGCGTTCCAGCAACTCAGATGAAGAAAGATGATACTAGGAAGTTAATTAACTTAGAAGCAACCTTACATAAGCGAGTAATTGGACAAAACAAGGCTGTTCAAGCTGTTGCTAAAGCAATTAAGCGTAGTCGAAGTGGGATAAAGGATGAGAATCGACCAATAGGCTCATTCCTGTTTTTAGGTCCTACTGGTGTTGGAAAAACTGAGTTAGCTAAGGCAGTTGCTTCAGCAGTGTTTGGCAGTGAAAACAACTTAGTTAGAGTTGATATGTCAGAGTATATGGATACAATTGCCTCAAGTAAGTTGATTGGCTCAGCTCCAGGCTATGTGGGATATGAAGAAGGCGGACAATTAAGTGAACAAGTTCGGCGTCATCCGTATTCCGTGGTTTTATTAGATGAAGTTGAAAAGGCCCACCCAGATGTCTTTAATTTGTTATTGCAAGTGTTAGATGATGGCTTTTTGACAGATTCTAAGGGGAGAAAAGTGGACTTTAGAAATACTGTAATTATTATGACTTCTAATTTAGGTTCACGTTCATTAGTTAGTGATAAGACTGTAGGTTTTACTACAAGCGAAGTGAGCCAAGAAAAAGAACGTATTTCTAAGGTACAAGCGGCAACTAAGGATTTCTTTAGGCCAGAATTTTTAAACCGAATTGATGCAACTATTGTCTTTGATCAATTACAAAGTAGTGATTTACGGAAGATTGTTACTTTGTTAACTCAAAAAGTGGTTGCTCGTTTGGCTAAAAAGCAAATTACTATTAAGTTTTCACCTGCAGCACTTGATGTTATTGCAAAAGCAGGCTTTGATCCTGAAAATGGAGCACGTCCTTTAAGACGCGCAATTCAAAACTTAGTAGAAGATAAGTTGTCAGATATGCTCATTAGTTCTGAACTTGTATCTGGACAAACATTAAAAATTGGAGCTGCCAAAGGTCAGCTAAAATTTACTGTTTCAGAAACTAAAAAAGCTGTATTAAGTAAGTAAGATCAAGGTTTTGCTATTGACAAAAGCACCAATTTTTTGTTATAATCGTTTTGATTTTCAAAAAGGCTGATATTCAGTAGCTTGCTGATCTATTGTCCAGTAAGCTGATAAGAACAAAAACGACAAAACGTGTTGTTTTTGTTTTTTTATGCTCAAAAATACCAGTTTTTGAATTTGTAACACAAATGTAATATTTGGTTTCTTTTGCAAAAGAAAGGATGTTTTCCTTGGACGGACATTTAGTGAATTACGGTCAACACCGGACAAGACGTAGTTTTTCTCACATTAAAGAAGTAGTTAAATTACCTAATTTGACTGATGTACAAACCGAATCATATAAGTGGTTTTTAAATGAAGGTATTAGCGAAGTATTTGAAGATATTATGCCTATTAATGATTTCTCAGGTAAGTTATCTTTAGACTTTGTTGGTTACAAGCTTCAAGATGCTAAAAGCACTATTGATGAAGCACGTAATCACGATGCAAATTATGCTGCTCCACTTCGTGTTACTTTAAAGCTTACTAACCACGAAACTGGCGAAATTAAGACACAAGACGTATTCTTTGGTGATTTACCATTGATGACTAGATCAGGTTCATTTGTTATCAATGGTGCGGAAAGAGTTATTGTTTCCCAACTTGTTAGATCACCAGGTGTTTACTATAACTGTGATGTTGATAAGAATGCACGCCAAATTTTTGGTGCTACTGTTATCCCTAACCGTGGTGCATGGTTAGAATATGAAACTGATGCCAAGAATATTTCATACGTACGTATTGACCGTACTAGAAAATTACCTATTTCAGTTTTAATTAGAGCACTTGGTTTTGGCTCAGACAGTGAAATTCAAGATATTTACGGGACAAATGATACTTTACAATTCACTTTAGAAAAGGATGTACATAATAATCCTGCTGATAGTCGAGTTGCTGAAGCTTTGAAAGAAATTTATGAACGACTTCGTCCAGGTGAACCTAAGACGACCGATTCATCTCGTTCACTTTTGTTTGCTCGTTTCTTTGATTCACGTCGGTATGATTTGGCTCCAGTTGGTCGTTACAAGATTAACAAGAAACTTTCTTTAAAGAGCCGCTTACTTAATCAAACTCTAGCTGAAACTTTAGCAGACCCAGATACTGGTGAAATTATTGCCAAGAAGGGAACTATTGTTACACATGCTGTAATGGAAACTCTTGAAAAGTATCTTGATCGTGACGACTTTAAGATGGTTACATACACTCCATCTGATGAAGGTGTAATGCAAGATCCAATTACTGTTCAAGAAATTAAGGTCTTTTCAAAGGTTAACCCTGAAAGAGAAGTTAAGTTAATTTCAAATGGTCACATTGATGCTGATGTAAAATGCATTACTCCAGCAGATATTTTGGCTTCTATTAACTATTTCTTCGTTTTACAAGATGAAATTGGTTCTACTGATGACATTGACCACTTAGGTAACAGACGTATTCGTCGTGTTGGTGAATTATTGCAAAACCAATTTAGAATTGGTTTAGCACGGATGGAACGTGTTGTACGGGAAAGAATGTCAATTCAAGATCCTGATACAGTTACTCCACAACAATTGATTAACATTCGTCCAATTGTGGCTAGTGTGAAGGAATTCTTTGGTTCATCACAACTTTCACAGTTTATGGATCAAAACAACCCATTAGGTGAATTGACTCACAAGAGAAGAATGTCTGCTTTAGGACCTGGTGGTTTGTCAAGAGACCGTGCTGGTTATGAAGTTCGTGACGTGCACTATACTCACTATGGTCGTTTATGTCCGATTGAAACACCAGAAGGTCCTAACATTGGGTTGATTAACTCAATGGCAACATATGCAATTATTAACAAGTATGGTTTCATTGAAACACCATATCGTCGTGTTTCTTGGGAAACTCATAAAGTTACAGATAAGATTGACTATTTAACAGCTGATGTAGAAGATAACTACATTATTGCTGGTGCCAACACTCCACTTAATGAAGATGGCTCATTTAAAGAAAATCTTATCTTAGCTCGTCATAAAGATGATAATGTCGAAGTTACTCCAGATAAGATTGACTACATGGACGTTATTCCTAAACAAGTAGTTTCTGTAACTTCTGCATGTATTCCTTTCCTTGAAAACGACGACTCTAACCGTGCTTTGATGGGGGCTAACCACCAAAGACAAGCTGTTCCATTGATCAACCCACATGCTGCTTTAGTTGGTACTGGTATGGAATATCGTGCTGCTCACGACTCAGGAGATGCTTTAGTTGCTGAAGCTGCAGGTGTAGTTGAATATGTTGATGCTGATCAAATTAGAATTCGTCGCGAAGATGGTACTTTAGACAAGTATGAACTTGAAAAATACCGTCGTTCAAACGCTAATAAGAACTACAATCAAACACCTAACGTTAAGAAAGGCGAAAAGATTGTTGAAGGCGAAGTAATTGCTAACGGTCCATCTATGGCCGAAGGTGAATTAGCTTTAGGTCAAAATCCACTTATCGCATTCATGACTTGGAATATGTACAACTATGAAGATGCCATCATGATTAGTGAAAGAATGGTTAAAGATGACGTATATACTTCTATCCACATTGAAGATTACGAATCAGAAGCTCGTGATACTAAGTTAGGACCTGAAGAAATTACTCGTGAAATTCCTAATGTTGGGGAAGATGCCCTTAAAGATTTAGATGAACAAGGTATCGTTAGAATTGGGGCAGAAGTTAAAGATGGCGATATTTTAGTTGGTAAGGTAACTCCAAAGGGTGTTACTGAATTATCAGCTGAAGAAAGATTACTTCATGCTATCTTTGGTGAAAAAGCTCGTGAAGTTCGTGATACTTCATTACGTGTACCACATGGTGGTGGCGGTATTGTCCAAAACGTTGAAGTATTTACTCGTGAAGGTGGAGATGAACTTTCACCAGGTGTTAACACTATGGTAAGAGTTTACATTTGCCAAAAGAGAAAGATTCAAGTTGGGGATAAGATGGCTGGTCGTCACGGTAACAAAGGTACTATTGCTGTTGTTGTTCCAGAAGAAGATATGCCATTCTTACCAGATGGTCGTCCAGTAGATATCTGCTTAAACCCAATGGGTGTGCCTTCTCGTATGAATATTGGACAGGTTCTTGAATTACACCTTGGTATGGCTGCTCGTCAATTAGGTATTCATGTTGCTACTCCAGTATTTGACGGTGCTGACGAAGACGAAGTTTACAATACTTTACGTGAAGCTGGTATGAGTAAAGATGGTAAGACTGTCATTTATGATGGTAGAACCGGTGAACCATTCCACAACCGTGTATCTGTTGGGGTAATGAACTACTTGAAACTTGCTCACATGGTTGATGATAAGATCCACGCTCGTTCAATTGGGCCATACTCACTCGTTACTCAACAACCACTTGGTGGTAAGGCACAATTTGGTGGACAGAGATTCGGGGAAATGGAAGTTTGGGCCCTTGAAGCTTATGGTGCCGCATATACTTTACAAGAAATCTTGACTTACAAGTCAGATGACGTTGTTGGTCGTGTGAAGGCATATGAAGCAATTGTTAAGGGTGAACGAATTCCTAAACCAGGTGTACCTGAATCATTCCGAGTTTTAGTGAAAGAATTGCAATCATTAGGTCTTGATATCCGTGTTCTTGATATGGATCACAAGGAAATTGAATTGCGTGATATGGATGAAGATTCAAGTGAACATCTCAACATTGATACTCTTTCACGTTTAGCTGAAGAACAAGAAAAGAAGAAGTTGGCCGAAGAAGCTACTAAGTCTGAAGAAACAACTTCTGAACAAAGTGCAACAAGTTCTGTAGATCAAGCTTCTGATGATACAGTTTCTAAGTAGGAGGTTAAACTTTGATTGACGTAAACAAATTTGAAAGTATGCAAATCGGGCTTGCTTCACCTAATAAGATTAGATCATGGTCTTATGGGGAAGTTAAAAAGCCTGAAACCATCAATTACCGTACTTTGAAGCCAGAAAAAGATGGGTTATTTGATGAAAGAATTTTCGGTCCATCAAAGGACTGGGCTTGTGCCTGTGGTAAATACAAGGGTATTCGTTACCGTGGTATCGTTTGTGATCGTTGTGGTGTTGAAGTAACTTCTTCAAAAGTTAGAAGAGAACGCATGGGTCACATTGAACTTGCTGCCCCTGTAACCCATATTTGGTATTTCAAGGGTATCCCATCAAGAATGGGTTGGGTTTTAGATGTATCACCTCGTGCACTTGAAGAAGTTATTTACTTTGCTGCATATATCGTTATTGATGCTGGAGATACTGATTTAGAACCTAAGTCACTCTTAACTGAAGCTGAATATCGTGAAAAGAAGGCTAAGTTTGGTAACCGTTTTGTTGCTAAAATGGGTGCTGAAGCGATTAAGGAATTACTTCAAAATGTTGATCTTGACAAAGAAGTTAAGAGCTTAAAGGCGGAATTACAAACTGCTACTGGTCAAAAGAGAACTAGAGCAATTCGTCGTTTGGATATTTTGAATGCTTTTAAAGATTCTGGTAATAAGCCTGAATGGATGGTAATGGACACTGTTCCTGTTATTCCACCAGATTTACGACCAATGGTTCAACTTGAAGGTGGTCGTTTTGCAACTTCTGACCTTAACGATTTGTACCGTCGTGTTATTAATAGAAATAATCGTTTGAAGCGTTTGCTTGATTTACATGCACCTAATATCATTGTGCAAAATGAAAAGAGAATGCTTCAAGAAGCTGTCGATGCTTTAATTGATAACGGCCGTCGTGGTCGTCCAGTAGTTGGACCAGGTAACCGTCCACTTAAGTCACTTTCACACATGCTTAAAGGTAAGCAAGGGCGTTTCCGTCAAAACTTGCTTGGTAAGCGTGTTGACTACTCAGGTCGTTCAGTTATCGATGTTTCACCAAAACTTAAGTTCTACCAATGTGGTGTTCCACGTCCAATGGCATTAGAATTATTCAAGCCATTTGTAATGCATGAACTCGTTAAGCGCGGTGTTGCAACTAACATTAGAAATGCTAAGCGCAAGATTGACCGTGAAGATGATGATATCTGGGACATTCTTGAATATGTAATTAAGGAACGTCCAGTTCTTTTAAACCGTGCTCCTACTTTGCACCGTTTAGGTATTCAAGCTTTCGAACCAGTTTTGGTACCAGGTAAGTCAATTAGACTTCACCCACTTGCATGTGAAGCCTACAATGCCGACTTTGATGGGGACCAGATGGCCATCCACGTGCCACTTTCAGATGAAGCAGTTGCAGAATCAAGACTTTTGATGCTTGCTGCTCACCACATTTTGGCACCTAAGGATGGTAAGCCAATTGTAACCCCTGGACAGGATATCGTTTTGGGGAACTACTGGTTAACTCAAGCAGAACGTGGCCGTGAAGGTGAAGGAATGATCTTTAATTCACCAGCTGAAGCAACTATGGCTTATGCAAATGGTGATATTCACTTCCATACTAGAATTGGTTTAGCTGCTGATTCAATGCCTGAAAAGACTTGGCCCAAGGGTTATGAACATGGAGTTTTTGTAACTACTTACGGTAAGATGATTTTTAACCAAATCTTCCCTAAGGACTTCTTCTATGTAAATGATCCAACTCAAGATAACTTAACTCATCCGTTAGATGTTAAGTACTTCTTGCAACCAGGTGAAGATATCCATGAAAAATTAGATAATATGGACTTAGGTACTCCATTTAAGAAGGGATTCTTGTCTGATGCTATTGCAGCTGTTTACAAGGAATACAAGGTTCAAAGAACTTCTGACTTCTTAGATGACATGAAAGAATTAGGTTACACTGCATGTACCACTTCTGGTTTAACTATTGGTATGGCCGATATTCCTATGGTAAGCGATAAAGATGATATCGTTGCCAAGGCTCACAAGAAGGTTGATGTTGTTTCTAAGCAATTTAGACGTGGTTTGATTACTGAACAAGAACGTCACGACCGTGTAATCAGCATTTGGAATGCATGTAAGGATGAAGTTCAAAACGAAGTGGCTGGTATTTTCGACCCACGTAACCCTATTTCAGTCATGGCCGACTCTGGTGCCCGTGGTAACATTTCTAACTTTACTCAGCTTGCTGGTATGCGTGGTTTGATGGCCGCTCCTAATGGTGGGATGATGGAAATTCCTGTTACTTCCAACTTCCGTGAAGGTTTGACTGTTTTGGAAATGTTCATGTCAACTCACGGTGCTCGTAAAGGAATGACAGATACTGCCTTGAAGACTGCGAACTCAGGATACCTTACTCGTCGTTTGGTTGATGTTGCACAAGACGTAATTATTCGTGAAGAAGATTGTGGTACTGATCGTGGTATTACAGTTCATGCAATTAAAGAAGGCGACGAAATGATCGAACCATTATTCGATCGTTTAGTTGGACGTTATACTGCTAGAAGTGTCTTTGATCCGGAAACTCATGAAGTTATTGCACCTAAGGGCGTAATGATGGATGAAGAATTAGCTCAAGAAATTGTTGATCGTGGAGTCAAAGAAGTAACAATTCGTTCCGTATTTACTTGCAACACTCAACATGGTGTTTGTCAAAAGTGTTACGGTATGAACTTAGCTACTGGTGAAGAGGTAGAAGTTGGTGAAGCAGTAGGTACTGTTGCTGCACAATCAATCGGTGAACCTGGTACTCAGCTTACTATGCGTAACTTCCACAACGGTGGGGTTGCCGGTGCTGAAGATATTACTCAAGGTCTTCCTCGTGTTCAAGAATTGTTTGAAGCACGTAACCCTAAAGGTCGTGCAACTATCTCTGAAGTAACTGGTGTTGTAGCTTCAATTGAAGAAAATCCAGCTGAACATACTCGTGAAATCACTGTTGAGGGTAAGACTGATACAAGAACATACTCTGTACCATATACTGCAAGTGTTGCAGTTGCTGAAGGTGATGAAGTTGTTCGTGGTGATAAGTTAACACTTGGTTCTATTGACCCTAAGGAATTGATTAGAGTTAGAGATGCTTTGACTACTGAAAAGTATATCTTGAGTGAAATTCAAAAGGCCTACAGAATGCAAGGGGTAGAAATCGCCGATAAGCACGTTGAAGTTATGGCCCGCCAAATGCTTCAAAAAGTACGTGTACTTGATCCAGGTGAAACTGATATCTTGCCAGGTGAATTAATGGATATTGGTGAATTTAAGGACAGAAACAAGGAAGTTATTATTTCAGGTGGTATTCCAGCAACTGCACAAAGTGTAATCTTGGGTATTACTAAGGCAGCGCTTGAAACTAACAGTTTCTTATCAGCTGCTTCATTCCAAGAAACTACGCGTGTTCTTACTGATGCTTCAATTAGAAGTAAAAACGATCCACTTCTTGGTCTTAAAGAAAACGTTATTATTGGTAAGATTATTCCTGCAGGTACAGGTATGCCAGTTTACCGTTCTATGGAACCTCAAGCTGATGTACCTAAGCCACAAGCAGTATATTCAATTGCTGATATTGAACGTCAATTAGCTGAAGAAAATAAAATTGACTTAAAGAGTTTGAATAAAAACAAATAATTTAAGTTGACTTATTAAGAAAAGAACCATTAAGCAAATGCTTAATGGTTCTTTTTATGTAGTCATGAATTACATTAGTAATTTTAAAATACTTAAACTAAAAAATAAAAATGGTAAAAATGGCAGTGATAAATGTGTTTGGTTTTGTGCTTTTAATTTAGGATAGAGAGTTAAAACTGCCAGCGAGGCGAAAAGAAAAACAAGGTTGGCTAAATATTCTGAATAATAGAATGAAATTATCAAATAAAAGAATAAGTCTCCTAATCCAAATTTTTTTAGTAATACTAGAATTCCTAATGCAATAATCATGACAGAGGTTGCCAAAACTGATGTTATCAAAGTTGAGATTTGCTCAAAAAGTAGATCCTTAATAATCACTATCAGAAATGAAATTAGAAAGATTGAGAAGGGAATTTCTTGATAGTAATAATCAAAAATTGCCATCGTTAATAAAAGTAAACAAAGGAAAAATTCAATTAAACCACTTTTTGAATACCAATCTGTTTTTAGAAAGGTAATCCCACCCACGATTTCAATAAAAAGCAAAAAATGTGGGATTGGCTTTTTACAATGTCTGCAAGTCCCTTTTTGAAAAATAAAAGAAAAAATAGGGAATAATTCAGACCAAGTTAAAGGATTTTTACAAGATAGGCAATAACTACGACGCCATCTTAGCCCATCTTTTTGAACGATTACTGAAATGAATGAAGCCAAACAGGCTCCAAAATAAAAATTAATTATGTTTAATACCATTTTTTCACCTCGCAATAATTAAATACATAAAAATAACAAGATATTTTTTGGAAAGTGTAATTTTTTTAACTTGCTTTATTTTGAAAAGGGAGTACAATATCAATTGTGTATTTTTTAAATCATTTCCGTGAGGTCAAAAAGAAACTCCCGGATGTGTGAACAAAATTTAGGAGGAAAAATTAATGCCAACCATTAACCAATTGGTTAGAAAAGGCCGTCATTCAAAGACGACTAAATCTAAATCACCAGCTTTAAACTACGGATACAACAGCATGAAGAAGGAACAAGTATTTAATCCTGCTCCTCAAATGCGTGGTGTTGCAACTCGTGTGGGTACTATGACACCTAAGAAGCCTAACTCAGCTTTACGTAAATATGCTCGTGTACGTTTATCAAACTTAACTGAAGTTACTGCTTACATTCCAGGTGAAGGCCACAACTTGCAAGAACACTCAGTTGTTTTAATTCGTGGTGGACGTGTAAAGGACCTTCCTGGGGTTCGTTACCACATTGTTCGTGGTGCCCTTGATACTGCTGGTGTTGACGGCAGAAAGCAAGGTCGTTCTAAGTACGGTGCAAAGAAAGGTTAAGGAGGAGTTAAATAATGCCTAGAAAAGGACATGTAGCTAAGAGAACTGTTTTAGCAGACCCAATTTACAACTCAAAACTCGTTACCAAGTTAATCAACCACTTGATGATTGATGGTAAGAAAGCAAAGGCTTCTTCAATCCTTTACGATGCTTTCTCAATTATTCAGGACAAGACTGGTAAGGAACCACTTGAAGTTTTTGAAGAAGCAATGAACAACGTTATGCCTGTTCTTGAAGTTAGAGCTCGTCGTATCGGTGGTTCAAACTACCAAATTCCTGTAGAAGTTCGTCCAGAAAGAAGAACCACTTTAGGTTTAAGATGGTTAGTATCTTACGCTCGTTTACGTAACGAACACACTATGGATGAACGTTTAGCAAACGAAATCATCGACGCTTCAAATAACACTGGTTCAGCTGTTAAGAAGCGTGAAGACGTTCACCGTATGGCAGAAGCTAACCGTGCATTTGCACACTACCGCTTCTAATTTGTTGTCGTTAGTATTTAAGGAGAAAAATATATCATGGCTAAACGCGAATTTCCTTTAGAAAAGACACGTAACATTGGTATCATGGCCCACATCGATGCGGGTAAGACTACCACTACTGAACGTATCCTTTACTACACTGGTAAGATCCACAAGATTGGTGAAACCCACGAAGGTGACAGTCAAATGGACTGGATGGAAGAAGAAAAGGAACGTGGTATTACTATTACTTCTGCAGCTACTACTGCACAATGGAAAGACTACCGCGTTAACATCATCGATACCCCAGGACACGTTGACTTTACTATCGAAGTAGAACGTTCACTTCGTGTTTTAGATGGTGCCGTAACTGTTCTTGACGCACAATCTGGTGTTGAACCTCAAACTGAAAATGTTTGGCGTCAAGCTGAAACATACGGTGTTCCTCGTATTGTTTTTGTTAACAAGATGGATAAGATTGGTGCAAACTTTGACTTTTCAGTTAAGACTTTGCACGAACGTTTGAATGCAAACGCACATGCAGTTCAAATGCCTATTGGTGCTGAAGACCAATTTGAAGGTGTTATCGACTTAATTAACATGGTAGCTGATGTTTACGACGAAGATAAGCTTGGTGCTAAGTGGGATACTGTTCCTGTTCCTGATGAATACAAGGAAGAAGCAGAAAAGCGTCGTGGTGAATTAATTGAAGCTGTTGCTGATGTTGACGATGACATCATGGACAAGTACCTTGGTGGTGAAGAAATCACTAACGAAGAATTAAAGGCAGCTATCCGTAAGGCTACTTTGGATCTTAAATTCTTCCCTGTATTTGCAGGTTCTGCATTTAAGAACAAGGGTGTTCAAATGATGCTTGACGGTGTTGTTGACTACTTACCTTCACCACTTGATGTTAAGCCTTATGTTGCTCACGATCCTAAGGATGGTAGTGAAGTAGAACTTCTTGCTGATGACAGCAAGCCATTTGCTGCTTTAGCATTTAAGATTGCTACTGACCCATTTGTTGGTCGTTTGACTTTCATTCGTGTTTACACTGGTTCACTTCAATCAGGTTCATACGTATTGAATGCTTCTAAGAATTCACGTGAACGTGTTGGTCGTTTGCTTCAAATGCACGCTAACTCACGTACTGAAATTAGTGAAGTATTCTCAGGTGACATCGCTGGTGCTATCGGTTTGAAGAACACTACTACTGGTGACTCATTAACTGATCCAGATCACCCACTTATTCTTGAAAGTCTTGAAGTTCCAGATCCAGTTATCCAAGTTTCTATTGAACCTAAGTCAAAAGCTGACCGTGATAAGCTTGATGTAGCTCTTCAAAAGCTTACTGAAGAAGACCCTACTTTCAAGGCAGAAACTAATGCAGAAACTGGTCAAACTTTGATTGCAGGTATGGGTGAACTTCACTTGGACATCATGGTTGAACGTATGAAGCGTGAATTCCACGTTGAAGCAACTATCGGTGAACCACAAGTTGCATACCGTGAAACATTTACTAAGCCAACTAAGGCTCAAGGTAAGTTTGTTCGTCAATCAGGTGGTAAGGGTCAATACGGTGACGTATGGATCGAATTTACACCAACTAAGGAAGGCGAAGGCTACGAATTTGAAGATGCTATCGTCGGTGGTGTAGTTCCTCGTGAATTTATTCCTTCAGTTGATGCTGGTTTGCAAGAAGCTATGAAGAATGGTGTTCTTGCAGGTTACCCATTGATCGACGTTAAGGCTAAGCTTTACGATGGTAGTTACCACGAAGTCGACTCTAGTGAAGCTGCCTTCAAGGTTGCTGCATCTCTTGCTTTGAAGAATGCTGCTCCTAAGGCTGGTGCTGTAATTCTTGAACCTATCATGAAAGTTCAAGTAATTACTCCAGAAGAATACTTAGGTGACGTTATGGGTTCAATTACCGCTCGTCGTGGTAACATGGACGGTATGGAAGATCGTTCAGGTGCTAAGGTATTGAATGCTATGGTTCCACTTTCAGAAATGTTTGGTTACGCAACTACTTTGCGTTCATCAACTCAAGGTCGTGGTACTTTCACTATGGTATTTGACCACTACTCACCAACACCTAAGTCAATTCAAGAAGAAATTATTAAGAAACGTGGCGGAAACGCAGAATAATTTTTGATTGATATACATAAAACCACTACTTTTGGTAGTGGTTTTTTTGTATCTAATTATTTTTATTTAGGAAGCGCTTACAGTTAATGAAGATTAGTATTATAATACGCGTGGTGCTAGTTAAATCTTTCTAGACAATAAGCCAAATTATAAGCTAAAATTGCAATTTCCAACCGGCTTTGA
>NZ_SDGL01000009.1 GCF_007095465.1 Lactobacillus mulieris
TTATCTGCATCTTTTACAGTAGTCTTGTCAAATGAGTTAAGGTCTGTATCTGCTTCACCAGTGTTAGTCAATGGTTCGCCTAACTTACTACTGATGATAGTTTGATCAGGTGTCAATTCCTTTTGAGTTCCATCACCAAAGGTTACGATAGTACGGCCATTGTCCTTAACATCAATGTTAGTAATATCTTTGTCACCATTAGTCTTCTTGATGTTTGATACTACTTGACCTTTTTCTTCATCAGTTAACTTATCTGCATCTTTTACAGTAGTCTTGTCAAATGAGTTAAGGTCTGTATCTGCTTCACCAGTGTTAGTCAATGGTTCACCTAACTTACTACTGATGATTGTTTGGTCTGGTGTCAATTCCTTTTGAGTTCCATCACCAAAGGTTACGATAGTACGACCGTTGTCCTTAACATCAATGTTAGTGATATCTTTATCGCCATTTGTCTTCTTGATGTTTGATACTACTTGACCCTTTTCATCATCAGTTAACTTATCTGCATCTTTTACAGTAGTCTTGTCAAATGAGTTAAGGTCTGTATCTGCTTCACCAGTATTAGTCAATGGTTCACCTACATCATAGCGCTTGATGGTTTGATCTGGAGTCAATTCCTTGGTTGTACCATCTTCAAACGTTACAGTTGTTGAACCGTCGCCCTTTACTTCAATGTTAGTAATTCCCTTATCTGGGTTTTTCTTAGTAACGTTGCCCTTAACTTCTTCTTTTTGAGAATCAGTTAAGTCAGCATCACCCTTCACTGGTACCTTATCGAAATTACTATTGAAGTTGTCGGCATCATTGGTAATAACAGTTACTGATACATCTACAGACTTAGTGCTGCCATCTGGGAATGTAGCAATAATCTTACCTGAAAATTCTCCAACTGTATCTGTCTTTGGTGTATTTTCTGGGTCCCAACTGTATGTTGTTCCATTAGGCATATCTGCCTTATTAGTAATTACATCCTCAGCCTTTGGTAAATCTGCATTACGTTTTACAGAGACAGAGTCCGCTTTAGGATTATTTTCATCTGCATCAGAAACAACCCTAACTGGTACAGTCACTTGATCTACAGATCCATCTTTATAAGTAACATTAACCACACCAGTAGATTCACCACTCTTAGAAACATCTGGTTCTTTTGCCCAACTATATTCAGCATCCGTTGGCATGTCTTTACCATTCTTGTCTTGCTTTTGAATACCATCTTCAGCCTTTGGAACTTGATTAATTCGAGTAGGTATTTCTTGTGATGCTGGATCAAATTGTTCTGATTGAGCTGGACGAACATTTACAGTTGTATCAAGAGTATCTGTACTACCATCTTCGTAAGTTACAACAATTTTTGCAGGAACTCCACCTGGAGTAGTTGTTGAAGGAACAGTTTGCCAATCAATCTTAGTAATTGGGTAGTTATTTGAATCAACTGTGTCACTAGCCTTGCCAGTTAAGTCTTCATTATGATCAACAGTTATTGGATGAGTAGTTGGATTATACTTATCGGCATCACTGTTTACGTGGATAGTTACATCTACATCTTGAGTTGAGCCATCTGGATAAGTTACGTGAACTGTTCCAGGCTTGTCACCCCAAGTAGAAGTATCAGGCTTTTTAGTCCAAACATAGTCTGTATTTTCAGGAAGATCAGACGTATTTTCAATGCTATCCTTTGCAACAGGATCTGTGCCTTTATCTACATTTACTGTCTTACCCTTAGCAGAATAAGTTTCATTATCTAATGGAGTTACTTTAACAGTTACATCTACAGACTTAGTACTGCCATCTGGGAATGTAGCAATGATTTTACCTGGGAATTCTCCAACTGTATCTGTCTTTGGAGTATTTTCAGGATCCCAACTGTATGTTGTCCTATTAGGCATATCTGCCTTATTAGTAATTACATCCTCAGCCTTTGGTAACTCTGCATTATGTTTTACAGTTACAGGCTTTTCAGGAATTGGTGTAACAGATTCATCGGCATCACTAACTACATTAACCTTAACTGGTACATCAACACTCTTGTCACCAACAGTTACAGTAACTACCCCTTCTTTATCACTTCCTGAAGTAGAAGTATCAGGAGTGGTCTTCCAGCTATAAGCTGCATCTTCTGGCAATTCAGCGTTCGGATTAATTGCACTCTTAGCTTCTTCGGCTGTAAAGTTGTGGTTCAAGCCAACTTTAACTGGTTCGCCTGCTTCAATTACGTGAACGTTACCAGTTATTTGAGTACTATTACCATCACTGTAAGTTACAGTTACTGTAGCCTTCTTTACACCTGAAGTAGAAGTATCAACTGAACCATTCAAAGTTGGTGTTGTACCTTCTGGTAAAGCATCCTTATTAGCAATTAAATCACTAGGATTTACAGTATCGCCCTTAGCAACATAGATATCTTGTCCCTTAGCAGCTTGTTCAACCAAATCACTATATGGAATTACCACATTTTGTCCTTGACCAGCTGGGTAGGTTACATGCAATCCATCTTCTTGGAATGAATCATGGGTAATTGGATTAAAGTTACCATACTCATTAGTAACTGAATCAAAGTTATCCTTCTTGATAGTGCTAATTACTTGGTCTTTTTCATCATCAGTTAAGGAAGTAGGATTATCTACTAAAACCTTAGGTCCAACTTTAATAGTTGTTACATCTCTAGGAATATAAACACTTGGATCATCAGTTCCTGAACCGGTGTAGTTTACTCCACCAATATTGTCAACTACAACATTATCGCTATTTAAGTCTGGGTTAGCTATAGTGAAAGCTTTCTTAATTGCTTCTTTATCAATTGGGAAAGTAGTTGTACCGTTTTCATTCTTATCTTGAACAATTTGACGCACTGGAGCTTGGACAGTTATCTTATTAACTTTTACGGGTAAGTCTACTGATGAACCATCACTATATGTAAGTTTGATATTACCATCAGAATCAATTGTAACTGTTGGCTTTCCATCAGAAGCTGGGTTGGCATTCGCTATTGCAGTCTTAACAGCTTCTTGGTCCTCATCAGATAATTGTTGCCTATTATTAACAATTATTCTTTCAGATGGGATATTCACTACAACAGTATCAGCAACAGTCTTTTTGGCAACTAAATCAGTCAATTTAGTTGCAGGACTTCCGTCTTGGAAAGTAACTGGAGTATCACCATTATCTTCAACAATGTTAGTAATATCAATACCATTAAATTTAGTATTTGGATTTGCGGCTTTAATTGCATCCCAAACCTTAGACTTTTCAAATGGAGTTAGACTAGAAACATTATCAACCTTAACCTTATTAGGAACGTTGATTACTGCATCTGGTGCAGAAATAGTCGTTGTAATAGTTTTGGTTACTTCCTTAGTAGTAACTTGAACATTTGGATCATGCATATCCCCACCAGCTACTGGTGTTGGAACATTGTATGTTACAGTTTCAGTCATAGTTACTGACCCATCACTATTAACAATTACTTCAGCATTAGGATTTGCAACTTTAACTGCACTTGCAATTACTTCTTTTTGGGCATTAGTCAAATCAGCTGCTGGATTATTATTCCGATCACTCAACTTGATTAAAGTCTTCTCTGGATACTTCGCAACAACTACAGATAACGGAATTGTAGTCTTTGAATTATCTGGATAAACTGCAGTGATTGTTGGATTACCACTTTCATCAGTTCCATATTCATAACTTTGAACTTGGGGATTATTCTTTCTAAGACTGTTTTCAATTTGTGCCTTGTCATTGTCAGTTAACTTAGTTGGATCAGTTACTAAAGTCTTAGAAGTAATTTCTAATGGGTAAACCATGTTATTAACTATTTGTGCAGTAAGCTTTTCACCTGGTATGGTAATTGAACGTGTACCATCTGTAAAACTAACCTTAGCCATATCATCTGCAGTACCATCAGTACCTACTGAGATCTTAGTAGTATCCACATTAGCGTTCCCCTGCTTAAGAACATCAGTAACCACTTGAACTTCACCAGAATCTAATTCTTTTTGGTTTTTAACCCCAATTCTAGTCGAAATGTCAAAAGTGGTCTTATCTGCAGGAATAGTTGCAACCTCTTTACCATTATCATCATAAACAGTAATATCCCCACTAGCGTGTGCTTGTACATGATCAGATGCAATATTTGGATTATCCTTCAAGAATGCATCCTTCATAGCTTGCTTTTCGCCATCGTCTAAACGATAAATCGGCACTAATTGACCAGTTTCATCAGGTTGATCACCTTTATTTGCAACTACTGTTCTAAGTGGAATTGTTACAGCAACATCATCCATAGTTAACTGATGTGTCGTACCATCTGGTAAAGTAGCAGAAACTACATTATTTCCATTATCATCTTTTACAACATTTACATCTGTTAGATAAGTTGTACCACCAGACATATTGGCATTTTTAACATTTTGAATAATTTGGCTGATTTCTGTTGAAGTTAAGTTAGTTTTATCAACGACAGGTGTTAATGTTGTTGGCTTATTCAAAGTAGCATTTTGATATACAAGTAAATCACCAGCAACTTTAGTTTTAGTACCATTATCAACAAAAGATAATGTCGCTGTACCATCATCGGCAATTACATTACCAGCACTAGTATCAGCAACAGATGGATTGAGCTTCTTAATTGCGGTTAAAACTGCTTGTTTTTCATCTGATGTTAAATGTTTTTTATCAGCAACTACTGTTCTCTTTGGTAATTTTAAGATTGTTTGATCAGTAGTTAATGTTGCAGTATTTCCATTATCATCTGTTAATGAAACACTACCATCATTATTAACTTGAGCTGTGAAGCCCTTGTTAGCAGCTTCTGTAGCAGACTTTACACTAGCTTGTTCAGAATCACTTAAAGTGTAATCAGGGGTAGTCCAGTTATTTGCCTTGTTAGATACAACAGTTCTAGTTGGAATATAAACAATAGTATCACTAATTGGAATAGTTTCAGTTATACTACTGCCATCATAAGTAACAACCACTCGACCATTATTTTGATCAATTGTCGCACTTGTTACATCACGATCTTTATTAGCTTCAATTACTTTATCAATAATTGACTGCTTTTGATCATTAGTTAAATTATCTGGATCACCAACAGCTGTTTTTACTTTAGGAGCTACTGCGTCAG
Organism: Lactobacillus mulieris; assembly: GCF_007095465.1. Classification (GTDB taxonomy): domain Bacteria; phylum Bacillota; class Bacilli; order Lactobacillales; family Lactobacillaceae; genus Lactobacillus; species Lactobacillus mulieris. The sequence continues at coordinate 5,126 of NZ_SDGL01000009.1, forward strand.
CATAAATCAAGTTGGAGTTAACTACATCTAAAGTAGGGCTGCCTTCACTAAAGCTAAGAGTTGACGTAGCATTGTAACCATTATTAATAGTTGCATTATTCCAATCAAATAGAATATTAGGATTATCTTTAGTTAATTGATCCTTAATATTTTGTTTATCTTGATCTGTTAAATTATTTGGATCAGCAACTTTGACTAACTTCTTAACAAAAACAGTTGTATATTTAGCGTCTAGTTTTCCTTGGCTATATACTAATCTCTTTGAATCATTGTTAGTAGAAATAGTATATGTAACATTTCCACTACTATCCAAACTAATATTCAATAAATAAGCAATACCATCTAAACTGGCCTTCTTTTGAATAGATTCTTGGAAGGCGGCTTTATAAACATCGCCCCCTACTGAACTTACAGTTTCACCAATTGGAACTAAGACTCTCTTAGGATAATTAATCGTATATTGGTTAGCGCGAACATCATCTAACGTTAAAACTTGCCCATCGGAATACTTAACAGTTACACCTGTATTGTTAGTACCGAAACTAACTTCAGTAGCACCATCATTAGCATCCTTAAATAATTGCTTAACTTGATCTAGTTCTGAACTAGTTAAATTAGTTTGATCTTTTACCCAAACTAGGCCAGAAGGTGGAATAATGCTTTGGTGAATACTTTCAAAAACAGTCTTAGTCCCAGGAACAGTAATAGGTTTTGAGCCATCAGCAAAAGTTACACTTGCAGTACCATCTAAAGCAACTGAAGCAGATGTAAAACCATCTGAAATTGTTTTATTAGCATTTTTAAGATTGTCTACAACTTTTTGCTTTTCTTCAGCTGTAATATTAGTTTTATCCTTAACTAACACTGGGTTAGGAATATTGATGATGGTTTGAGCTGGTGTTAAAGTTGCAGTCTGGTAAACGCCAGAAGCAGAAGTTCTTGAAACAGTTACTGAACCATCATACTTACCATTTATTTGATTTACTCTAATACCTAACTTAGCAGTAGCATTAGCCGCATTAACATTAGTACTAATAGAGCCAGCTTCATCATCGGTAATTGTGAAAGTATCTGCTCCAGAATCTTGATAAATCATAGTCTTTGCAGGAACTTGAACTACTAAATCGTCATAAGATACAGAATTAGTTGACCCGTCAGCATAAGTCAAAGTTGCTGCTCGATCAATATCACTATAAGTAACATCAGTAACATTTGAATTAGCTGCCTTAATTAAGTCAGTTATCTTTGCAGTTGAAGCGGTATCTTGGCTTAAATTAGTTTTGTCATTAACGACAGTTAAAGCTGCAGGGTCAACAGCTGGATACTTAATATTATCCTTATCAGCATTGGCAACTGTAATTACATATTGCTTATTAGTTGAATCATAACTAGTAGTTGCTTTAAATCCAGCTTTTTCAAGATCAGCCAAATTATTGATGTTTAAACTTAAATACTTACTTCCATTATCTGATGTTGGGTTAAGAGCCTTATCAATTTTTGCTTGCATTTCATCTGTATCATTGCTATAAGCAAATGACTCAGAGATATAGTAATTCTTTTGAACAGACCCAGTATTTGGAACCACACTATCAGTTACTGAACTAGTGCTGGAATTGGTATTACCTGTTACATCAGTTAATGGAGCTTTAGTCAAAGTATAGTTAACAGCTGGAATGTTGCCAGTTGCATTATTGGTTGCATTTTTAACCACAACGTTAACTTGAGCCGTTGCTGCGTCTAATGAATCACTAGTAATAATCTTACCAGAGCTTACCCCACTTGAAGCAGCTTGCATCAAGTGAATATCTGAATTAGTCTTGGCAGCTTGTCCTCTAGTAGCACCACCATCTGCATTTTGAGGTGTACCTTCATTTCCTAAAGCAATTACACCACTATATGTAGAAACCTTTTCACCACTAGGTTTTGTGTAAAATGTAACAGTCCATGTGGCACCAGAATTATCATTCAAGAACTTAGACCCTTGAGTTCTAAATAAGATTCCATAGCCAAAATCGTTGACATCAATAACAGGATTTTTATTGCCCCACATATTTTGATTCTGATTCTTATTGGCATTGTTTTCATCCATCTTAAATGCTTTTTGCCAGTAAGAACTACCATTTCCGTTCGAATCGATGCCACTATTAAAACCATGCACATTGTCATAGTTAGTACTATCTCTTGGGACAATACCATATGAATCCATATAAAGAGCACGATCATTTAAAACTTTTGAACGTTGTGTAGCAGAACTTGTATTAGTAAAAGTAGTAATGCTACTTGTTACATATCCAGTAGCAAAAGTTAGTGGAATCTTGCCACTATTGATATAAGTAGTGGCAGTAGCAGGATCAGTGGCTATCCATCTATTAATGGCAGCTTGGTCATAGTCTTGATAACTTTGGGACATTTCACCTTTAATATAAGCAGTAGCGGTTTTTACTACACTGCCACCTAAACTTGCAGCGTTATTACGTAAGGTTTCATTAACAGTAAATAAATTACCATTTGCATCCTTAACCACCTCATTGTCTTTAGAAATCATTAACGCATACGCACCACTATCTGCATGGTTAACAATATTATTCATGTAATATTTGCCATCAGGCAAGAAAGTTACAGTCCATTTAGTAGTGCCATTATTTTGAGCTTCTTGCGTAATCTTATAATTCTTGGTCATATCAGAAGCCCAACCCCAGTTTTGTGGACCACCAGCAAAGATTTTACCAGGATCAACTTGACTATTTTGTCGCATGTAATCCATGCCTTTAGCTTGATCAACATTAGTTGTCGAAAAATTACCCATGCTGTCTTGCCGTGTTTTATTAACATAAGTTTGAGCACTATCACTATTGTCAGTAATATTGCTCTTATTAGAAGTATTTTGATAACTAGGTGTAGTTACTTCATTTGAATTACTTGTATTTGCTGAAGTAGATGCAGAACCTGACGATTGTGAATCAGAAGCCCTATCTACCCCCCCACCATTTTGTGAATTCGCTGTACTTGAAGAGGTATCTGCTTGAACAACTTGTGCGTTACTTACAAAAGTAAAACCTAATAATACAGATACTACCCCAATAGATAATTTTCTTAGAGAAAATCTTTGTTTTGCATCAAACATATTTCTCATAAATATCCCCCTAATAGCATAAATTTATAGATAAAATTATCTTATAATAGCATATTATAATAGAAAAAGTTTATAATTGTTACCTTTTTCAATTAAATAACTTATTATTAAATCTCAAGCAAACACTTATATACCAGCTAATCACTATGCTATATTCCCCTCAAAAAAATAAAAAGCAAAAAAAATGATAAAGAGCCAAAAGTTGATGCATTTGACTTTTTATCAATTTCATAATCATTATTTTTTTACTAAGGTCAACTTATTTTCTATTGTTTTTCTTGAAAAATCCATGATAGCCAACAATCGAAGTCAAAATCAAAACTATAATTCCTAAAAGGGATACTTCACTTTTTTGCAAACCAGTTTGGGGGAGTTTCGTTGCAAAAAAGAATATTTTAGTGGGAGTTTGGGGAAATGTTATTGTTGGGGAAAGAATTTTTTCAATATTTGATTGAGGAGTATTCGAAGTTGGGATTGTTGAATTATAGCTAGAATTTGAATTATTTGATTTGGCTGTATTATCATCTCTATTTCTACTTTCTAAATTTTTTCTACTAATTACTGTATTTTTTAAAGTGGAATTAGATCTAGTCGCTGCACTAACTAATTGACTATTTATATAACTAATTCCACCAATCAAAATTAAAGAAGAAATTATCATGGTATATCTTTGCAAAATTTTTCTTACCATTTTCTTCCCTCCTTTAATTTTGTTGCTTTTAGCTTAACCCCTTTTTTTGAAAAAAGTTTGAAGAACTCACGAAAAAATAGCGAAAAAAATAGCACTTACGTGCTACAAATTTTGCCACAAATGTGCCATATCTTCTGGATCATCAATTTCAACTGTTACTTTTTCATCAGTAAATGGATCAGGGAAACTTAAATGGGAACAATTTAAAGCTTGTCTAGTAAAATTATCCACTGAGCCATATAATTTATCACCAAATAACGGATGCCCAATATGAGCCATATGCACCCGAATTTGATGCGTTCTCCCTGTAAAAAGACGCAATTTAACTAAACTAGCGTCATCTTTCTGGGCTAAGACTTCATACTGTGTCACAGATTTTTGCCCATTAGGAGTAACATAGCGTTTCACACTATCATCAATCTTACCAATTGGGGCAGTAATCAATCCTTTTTGGTGTTCAGAATTGAAGTTACCATGAACAATTGCATGGTATTCTTTTACAAAAACGTCCTTTTTTAATTCACTGAACTTACTATGCGCAACAGCATTTTTTCCAACCAAAACTAGCCCACTAGTATCTCTATCTAAGCGAGTTACAATATGTGGCTTTAAAAAAGCTTGCTCGGAGCTTTTTTTCTTTGCGAAATACCCCATAACGCGATTTACAACAGCATCCTTATCTTCATATCGTGAAGGTATCGACAAAACTGCCGCTGGCTTATTAATTACTAGATAATTATCCGTTTCTAATACAATTTTGACCGACTTATTAGATGCCTTCAAAAAGTTATTGACTTTTTCCTTCCCCATTACAAATAAAACTTCATCACCAACTTTTAATGTGAAATTTGTAAATCGACGCCGATGATTAACTAAAAGCATCCCACCATTATGCTTAGCGTTAACAATTGCCTGTTTTGATAACTTTTTCTTACTCAAAAAAGGTCCCAAACGTTTGGGATCTTCTTCACTTACTATAAATTTAAAAATTTTCATTTAGCCAATAAATGCATCTCCTACTCTTGACCAAAAATGATGATGACCGAACTTATCAAAGTGAATTCGCTGCTTAGAAATACGATAGATTACTCGATTAACGTGATCAACTGGTATTCGATTACCATCAATTATCAAAATCAAATTATGCCCATCATTAGGCAAGATTGTAATCCATTCATCAGGGGCAATCACAATTGGTGACCCGATTGTTCTAAAGACCCTATTATTAATAGAAGCGATTTCTGTCATTTGCAAGGCCTTTAATCGTGGATGAATTACTGCCCCACCTAAAGCCTTACTATAAGCTGTTGAACCTGTTGGGGTAGAAACACAAATGCCATCTCCCCTAAAATTTTCAAACAACTCACCTTTAATATAAATATTGGCAACTAAAGTTTTTGAAATTCGCTTAATACTTGCTTCATTCAAAGCTAGAAAACGTTCTTGCCTGCCATCATCCATCACTAAAGTTAACTCTAATAGCGGATAGCTTGAAGTAGATGGTGCTGTCGTACATAAAGCATCAACCATTTGGTCAATATCATAATTTCGCCAATCTGTATAAAAGCCCAGATGCCCCGTATGAACACCAATAAAACGAACTGAATCAACAATCTTTTCATATTTATGAAAAGCCGATAATAATGTGCCATCCCCACCAACTGAGATGACAACATCAGGCTGATGTTCATCTATAGTTATTTGCTTTTCTGCTAATAATTTTTTCAAATGTTCAACTACTTCTATAGTCTTTTTATGACTATTATTGATAATTGCTACTTTCATTATTGTCCCTTGCCCTTGTTTTGATTAAATACCTTTTGGGCATCTTGTACTTCTTTACGAATAGCACTCATTTCTTCATCAAGTTGATATGCTGCTTCTGCTGTTGATTTAAGTCTTTTAGAAACATCTTCAGGATATTTACCTTGATATTTATAACTTAATGTATGCTCAACAGTTGCCCAGAAATTCATCGCTAAAGTTCTAATTTGAATTTCCGCAATTAAAGTTTTTTCTCCTTCTGGTAAGAAAACCGTATACTTGATAACCATATGATAAGAACGGTAACCTGAGGGCTTTGCAGCATGAATATAATCACGCTCCTCTACCACCTGCATATCACTACGTTCATGAATCAAATCAACGACTTTATAAATATCATCCACGAATTGACACATGATTCTTATACCAGCAATATCTTGCATATCAGTTTCAATAACTTCTGGACTAATTATTCGACGTTGCATCTTTTCTTTAATGGAGTCGACAGTTTTCACACGGCCAACTACAAATTCAATTGGTGAATGCTCACCACGAGTTAAAAAGCCTTGTCGAAGACTTCTAAACTTGACCTTTAATTCTTGAACGGCCTCGTTATATGGCCATAAAAAGGTATCCCAATCAGTCATGCTCATTGTCCTCCTTATATTTTTTCAAACACAATTATTCTAACATAACCCAATACCTTTCTCACAATATAAAACTAGATAGCTGTATAATAAAAAACAAAGGAGTGACAACATGAGTAAAAATCGAGAAATTGAATCTAAAACTTTATTAGAAAGAAAAGTTTTTTCCGCTATTTTAAAAACTTTTCCTAGCAAAAAAAGCTTTACTCAAATAAATTATTATTTTGATAACGATAAAGAGACTTTAAAAAATAATAAAATAAGTCTGCGAATTCGGCTTTACCCAGATAAAGCCGAACAGACTATGAAGGTGCCTGCTAAAAAACTTTGTCAAGAAAATTATCATGAGGTTATTGAAATTAACGATTCCCTCTCCCTGAAAGTCGCACAAGAAATTGTCGAAAATAGTTTAAATGGTGGGGTAACAATTTTTGAAAATAATTGTGGTAAATACTTATTTGATAACTTCTCTGATATTTGCCAAGATTTAAAAATTTTCTCTTATTCTAAAACTACTCGCCACTTATTAGTGGGACCTAATGACTGTGAACTAACACTTGACGAAACTTCTTACCCTGATGGATATCGAGATTTTGAACTAGAAATCGAAAATGATAATCCTGATTTAATAAAACAAACCTTGAATACTTTAATTCAGCAATTTAATTTTCATCCTAATTCCAAAAATACTAATCAAAATAAAATTGCAAGAGCTAGTCTACATAGAAATTAGGCAAAAAAATAGCATAATGCCCATACATTCGCTAAAATATAGATGAATAAATTTGTTGGAGGCTTAGAAACCATGTTTGAAGTTTTTATGTTTGTTAATCCAATTGGCACTTGTTGCTACCAAACAGAACAGACAATTATGAAAACCATGAAAGAGGCAGATGCGATTACTCGTTATCATCTGATTCCTTTAGCAAATATGAAAACAATTCAGAGTGATTTGATCAGAAAACATAAGTGTCCTACTAATTTAGAGACATATAATCACGCTAGTGAAGAAACTTTTGCCGCTTTGAAAGATTATCATGCTATTAAAATGGCTTATGGCAATAAAATAGCACGTAAATATTGCTTAGCAGTACAACACAATATTAATGACCTTAATAAAGAATACAACACTGGCTTATTTAAAAATCTGATTCAGGAATTGGGCTTATCTATTCCTAAAATTCAAAGTGCTCGCATGTCCACATACTTAAATGAATCCATTGCTGCAGATGAACGCTTAGCACAAAAATGGCATATTAATGATACGCCAACAACTGTCATCTTCAATGATGAAGACGAAAATAGTGGTTTAATTGTTGAAGGTCATTTACTTCACGATGAGCTTTTACAAATTATTAATGGTTTTGATATCTAATTTTCCTTGTTAATGGTTCTTGTAAGATTTGATATTTTAAAGTTAAATATTCTCGTTTACTATCAATTTCCAGATAATAATAGCCCCAACTCCTGTTAAATCTCAAAAAAATCGCTTGCCTTTGATTTAAGTAATTTGTCAAATAATGCCGCTTACCTACAATCCAAATATCAATTATCCCAACTTTTTTATATAAATTATGGCGATGTGAAAATTCTCCCTTTGAAAGTGGTGCACACTGAATTTCAAATGCTAATTGTGAATTTACAAGAATGTCTGCTCTCAATTCCCCTTTTGCCAAAGGGACTTCCTCTTTAGCTGGGAAACCAGCCGCAATTAAAGCTGTTTTTAAATTAATCTTTCCCCGATAATGTTCTTCTTTTTCTCCTTGCCGACCTACTTGAGCCATTTGATGTTTAAAAAAGGGTAATCTCTTTTCTGAAAGAACTAGAATAACTTTTTTCTTGCATCGCGGACAAAGATATTTCTCTTGATTTAAAGCTATAAGATTTGACTGAATCCGGGCTTCTTCTGTTCTTGCTAAAACTAATTTATTATTTAAAAGCGCTGCATACATAATAATCCTCCTGATTTTATGTACACAAAAAGAGGTCAAAATTTTTTGACCTCTTTTGACTATTTGAAATAAGTTAATAAATCAGCTAGTGCATCTTGCTTGATCAAACACTTTCCATTATTTTTGAACAAATTAAGCGTCTTATCATCAGCTAAAGTTCCAAATTCAAGACAAACTGACCAAATATTGCCAGAATCTACATCTTCAGCATTACCTAAATTATTCATTTGTAATAAATAATGTTCCTTGAAAGTATAAAGACTAGCCGCTACTTTATCTGTTGGTAAGCTATCAGCTAATTGAACTACTTGGTCAATATCAGAAAATAAGAAATTAGCTTGATTACTTACTTCCTTGGCTGGGATATCCTTGTTAGAATCTGAAGAAATTCCCAATTCTTTATTGAGCTTTTGAATAGGTCCTAACCTACTTTCACGATTATCATTACCCATTCCTAAAAGATTACCAAGTTGTTTTTGAATACTATCAGCATCTGCTTTATTATATTTCGTTATTAATAAATCCAGACCGCCTTCATTAGGCATTACTTGAAAAGTAACTGGTTGATTATCTCCGGCAAAAGAGTGATCCGTATCTACCTCGCGCAAGATGGAATAGAAAAAGTCTTGGATTTCACTTTTATTTCCAAGTAAATCTAGCATCCTAATGCCACGACTTTTTAATTCTTCTGAGTCCATGTGCACTCGAATAGTATTTTCATTTATTTTCTCTACTTGCACCTTAATCCCTCCTTTGTACTAGAATATTGTAACCTAAATTACTAATAAAATAAAAACGTTAGCCGAAGCTAACGTAATTTTTAAAGGTCAGCCAATTTTTGAGCTTTGGCCAATTCTAAACGACGTACCTTTCTTGGTAAGAAACGTCTAATTTCATCATCATTATAACCTACTTGAAGTCGACGATCATCCATAATAATTGGTCGACGCAACAAGCTTGGATTCTTTTCAACAAGGTCTAAAAGCTGATCAATTGAAAGATCATCCAAATTTACATGTAGTTCTTGAAAAGCTCTTGAGCGTGTTGAAATAATTTCTTCAGTCCCATTTTCAGTTAGACGAAGAATATTGACAATTTCTTCTTTAGTCAATGGTTCTGAAAAGATGTTTCTCTCTTTGAAAGGAATATCGTGCTTATTAAGCCATGCTCTTGCCTTACGACACGAAGTACAACTAGATGAAACATATAAATTAATCATTACGTCACGCTCCTTAAATATAACATCAATTCTTCCTGTGTAATTTATTATACACTATCAGCTTAACTTTATAAAGTTAATATTTGTTTAATATTCTTAAAACCTTATATTGTTAATCTTTTTTCTATAAAATTATTATATCAATTATTTTTGAAAGAAGTGTGAATTTAAGCAAAAAAATAAAAGAGCCTATAACTAGACTCTTTTATTTATTAATCTAAATTAAGCTTGCTCATCAAGTCTTCTACTAACTTTTGGTTATCTTCATTAGTTAAAGATTCATTGATTGCTTTATCTACTAAACCTTCTAAGTCCTTAGTATCAAGCTTCTTCATTTGGCTTCTGATACGCAAGATTGAAGTAGCGCTCATTGAGTATTCATCAAGTCCCATTGCTAAAAGAAGTGGGAACATTACTGAATCACCAGCTGCTTCACCACACATACCACACCAAATTCCGTTATCATGAGCAGCATCAATCGTGTGCTTAATCAAACGAAGAAGTGAAGGGTTGTAAGGTTGGTATAAGTATGAAACATGTTCATTACCACGGTCAGCAGCAAATGTGTACTGAATCAAGTCGTTAGTACCAATTGAGAAGAAGTCAACTTCCTTAGCAAATTGATCTGCAAGTACAGCTGCTGCAGGTACTTCAATCATCATACCTACTTGAATGTCATCACCAATCTTAACACCATCTTTAACAAGTTTTTCTTTTTCTTCATTAAAGATAGCTTTAGCCTTGTGAAGTTCAGCCAAAGTACCAATCATAGGGAACATAATTCCCAAACGACCATAAGCAGATGCACGAAGCAAAGCTCTTAATTGAGTACGGAAGATTTGATCTTCCTTAAGAGAAATTCTCATTGCACGATAGCCTAAGAATGGGTTCATTTCTTCAGGAAGTGGCAAGTATGGTAAGTGCTTATCCCCACCAATATCCATTGTACGAATAACAACTTGCTTGCCATTCATACCTTCAATGACTTTCTTATATGCTTCGAATTGGTCATCTTCTGAAGGAAGTTCGCTAGAATTCATGTACAAAAATTCAGTTCTGTACAAACCAACTGCTTCTGCACCATTTTCTAATACACCAGCCATATCATCTGGAGTACCAATATTTGCAGCAATTGTGAAGTGTTTACCATCTTTAGTTACTGATGGAGCATCTTTCAACTTCTTCCATTCAGCCTTTTGCTTTAAGAAGGCTTCACCCTTCTTCTTGTAGTCTGCTACTTCTTCATCAGACGGTTCAATTACTGCTAAACCATCTAAACCATCAACTACTAAAAGTTGACCGTCTTTAATATCACTAGTAATTGAGTCAGTACCAACAACAGCAGGTAATTCTAAAGAACGTGCCATAATTGCTGAGTGAGCGGTACGACCACCAATATCTGTTACAAAGCCTTTTACATAGTCTTTGTTCAATTGGGCGGTATCACTTGGAGTCAAGTCATGAGCAACAACTACTACTTCATGATCGATAGCTGCAGGATTTGGTAAATTCTTGCCAAGCAAGTGAGCCATAATTCGCTTAGAAACGTCACGAATATCTGCAGCACGTTCTTTCATGTATTCATTATCAGTCATGCTTTCAAAGATTGTAATGAACTTTTGACTTGTTTCATCAAGTGCAAATTCACTATTTACCTTTGAATCTTTAATTTCTTGCTTAATTGCCCCAATGTATTCAGGGTCATTAAGAATTAACAAGTGCGCTTCAAAAACTTGTGCTTCTTCTTCACCCAAGTTTTCCTTAGCAATATCACGAACACTTTCAACATCGTGAATAGAAGTTTCTACAGCCTTTTCAAAGCGAGCAACTTCTTGATCTACATCATCTACTGAAGCTTTAGTAAAAGAAAGATCTGGCTCAACTAAACGATATGCAGGAGCAACTGCAATACCGTCACTAGCTGCAATACCCTTTAAAGTCTTTGTCATTATTCAGCTAAGCCTTCCTTTTTCATAGTGTCGCTGATTGCTTCGATTGCTTCTGCAGCGTCATCACCTTCAGCTGAAATAGTAACTTCAGCATCTTTACCAACACCAAGTGACATAACACCCATGATTGACTTAAGGTTTACGCTCTTACCATTAAATTCCAAGTTGATGTCTGAGCTGAACTTAGAAGCAGCTTGAACTAATAAAGTAGCTGGACGTGCGTGAATACCTGTTTCTGCAATAATGTGAAAATCGCGTTTTTCCATAGTTAAAAGTCTCCTTAATAAATCATTTTTTCAAAAATACCCGTACGGTATCTAGATTAACATGTTTATAAATTTAAAACAACAACAATGTAAATGTTTTCAGTCTTATTTATCAATATTTGTTGCAGTATAAATAATTGCCCCGCCTCTTAAAGCGCGCCCTTTAATATAAGTTCTTTTTCCAAAAGCTCGCAAGGCCTGTTGAAAGGCAAATGCATCTTTAGCTTCTATTTTGTATTCAGATAATTCCCCATCAACTAATTGATTTAAAATGCTTTCATAATCCATATTCTTCACCAACTTTTTAAATTTCGCTAATACCTTTTATGTAAACCTTAGACATTTTAACTAGCAAAAAATACTTTGGCAAATTCCGAGCTTAGCACTTGACTAGTTAGAGTGCTAAAACTACAATTTAAGTAAAGTTAAGGGAAAGGCGGTATATGAATGTTATGCCAAAATTGTCATGAACGCCCTGCCTCCATTCACCTTTACACTAAGGTAAATGGCGAAAGTCGTTCACTTGATTTATGCCAAAAATGCTACCAAGAATTTCGTGCTAGTCAAGGAGGAAACCTTGGTAACGAAAATATAAATAATGATAACTACGATAATAATGAAAATCCAAATATGGGAGACTTATTTGGGAACTTTAATAACTTATTCGGTTCAATGAATGGCGCCACTGCTAGTCAAATGCAAAATCCACAAACTCCTGGTCGGGGTGGAAATGGTAATAGCATTTTAGATCAATATGGAACAGATTTAACTGCTTTAGCTAAACAGGGTAAAATCGATCCTGTCATTGGTCGTGACAAAGAAATCGCTCGCGTAATCGAAATTTTAAACCGCAGAACCAAAAATAATCCTGTTTTAATTGGTGAAGCTGGCGTAGGTAAAACTGCAGTAGTTGAAGGGTTAGCTCAAGAAATTGTTGATGGTAGTGTTCCTGCCAAACTACAAAATAAGCGAATTGTTTCTCTCAATATTGTTTCAATGGTCCAAGGTACTGGTGTCCGAGGCCAATTTGAACAGAGAATGCAACGACTTATCAAAGAATTACAAAGCAATCCAGACTTAATTCTGTTTATAGATGAAATTCACCAAATTGTTGGAGCCGGAAATGCTGAAGGCGGAATGGATGCTGGCAATATTATTAAACCTGCTCTTGCACGTGGTGATTTCCAATTAGTTGGTGCAACAACGATTAAAGAATATCGTGAAATTGAAAAAGACTCTGCTCTTGCACGGCGCTTCCAACCTGTTGAAGTTAAAGAGCCAAGTGTAGATGAAACTATTAGAATTTTACATGGTATTCAAAAGCGATACGAAGACTATCACCATGTTCATTACACTGACGCTGCGATTGAAAGTGCAGTAAAATTATCGTCACGTTATATCCAAGATCGTTATTTACCTGATAAAGCTATCGACTTACTTGATGAAGCTGGTTCAAGAATGAACTTAACAATTCCTTTTGTTGATAAAGAAAAGATCAAAGAAAGAATTGATGCTGCTCAACAACTAAAACAAGATGCTTTAAAGAATGAAGATTACGAAAAAGCAGCCTACTATCGCGATCAAATTGAAAAATATGACAAGATGAAAGATCAAAAAGTTGATCCTGACAAATCCCCTGTCATTACTGACAAGATTATGAATAAGATTGTCGAAGAAAAAACTGGCATCCCTGTTGGCGATATTCAAAAGCAAGAAGAAAATCAATTACAAAACTTAGCTAGTGATTTAAAAGCAAAAGTTATCGGACAAGATAAGGCTGTTGAACAAGTTGCTCGAGCAATTCGCCGTAACCGCATTGGTTTCAATAAATCCGGTCGTCCAATTGGTTCATTCTTATTCGTTGGTCCAACTGGAGTTGGTAAGACTGAACTCGCTAAACAAGTTGCCTTAAAGATGTTTGGTTCTACTGACGCAATGATTCGCTTTGACATGTCAGAATATATGGAACAATATTCAGTTTCTAAGCTAATTGGATCTGCTCCAGGTTATGTAGGTTATGAAGAAGCAGGTCAGTTGACTGAACGAGTTCGTCACAATCCATATAGCCTGATTTTACTTGACGAAATAGAAAAAGCTCACCCAGATGTTTTAAACCTCTTCTTACAGATCTTGGATGATGGTCGCTTAACAGATTCTCAAGGTAGAACTGTTTCATTTAAAGATACAATAATCATTATGACTTCAAATGCTGGCCAAGGTATTAAAAATGCTAGCGTTGGATTTACTGCCGAAGCCAATCCAAGTAAAGAATCAACTCGTTCATCCATGAGTCAATTCTTTAAACCAGAATTTCTAAACCGACTTGATGATGTAATTGAATTTAATCCATTATCAAAAGAAGACTTGCTTAAAATTGTTGACTTAATGATTGCTAAGACTAATAGTATGATTAGCGATCAAGGTCTACATATTGATGTTACTGACGCTGCTAAAGAGAAGTTAGTAAAAGAAGGTTATGAACCTAGTCTTGGTGCAAGACCTCTCCGTCGCACAATTCAAGCAGAAATTGAAGATAAAGTAGCAGACTTCAAACTCGATCATGCTAATGTTAAAAATTTCCTTGCCGATTTAGTCAATGATGAGATTACTATTTCTGCTAAAGAAAGTTAAAATTAAGCACCTGCGGGTGCTTTTTCTATAAACGATTTAACGATTTTAGAGTATACTATAAATATAGAAACAATTTAGAAAGACGCAGGTGAAAACAATGCATTTAATTGACGTTACAAATACTTATTCTGACTTAGTTCAAAACCAGCTTAATTCAACTAATGCACAATATATTAAAGTTTATTCTCTTGGTAATTCTTCAGTTGTTTACACTGAAACAGATGCCGATATCGAAATTGTTATCGAAAATCATGATCGTAAAATAAAAGATGAAGAAGTTGAATTTTTGATTCGTCGCCTGATTCGTGATGATCGTAGCTACGATATTACAATTGACAAAACCAAAAAAGTAATTGCAATCACCTGCAGAAAATAATTAATTAAAGCAAATAAAAAGTTCAGTTGATTAACTTCAAAACGAAGTAGCCAACTGAACTTTTTTTGTTTACTCAAAATTCCAAATATTTTCCAAATAAAAATCTTCTCCAGCTAACAAAGTAATTGCTGATAAATCATTTCCAGAAACTGGTGGATATTGACATTCAAGTGCGATGCCTGCAAACTTATCAATATTTTTAGCAACTCCTGTCCCATCAAAATGATTAGCTGTATAAACAACCATACTTGGAGCTGTTGTTGTCATCGTAACACGATGATTTTTAGTTTCTAATTTAGCAGCAAACTTATCTCCATTAGTTAATAAAAACGGATGATTTAAGCCACCTTCAGATATTATTTGCTTGTCAGTACTATTAATTACATTAGCTAGTTTTTGTCCTTTACGAAAATCAAATACTGTATTGTCAACACTTAGCCATCCTTCATAAGGTAAATGCTCTTTATCTAATGGCTTAAAATAATCAGCAGCAATAGTTAAAGTGGTATCAAAAATATTATTTGGTTGATCCAAGGCAAAATAAGTGTGATTAGTAGGATTAAATAAAGTAGTTTCATCAGATTTTGCTCTAATTTGATACTTTAGTTGATTATCATTATTCAAAATATATTTAACTTCTAATTTTAAATTACCAGGATATGAATTATGTCCTGCTGAATCCAGAAAGGTAAAAATAACTTCTATCTTTTCAGGTGATTTGTTGATTCTAAAGTTATAAACTTGTTGATCTAGCCCATCATTTCCACCATGAATATGATTTTTCCCCTCATTCATTGCCAGCACTACATCTTTACTTCCGCAATGCCAAATATGACCACGAATACGTCCTACTACTCTACCAACAGTTCCACCTAAAAAATTACGTTCTTTACTATAATCAAGGCGCCCAGGCAAAGATAAAACCAAGTTTTGCAGACCTGCTTGTCCAGGCATTAATACTTGTTCTAAAGTTGCTCCATAATTCAATAATTTTACAACTAAGCCTTGGTCGTTCACTAAAGTAAATTCATATAAATTTTGCTCGCAATATTGACCATATTTTTCGACTTTAATATCCATAAACTTTCACCACTTCTAAATAGCTATAAGTTATAGCTGATGACAGAATCGCTTAAATGCCGCAATACCTACTTCATCACGCTTGAAAACCCCAGCATCTGCTAAAACTTGCGCAAAGACTTCTCCTACAGCCAATTGCAGTTGCTTATCAGAATTGCTTTCACTCCATGAGTATTTTTGGCGTAATTGCTCAGCCCACTCCTTATGAATCGGATTAATCTGATTAGGTTGATTCAATAAGTATTTTTTCACTTCATTAAATTCCGTTTTCAATCTTGCAGGTAAAATTGCACGTCCCATTACCTCTATCAGACCAATATTTTCCTTTTTTATATGCTGAACATCAGCATGTGGATGAAAAATTCCATCAGGATATTTATTACTAGTTTGATTATCACGCAATACCAAATCTAATTGATATTTTCCTGCAATTTTTTGAGCAATTGGTGTAATAGTATGATGTCTGATACCATTAGTTACTGCTCTTACATCCACTGTTTCATCAGTATAGTTATCCCAAATTTTTCTGATATGTTCTGCTGCATTAATTAACTCATCTTTATCATGGCTAATTAGCCGAATTACACTCATTGGCCACTTAACAATCCCCGCTTTTACTTCAGGATAATCTGCTAATTGCAATTTGATTTCTATCGGAGCTTTGGCCATTGGAAAAATATGTCGTCCACCTTGATAATGTTCATGAGAGAGCATTGAACCGCCAACAATCGGTAAATCAGCATTTGAACCAACAAAATATTCAGGAAACATATCAACAATCGCAAGCAAATTACTAAACGTTGTTTGATTTATTACCATCGGTTCATGATTTTCATCAAGAAAAATTGCGTGTTCATTAAAATAAGCATACGGCGAATATTGAAATCCCCAAGTTTTACCACCTAATAAGAATCTGATAATTCGATGATTGGCTCTTGCTGCGAAATTATTTCTTCCAGCATATCCTTCTGTTTCCATACATAAAGCACAAGCAGGATAACCTGCCTTTTTTAATTTAGCTGCAGCCGCGATATCTTTAGGATCTTTTTCAGGTTTAGACATATTAATCGTTATTTCCAAGTCACCATATTCAGTTTTAGCTGGAAAAACAATATTTTTAGCGATGGCTCTTGTTTGAATATAGTTATTAGCTTTACTTAAATTGAAAAACCAATTGGTAGCTTCTTTGGCACCTGCTTGATATTTATCCCAAAATATATGATTTGCTTGACTAGGACTAGGTGTTGCCAAATCCATAATTTGAGCTTCTAGAATCTGTTTAGCCGCTAAAGTATCCGCAATCTTCTTATTTGCTACTGCTTCTTTTACTAATAGATCAAGATTAGCTAAAAAATCCTTTGCTGCAGATAAACTAAGTGCATTATCCCCTATTAAGTTCAATAAACGATTAGTAAGATATACCTTATCCATTTCTGAATAATTGGGGTTTAATTTTAAAATAAGTTCAATTTGTTTTTCGATTGCTGTCAATTACGATCACCAAAACCTTCCGGATTATTTTCATGCCATTTCCAAGCGGTTTCAATTATTTTTTCAATATTATCAAATTGAGGCTTCCAACCTAACAGTTCTTTAGCCTTATCTGAGCTTGCAATCAAAGTGCTAGGATCTCCAAGTCTTCTAGGGCCAATACTTGCTGGGATTGGCTCACCAGTTACCTTACGCGCTGCTTGCAAAATTTCCATATTAGAAAAACCTGTTGCTGATCCTAAATTAAAAGCTGTTGACGAGTTGCCAGCTTCCAAATATTTCAAGGCTAAAACATGAGCATCTGCCAAATCTAAAACATGGACATAGTCACGAATATTAGTGCCATCTTTAGTTGGATAATCATTACCGTAAATTTGTAAACTTGGACGTTTACCTGCCGCCACTTGCAAAATAATTGGAATCAAGTGCGTTTCTGGATTATGATCTTCACCAATTGAACCATCTGGCATAGCTCCTGCGACATTAAAATAACGCAAGGCTACAAACTTTAATCCATCAGCTAAATCAGCCCAGTGCATAATTTTTTCCATAGCTAATTTACTTTCTCCATAAGCATTTGTAGGAAGCTGGGGATCAGTTTCTTTAATTGGAATTTGCTTTGGTTCTCCGTACGTTGCGGCAGTTGATGAAAAAACAATTCTTTTTATTCCAAATTGATTCATTGCCTCAAGTAACGTTACCATTCCACAAGTATTATTATCAAAATACTTTAGCGGATTTTTCATTGATTCAGGAACTACAGAAAATGCAGCAAAATGGACTATTCCATCTACTTTTTCCTGACTGAAAACTGAACTTAAAAACTGAAAATCTCTAATATCTCCTTGGTAAAACCTTGCCCGTTTATCAACTGCTCTTCGATGACCCGTAATTAAATTATCTAAAACAATAACATCTTCACCCGTAGCTAATAAACGTTTAACTGTATGAGAGCCAATATAGCCAGCTCCACCTAAAACTGCAATTGTCATATTTTATCTCCTTAAAAAACTATTAACTTAATTGCTTTGCACCATCTGCAATATTTGCAACATAAAAGTGTGCATCATAACCTATTTTTTGACGGTAAACTTGCCCAACCTCATTAATAAAATCTTCTACATTATCAAGATTTACAATTGCAATTGCACAGCCTCCAAAACCCGCACCGGTCATTCTAGCACCTAAAACCCCTGCTTGCTTTAAAGCGGTTGTTACTAAAGTATCTAATTCTGGGCCAGTTACTTCATAATCATAAGCCAAAGATACTCCAGAAGCAGAAACTAATTTTCCGAATCCTTTTAAGTTCCCTGCTTGTAGAGCCTTTGCAGCATTCAAAGTTCTCATGTTTTCAAATACTGCATGACGAGCGCGTTTAATCAAAATTGGATCATAAATTAAATAAGTATTTTCATCAAATTCATCTTCAGTTAAATCACCTAAACTAGAGATATTTAGCTCTTTTTGCAGTCTTGCCAAAGCCTGTTCACATTCACTACGCCGTTCATTGTACTTAGAATCTACTAACTCTCTACGCTTATTAGTATTCATAATAACAATTACGTTATCACCCATTTCGACTGGTAAATAATCATATTGCATAGTATTAGTATCTAATAACATTGCTTGGTTTTCTTTTCCCATTTCAATAGCAAATTGATCCATAATACCAGATTTTACGCCAATATAATCATTTTCAACCCTTACACCAAATTTAACTAATTCAAGAGGTGTAAACTTTCCACCAAATAAATTATTCAAAATGGTTGCTACAAGCATCTCAAGGGAGGCAGAACTTGATAAACCAGCTCCATCAGGCAAATTACCACTAATATAAATATTAAGGCCATGACTATAGTCTAAACCAGCTGCTTGCATAACTTGTGCCATTCCTTGGAAATAATCTGTCCAAAGACCTTGCTTTTCTTTAGCCAAATCAGCAAAAGTAATTTTTACAACTCCAACATCTGGGAAGTTATCAGAATAAAGTAAAAAGGCATCCTGATCATTTGAACCAACAGCAGCATAAGTTCCCAGTGTAATTGCACAGGGAAAAACATGCCCACCATTATAATCAGTATGTTCACCTATCAAATTAATCCTACCGGGAGCAAAAAAAGTATGCTCAGCAGCTTTTCCAAATTGTTCGATAAATCCTTTTTTAACATTTGTACTTTTCATTCATCTTCTCCTTGAGAAATAAAAAAGACCACAAATTATCCACTCAAAAAGTGGATAATTTGCAGTCTTGCCTAATTAAATAGTTACAATCTACAATTTCATCTACATTTTTATTATAGCACATATCTCTATTAATGTAAGCGCTATTAAGCTCTACTTATTTTTAGTATTCATTCTCCAGCACATTCCATAAAGCAATAATATTATTGCTCCCCAAATGTAAGCTAATTTTACAGAAATAGCGTAACTTAACGGCAAAGAATAAATATAAATCATCGCAACACTTACAACTAATCCAACAACTAATAATACTGGTCTTACTATCTTAGTTTTATTCATATCTTTATTTAAATTAGCCACAGCAATTCCTTGTCCCAATAATGGAATCAAACCATAAAAAAGCAGTAACTCTAAGAAGACTGAGCTAGGCTTATAGGAAGGCAATATTAAAGAAGCAATAATTAACATAAATTCTAAAGCAACAATAATGCGAGCTTGCTTCTTATTAAGATTTGAAGCCCAAGAAGCTGTTAATATAATAGTTACAACTAATGCAAATATATACAATGCAAAAAGCAAATGTTGTAAGGAATTATTCGGTGTGTACTGACGTAAGTATGTTGCCAGCTTTAGTTGAACAAAAAACGCCAATACCAGATAAATTAAATTTGGTAGTTTAGTTTTCAAAGTAGTAACCCTTTCTTCATTCATAAATAAAACTATTTTTCTCCCTTTACTATCAATTATACGCTCCCCCCATTTTTTTGTAAGCGCTTATTATAAAACGATAAAAAAGCACTGAGCTTCTAACTCAGTGCTTTTCTAATCTTACAACTTTTCAGTTAATTTTACATCTGGATATTTATCATGGAACCAGCGCATTGCAAATTCATTTTCAAATAAGAACAATGGCTTATCATATCGATCCTTAACCAAGAGGTTCCGTGATGAGGACATCTTAGGATCAAGTTGCTCTGGATCAATCCAACGCGCAACTCTCTTACCTAATGATGTCATTTCTACTTCTGAATTATATTCATTTTGCATTCTAAACTTAAATACTTCAAATTGAAGTTGTCCAACTGCCCCTAAAATATATTCATCAGTGTTAAAGTTGCGGTATAACTGAACTGCCCCTTCTTGAACTAATTGATTCATTCCCTTATGGAATGACTTTTGCTTCATTACATTCTTAGCTGTAACTCGCATAAATAATTCTGGCGTAAATTCAGGAAGTGGTTCATAAACGATTTTACGTTTACCAGCATAAATACTATCACCAATCTGGAAATTACCAGTATCATATAGCCCAACAATATCACCAGCGACAGCTTTAGATACTTGAACACGCTCACTTGACATAAATTCAGTCGCATTATTTAAACGAACTGCCTTGCCAGTTCTTGCTAAAGTTACATCAAGTCCCTTTTCAAATTCACCACTACCAATTCTAACAAAGGCAATTCGGTCACGGTGATTTGGATTCATGTTAGCTTGAATCTTAAAGATAAAGCCAGAAAATTCTTCATCATCTGGTTTAAGTTCTTCATCATCATTAACTTTATGGCTACTTGGTGCTGGCGCTAAATCAACAAAACTCTTCAAGAAAGTTTCAACCCCAAAATTAGTTAAAGCTGATCCAAAGAAAACTGGTGTCTGTTCACCCGCTAATACTCTTTCTTCATCAAAAGTATTACCTGCTTCTTTAATTAATTCAATATCATCTAATGCTGACAAATATAAGCTATCATGACTTAATTCTTCGCTTTCAGGTAATTTACCTTCGCTATCTAAGTCAATAAAGCGATCATCGCCATCTTTACGATAAAGCTCTACTCGGTTATTTTGAATATCGTATAAGCCCTTTAAGCTCTTACCAGAACCAATAGGCCAATTCATCGCAACACCTTCGATACCTAAGATATCCTCTAATTCAGCTACTAAATCTAAGCCATCCCGACCATCACGATCAAGCTTGTTCATAAAAGTAAAGATTGGAATACCACGTTTACGCACAACTTTGAAAAGCTTCTTAGTCTGTGGTTCGATACCCTTAGCTGAATCAATTACCATAACCGCTGCATCTACTGCCATCAAAGTACGGTAAGTATCTTCAGAGAAGTCTTGGTGTCCTGGTGTATCAAGAATATTAATTCTCTTACCTTCATATTCGAATTGCATAACTGAACTAGTAACAGAAATACCACGCTTTTTTTCAATTTCCATCCAGTCACTAGTTGCGAAATGGCCAGACTTACGTGCTTTAACTGTACCAGCACTTCTAATAACCCCACCAAATAAAAGCATTTGTTCCGTAATTGTTGTCTTACCAGCATCGGGGTGGGAAATGATTGCAAAAGTCCGACGCTTATTAACTTGATCTAATAACTTCTCTGCCATTAATCCTCAATTTCTTCTTTCTTTTTATTTGGAATTGTTAAAAGCAAGGTAAGAATTCGAGACCCTTTCATTCTTCTAGTTGTCAAAACCATACCATTGTCTAAAGGAACGGATAACTTCTCGCCCTTTGCAGGAATCATTCCCAATTTTGTAATGACATAACCGGCAACAGTATCAACATCTTCCATTTCTAAATTGGTTTCAAATTCTTCATTGAAATCATCAAGGGTCATCTTACCGTAAATTACATACTTATTGTCACTTAACTTGGTAAATAAAACTTCAGCAGTATCAACTTCATCATCAATATCACCGACTATTTCTTCAATTAAGTCTTCAATAGTTGCTAAACCAACAACCCCACCATATTCATCAGTTAAAATAGCAATTTGTTGCTGTCTTTTTTGCATTTCAACTAATAATTCACCTAAATCAATTGTTTCTGGTGCAAACAGCGGCTTATACATTACATCTTGGTAATCAAGTTTATCAAAGCCTAGCTTTCTTGCCTTACGCAAAACAGTTCTAATATGGATAACACCAACAATTATATCCTTGTCTTGATCATATACAGGGATTCGAGAATATGGTTCATGCAATATATCATCAAGATTATCTTGAAAATTATCATTAATATCGACCATGAACGCATCTGTTCTTGGTACCATTACTTCCCGGGCCATTTTACCTTGAAAGTTTAAAATCCCAGTAAACATAGAATAGACTGTATCATTAATCGACTTATCTTCATGCAATTTTTCAATTTCTTGTTCTAATTGCTCAAGGGGTTCACTTTCTTCCTCACCCACAAATTTTTTTACGTAGATTTTCAAAGAAATTTGACGCCGCAGGGTCACTACTCATCTTCTTGCTCTCTTTCTATCTTTAATAATAAAAATAAAATATGTCAAATAATCCATAGTATTATACCATAGCTAAGCGCAATTTTATGATAAAATGCTACTAAGAAAGAGGTTATACTTATGGAAAAGAAACGTGTATATTTAGTTTTTGTCTTTTTACTACTAATTCCATACTTGTGCAGCTTAGCAGTTATCGGAATTGGATATAATGCTTTAGTTCTTCATTCTAGCAGCATTTGGCGTTCAACTATTGGAGCTTTAATGGGGAGCTTTATTATGTTTGCCATTAAAGCAACAATTCAACGACCACTTGACTTGATGGCTAATCAAATTAATGAAGGACTTTTTGAACAATTTCTTCGTTTCTTTAGTGTTAGACGGCGGCCTTGGTTACAACTAGCCAATATAGTTTTAGATTTTATTTTATGTTATATTGCAACCTTCCTAGTCCGCACTTTCCTTAACTTAGATCAAATTGTTGGCAATTCAGTTGGCATTACCTTGATAGTAATGTTTGTTTCAACTTGTATTGGGGCATATTTAGAATATGACAACCTTTCAATTGATCCTGGCCAACATTAACTTTATTCACTGACCTTCAAGTAAAGCACTTGGGTCAGTTTTTTTGTATCTAAATCAACTTTTTGTAAAACATATGGAAGTGGTGAATCGCCTAAGTTTTCATACACCTTAATTCCTTCAGCAGTAACATCTTTTAAGAAACTAGGAATTGAGCTATTCAAAGGTGTTGAAAGATTGGCTAAATCACCATTTCTTTCTTTAACAGCCACTTCACTTTTTGGTAAGTTCATCTTGAGCATCCCATGACTTTTGGTAAGTTCATGGTCACTAACAGCTCCATACCAATACATAAAGCTATCTGGATTAAACACAACTAAACTTGCTCGATTATTTTCTAAATTATTTTCTTTCAAAAAATTAGCAAATTCTTCATCGTTTTCCATCATCATATTTTGTTCAGAAAAACTACGATTTTGGTCAATTAAACTAGCTGGAAATGGTCGTCCATAAAAAAATAATTCATCAATTGTTGTTTTCATAAAACTTCTCCTAATATTCATCTAATTCTGAAAGAGAAATAACTTCTCCTGCCAAAAAACGGTCAATATCATTATTTGAAAAGCCGTGACTATATAAATACGTTCTTATTTTATACTTTCTTTGGCTTTCATCAAGTCTTTTAAAACGTTTATAAGCTTTTATACCTTGTTTTTTCAAAGCCTCATCTTCTTGCGTTTCTTCATTAACTAAATCTAAATCATCAATTATAACTTGCACTAAATCAGTTCTAAAACCATGTTGCAATAACTTGAACGTCATTTTTTTCTTAACTTCGTTAAAGGCTATTTTTCCAAGTTGATTTTTTAAAGATTTAATCAATCTTTTTCCCACTTCTATCCAGTCCTCAGATGAAACTTCTGCTAATGCATCTTCAATATTGTTATCTGGGACTTTTTTTAAGCGCAATTTTTGAGCAACAGAAGCTGGTCCATCTTGTCCAACTGCCAAATCATTTTTTATAAATAGTCGAGCATACTCGAAATCATTTAAATAGCCCAAGTTAATAAATTCGTTAATTGCACTGTCAATTGCTTCAGGGCTTAATTCATGCTTAACCAAATATTGTCTTACTTCATCAACTGTTCTAATTTGATAACTTAAATACCGAGCAGCTAGTTCACTAGCTTTGGCATCTGTATCAAATTGTTTAATTTGTTCAATTTGCTTATCGGTCAGCTCACTGCCTTTAAATAATCGAAATTCTGTCAGTGTGCGCTCACTTGCTGAAAAAGCATATTTATCATCAAGAAAAATATTATATCGTCCGCTTCTTTTTTGTGCGGAAACTTTTGTAATTTTTGACATCATATTTCCTTTCACTAGTTTAATTCCATGCTATCAAAAAAAGTAACCTTCAACACTACTTTTTTTCTTGCACGTGTAGTTTTTTGCACTTAATATAATCTAAGACAGTAAAATTAGATTTTTGTAGAAAGAATTATGAAATGGTATATCAAAAGAAAGATTTAAAAAAAGACATTATTATTACCATTAAGCGCTTAGGTATTAATGGTGAAGGTATTGGCTATTATAAAAAAAAGATTATTTTTATTCCTGGTGCTTTACCAGATGAAGTAGTCGTAGCCCAAATAATTAAAACACATCCTGGCTACATCGAAGGTGAATTAGTTCGAATTAAAGAAAAAAGTCCTAATCGGGTGGCTTTCCCTGATAAAGTTGATCCAGAAATTGGTGGTCTAGAACTAGCTCATTTAAGTTATGACAAGCAACTTGAATTCAAGAAAGATATTGTCTTAGAATCTCTTAGAAAATATCATCCTCGTGGCTATCAAAAATACAAAGTTAAAAATACTATCCCAGCTAAAGAAAATTGGCATTATCGTGCTAAAGCACAATACCAACTCGAATTTAGTAAAGGGAAAACCAAATTGGGCATGTATGCACCAAATTCCCGTCGTTTAATTGACCTACCGGAAATGCCTACCCAATCTAAAAATACCCAAAAAACAGAACGTTTAATCAAAAAATTAATCGACAAATATCATCTACCTGTTGCCAATTGGCGCAAGCATTTTGATGGAATTAAAACAATAGTAGTTCGTGAAGCTGTTTCTACTGGAGAAATGCAGGTTACTTTTATTACTATTGGGAAAAAGATTAATGGTTTGAAAAAACTAGCTCAAGAAGTTATGAAGCTTGATAACGTAGTTTCTGTCTTTCAAAATGAAACTGATTGGAATAATCCGCAAGTTTGGGGAAATAAGACGGTTAAACTAGCTGGAAAGAATCAAATTATAGAACATATTCTCGATAAAAAATTTGCTTTATCTCCAAGAGCATTTTTCCAACTTAATCCAGAACAAACAGAAATTCTTTACAGCGAAGCTATTAAACTGCTTAACTTAACTCCTGATCAAGTTTTAATTGATGCTTACAGTGGCGTTGGGACAATTGGTATCATTGCCAGTGACTATGTTAAGCAAGTTATTGGTATTGAAAGCATCCCTGAAGCAGTTGAAGATGCAATGCACAATGTTAAATTAAACCATGTCCGCAATACTGAATATCTACAAGGTAGCGTTGAAAAAATCTTGCCACAACTAAAAAACAGTGGGGTTCCAATCGATGCTTTAATTGTCGATCCACCAAGAACAGGGTTAGCTAAATCCTTAATTAAGACCATTATGCAAGTTAAACCTGAGAGCTTTGTTTATATTTCATGTAATCCATCTACTTTAGCTCAAGATTTAGTAATGTTAAGTGAAGTATATGATGTTCGCGTAATTGAAAATGTCGATATGCTACCACAAACTGCTCGTTGCGAAGCAATCGCTAAATTAGTTTTACGTAAAGAAAATTAGTTTTAGAAAAAAAGACTAGTAATGTAAAATAACATTACTAGTCTTCTTTTTTGCATTAAAAAACAGGCTACCCTTTTACTCTTCCTGGTAAGTAGCCTGTTCATCAAATGGATGAGGTAGTATTTCCTCTAGTCACAATCATCAACATGTTTATCAATATATTGGCTGACGCGACCATAATAACATCACTTGTTCGAGTTTTTGCGAAAAGAACGCAACCTATTTTTAATAATCAAATGGAAAACATACGCGCAGCCAAATCATAAGTCTATTAACTATAACGGCTGACACCTCTTTTTCAGAGAATCTTCATTCAACTAACAATACAATTCTGGAGATAAAAACCTAAATTTTGTTACTTTCTACCTCTTCCACACTTCTAATATATCATTTTATGTAACCGCTTGCAAGTATTATTTCTTAGAATATTGACGAATATTTTCATTTGTTCCAGCAAAATACCAACCATTTGCATCAGAATTTATTTCTTCACTAGCAGCCAAGTCTTTCAAACTATCATTAAATATTTCTTCATATTCTGAAACCGTTAATTTTTTACGATTTTCTAGCAGTTCTTTATGCTTTGCAGGATATAATTGTTTTTCGTATCCTTCTACTAAACGACCAGTAAAGAATTCTGCCATTGCACCTGAACCATATGAAAATAGTCCAATTAAACTCCCTGCCTTTGGTTGATCTACTTCTAATAAACTAAGTAAAGACATGTAAAGTGAAGCTGTATAAATATTACCAACTTCTTTACTATAAGTTGCACTTGCTACAAATTTATCAAGCAGTCTAGCACATGTTTCAGGTTCTTGACCTTCAATAGCTAATTTAAGAGCTTTTTGTCCCATTTTAGTAAATGGCAAGTGGAACAATAATGCTTCAAAGTCACTCGTCTTCAAGTTTTGCTTTTGAGTATAATCTTCAAAACAATTCTTGAAGAAATCAAGATAAACATTAGTTGAGTATTTACCATCAACTAAAGCACATTTGAAATTGTTAGGGCGCCAAAAATCATCAATATCATCAGAATACATACTAGTTTCACTATCAATTTCTAAGATACTTGGGTCTTTTTTAATAAGTAAACTAATACTACCAGCACCTTGCGTAACTTCACCAGGTGTTGCTACGCCATAACGCGCAATATCACTACCAATAACAATTGCGGTCTTATCTTCATGTGCTCTAACATAATCAATTGCTGTCAAAATAGCTGCTGTTAAGCCAAAGCAAGCTTCTTTCAATTCAAAAGTTCTAATATTTTTGGGTAAATTCAAAGCCTTTTTGACAAATAATGAAGCAGACTTAGATTGATCGACACTTGATTCCGTACCAAATACTAGCAATCCTAACTTTTCAAGATCAATTTCATCAATATATTCACTAGTTGCATTGATTGCCATTGATACAGCATCTTGACTTTTATCTGCAACCGCCATTTTATTTTGGCCAATTCCAATTAAAAACTTGCCAGGATCTACATTTCTTGCTTCAGCTAAATCCACCATATCGACAAATTTATTTGGTGTATAAAAACCTATTTTATCAATACCGACTTTCATTCTTAACTATTTTCCTCTCTAATCTTTTGTAAAAAATTCTTTGCATCAGTTTCACCATAGCGTTTTTGCTCTTGCATCAACTGCTTTACTGCTTTTTTTTCATTATCAGTAGCAGATAAATTTTTCAAAACATTGCGAATTTGCAAATTCATATGGCCCTTTTGAATACCAACAGTTGAAATAGCAAGTAATGCTGCCAGATTATTCGCTAATCCAACAGTTGCAATAAGTTCAGCTAGTTCACTGACGCTAACTTGCCCCAAAATATTATATGCTACTTGTACATCACTACGTGACTTAATGGAGCCCCCAACCACGCCAATAGCAAGAGGCAAGCTTATCTCACCAACTAGCTTACCATCTTCAATCTGCCAGCTGCTCAAGCTTTGATATGTACCTGATAGACTGGCTGCCTGATGACAAGCCGCCTCTACTGCTCGAAAATCATTTCCTGTTGCAAGTAAAATTGCATCTACACCATTCATAATTCCCTTATTGTTAGTAACAGCACGATAAGAATCTTGCTTACCAATTTTGCTAAGTAAGGCAACTTTTTGAGCAATTTCTTCTCCAATTTTTTTATCTTGGGTTTTAGTTAAGCTTGCAAAAGCTAAAGATACTTTAGCGTGAGTAAATTGACTAGGATAATTAGATAAAATTGCATATAATTTTTCAACAGCAAATTCTTGACTAATTTTTTGTCCCAAAAATTCTAGGATTGCATTAGTTCGATTAGCCCCCATGCTTTCAGCAGGATCAACCAGAACTCGTAAAAAAAGCAAATTATCTTTTAATTCAGAGACAATTTTTTTGACACCGCCACCATGCTTAACCAAAGAAGCAAATTCTTGGTTGGCAGCATTTAAATAACTAAGCTCTTTACTTTTAAAGCTTGCTAATGAGAATTTCTCTACTTTGAAAACTAATTGTCCCCAAATTCCTGTCCGCTCACTTTTGGCAATAGCACCACCATTTTGATTAAAGATATTTAACCCATGGTTGGCTGCTGCAACAACTGACGCTTCTTCAGTTGCCATTGGAATTTGAAAGCTTTTGCCATTAACAACTGCTACTTGCAGAATTGATAATGGTAAGGTCAACTTACCTATTACATTTTCACTAAGTGTATCTAATTCTGCTAACAAGTCATAATCAACTTTATTAAGCTTAATTCCTTTCTGAAGTAAGCTTTCTCGTCGCTCACTTGCAGACAACTGATAAAATTTCACCTTTATTTCACCCGCTCGATTTCAAAAGCAATTGCTAACCCGCCACCAATGCACAAACTAGCAATTCCTCTTTCTTTATTTTCACTAATTAAAGAATGAGCTAAAGTACCTAAAATTCTCGCACCACTTGCTCCTAAAGGATGCCCTAAAGCCAAAGCACCACCATGGATATTAACCTTGTTATGATCTAAATGCAATTCTTTTTCAACAGCTAAACTAGTAGCTGCAAAAGCCTCATTAATTTCAAATAAATCAATATCAGCAAGTTTTTGTCCAGTTTCTTGGAGTAATTTTTCAATGGCTACTTTTGGACCAAAGCCCATTATTTGTGGATCAAGTCCTACTTCTGCATAGGCACTTAACTTAGCAAGAGGTTTAAGGTTTAATTCCTTAACTTTATCCTCAGTAGCTAAAATTAACATACTTGCACCATCAGATAATGAAGATGAATTACCTGCTGTTGCAACACCATCTGCTTTAAAAACGGTTTTTAAACTAGCTAATTTTTCAACACTAGAGTCAGGACGTACATTTTCGTCATAGCTTAAATCAACTACTGGGCTAATTTCTTGGTCAAAGAAGCCGTGCTCTTGAGCTATAGCTGCTTTTTTATGTGAATCTACACTAAACTCATCAGCTTGTTGACGACTAATACCATATTTAATAGCTACATTCTCACAAGTATTACCCATTAACTTATTACTAAAAGCATCAGTTAATCCATCATAAAGCATACTATCAATAAAGTGGGGATTATCTTTTTCAGACTTTTTAGCTAAGAGTGGAGCATTGGTCATACTTTCACTACCACCAACCGCTACTAATTTTAAATCACCAATGAGCATTTGCGCTTGAGCTAACCGAACTGCT
The DNA here is from genome assembly GCF_007095465.1 of Lactobacillus mulieris. Classification (GTDB taxonomy): domain Bacteria; phylum Bacillota; class Bacilli; order Lactobacillales; family Lactobacillaceae; genus Lactobacillus; species Lactobacillus mulieris. The sequence continues at coordinate 34,843 of NZ_SDGL01000009.1, forward strand.
TTAAGTGATGAACCACAAACTTCATTAATCGTTGTGGCAACACTTTCATTTTTCATACCACTATTAATAGCAACTTGGCGAGCCATGTTTTGTCCAAGTCCTGCACTTAAGACATTTCCCATAAACAAGGCATCTAACTCATTAGAACGCAAATTAGCAGCCATTAAGGCGTCTTTAAGGGCAAATGTCCCTAATTCTACGGCATTAAAAGCTGCTAATTGTCCACGGTAGCGGCCAAAAGGTGTTCTTTTAGCCGCTACAATATAAATGTTTTGCATCAAATTTCCTCTCATTTCTCCAAAATCTGATGCTAATTTTACTATTTGATGTACTTATTTAAAAATGCTTTGATTTTAGCTTTATATTCTTGCGGATGTGTTGCAAATGACTTAGCATGACTGGCCCCTGGAACTACCCATAGCTGCTTAGGGCCGTTGCTTGCTCGATAATTTTTATAAACCATTTCAGTTGGTACAAAATTATCTTTAGCTCCATGAATAAACATCATTGGCTTAGTATTTTTCTTGAGCATCTTGATACTATCTGCATCCCCCAAGAAATAACCTGCTCTTAAACGAGTTATTCCACTCAACACTTCTACTAATGGGAAACGTGGAAAGGTTGGCATATTATACAAAGCTTGAGCTTCATGCTCTATCTCATTCTTAGCATTAGTATATCCGCAATCTTCAATAAAAGCCTTAACCTGACTAGGCAACTTCAAACCACTAGTCATCATCGTTGTAGCTCCACCCATTGAAACCCCAAAGATTACAATCTCCTGCTTCGGATTATCTTTAAGTAATTTTTGAGTCCACTTTTTCACATCATCTTTTTCCATCCAACCATATCCAACATAATTCCCTTGACTTTGACCATGTCCACGTGCATCTGGCAACAAGACATTGTAGCCCAATGAATGAAATAATGCGGCATATTCACCCATTCCATCTTTGTTATTCATATAGCCATGCAAAATGATTACAGTTTTTTGGGAATTGCCATTTTTGATATAATTAGCATCGAGTCGCAACTTATTATCACTACTCATCATATAAAGATGCTTCTTAGTAGCTTTTTTATACCAAAGTTTTTCCTGATACAAAGGATCTGACTTAGTCAGAGGTTTACTACTGCTTAAAAATGTTTTGTGTCCTGGAACTACTGCTACATTATAAAAGTACATTCCTGCTCCTAAAAAAGCTAAAACTATAAAAGCAAAAATGCCACCAAGCCATTTTAATCGCTTAGACTTCTTCGCGTTCTTTTCCATCATGTGCTCCACCGTCTTTCATATACTATTCAAAATAAGCTTTTAACAGTATATCACTAAAGAGAACAGATAGGAAATATCAAAAAGTAAAATTAGCTCTTCTTTACGATATTATCCCAAATATAGGCATATAAAAAGTAATAAATATTTAATTAAAGAGAAAGTTAATAAATGAGATTAATTGATTTTTTACAAGTAAGCAAAGATTTAACTGGTCAGACCCAATTTTATTTAAAACAAGAAAGCCAACTTTTGCCATTAACAAAATTAAGTCTAACCAGTACTCATTGTTTTCTTTATTCAGGAACTACACCATTAACTAAAGATAAGATTTTTAATATAATAGCTCGAACAAAAAATAAACAAATCGAGCTTAAAATTATCATTAATAATCATGAATTTCCAGTCTATGGTTTACAGATTATCGTGGACAAAAAAATAGCCATTTTAATGTAAAAAAAGAAGACCATAAGGTCTTCTTTTTAGTAACTATTACTTCTTGTTAGGTTTCTTTTCAGCTTCAAGTTTTTTAGCTAAGTCCAAAATATATGCTCTTAAAGCATCCTTAGTTTCTGGATGAGTCAAACCATATTCAATTGAAGTTTCAAGGTATCCTTCCTTGTTACCAACGTCATGACGTTCACCATTAAATACGTGAGCAAAAACGCGTTGCGTCTTATTCATAGTGTCAATTGCATCAGTTAATTGAATTTCACCGCCAGCACCTGGTTTTTGCTTACCTAAAATATCAAAAATCTCAGGAGTTAACAAGTAACGACCAATAATAGCCAAGTTACTTGGTGCCTTATCAACAGCAGGCTTTTCAACAAATGACTTTACATTGTAAAGGCCATTAGTTATTTCACCATCTGGTGCAATAATTCCGTATTTTGAAACATCTTCATGTGGAACACGCTTTACAGCAATTGTTGAAGCGTGGGTTTCATTATAACGATTAATCAATTGTTGAGTTAAAGGAACCTTATCACTCATTAAATCATCGCCAAGTAAAACAACAAATGGTTCACCAGCTACAAAGCTCTTGGCACGGTAAATAGCATCTCCCAGACCAGCTGGATGTGGTTGACGAGTGTAGTACAAATTAACCCCTAAGTTAGTAATGCTTTGAGTTAATTCTAAGAGTTTTTCTTTATGCTTTTCTTCAAGATTGGCTTCAAGTTCAGGATTTGAGTCAAAGTGATCCTCAATTGGACGCTTACTCTTACCAGTAACGATTAAAATATCTTCAATTCCTGATGCCTTAGCTTCTTCAACAATAAATTGAATAGTTGGTTTATCAAGAATTGGTAACATTTCTTTCGGCATAGCCTTAGTAGCAGGCAAAAATCTAGTACCCAAACCTGCTGCGGGAATAACTGCTTTTCTAACTTTCATTTATTCACACTTTCCTATTTTTTATTTCCGTTATAAAACATAGTATATCAAAATTATGCGCTTTCAACTATCGGATTTTAGCATCTCCATGCTTTAATTCATCAATTGTCGCATTAACACATACGCCAAGCAAAAATAACAGTGAACTTAGGTTCAACCATAACATAAAAATAATAAAAGTACCAACAATACCATAGTTTTCAAAAGAAAGCTTAAAATGGCTTAAATATAAACCAAAAAGATATGATAAACCGGACCAACCAACTAAGTTAATAAAAACACCTGGCCAAATTGCGCGCTTACGTTTTTTTACATTCGGCAAAGCAAAATTAAAATAAGCTATTACTACTAGCATTACTGCAAGTAATACTAACCATTTATATGTAAAAATACTCTCTATCCCTAGATAATTAATCCCTAAAAAGGCCTTTACACTATCTAAAATTTCTTGACCAAAAGTCAAAGCAATCGTCAAAACAGTCAGTAAAATAATCATCAAACCAGTAATTAAAACAACCACACCACGTTCTAATAACTTTCTACCAAATGAAAAACGCAATTCTTGTTGTCTAACTCCATAGATTCGATTCATACTAATCCTCATTGCATTAGTTAGCGACGAAAACGACCACAAAGCAATCAAAATCCCGAAAGAAATATATCCAGTTGATTGTTTTTGTAATACTGATTTCACAATCGGCATAATAAAGTCTGCCACTTTCGTTGGCAGACCATAAATCAAGTATTCTTCAACCACTTCTGGCTTTAAATGGAATAGTGGCATAATGTTTCCAGCAATAATTATTATTGGAAACATACTAAATAACAAATAATATGCTATAACAATTGAGCCTTGATTAATCTCACCGCGCGACATTCTTTTAGAAAAGATTTTAAAGAATTGCCGCCAATCAATTTTTTTAATCATCTAATTCATCAAAATGTGGCAAATACTTTTCTAAACCATCATAAGGCTTTTGCAAAGTTAAAATCTTAGGACCATCTTTAGTAATAGCAAAGGTATGTTCAAATTGAGCAGCTTTTGAACCATCTGGAGTTACATAGTAAACCCAATCATCGTTTGGATCATCAACTGTCTTTTGCATAATTCTCCAGTCACCACCAGCTTCAAGCATTGGTTCAACTGTAATAGTCATACCTTCCTTTAAGCGCAATCCGTGACCTGCTTTACCCCAGTGTGGTACTTCTGGATCTTCGTGAATAGTTGGTTGAATACCATGTCCAATTAATTCACGTACATCGCCAAAACCATTTTCATCTTCAACATAATGTTGAATTGCGGCACCAATATCACCAATTCTATTACCCACTTGGGCTTGATCAATTCCTAAATACATTGCCTTCTTAGTTACATCAAGAAGTCGTTGATCTTCTTCAGAAATTTTACCTACTGGATAAGTAGTACATGAATCAGTTTCATAACCATCTAAATTACAAGTTACATCAACACTAACTAAATCGCCTTCTTGTAAAATAAGATTTTTTCTAGGAATTGCGTGGGCAATTTCATCATTAACTGAAATACAAGTACCATACTTATAACCCTCAAAACCTTGTTCTGATAAGCGACCGCCACGTTCTTTCATAAATTTTTGGGCAAATTCTTCAATATCCCAAGTTGAAATTCCGGGTTTAATCACATCTCTTAAAGCTTCAAACAAAGAAGCAAGTAAACGACCTGATTTTTGCATACCCTTGAGTTCACGAGTTGATTTTAAAGTAATCAAATTTTTTTCTCCTTCAATAAAAAGTTTAATACAGCTACTATTATAGCCTTATTTTTACTTTAACAAAAACTATTCTCTAATACTTTTTATTCTAAAAATAAATCTTTTTCTAAATTAAGTTTACATTTGCATTCTACTATTAAATCTTTAGTTATAATGTGCTAAAATTTAACAGTTAATAATAACGATTTAGAAAAGGAATAAAATATGCAAGTAAAAATTGTCTATGCCAGCATGACTGGAAATGACGAAGATATGGCCGAAATTTTAGAAGAAGATCTTCAAGATGCTGGTTTTGATGTTGACTCTAGTGATGTTTCTTTTACCGATGCGAGTGATTATTTAAATGCAGATATCTGTGTTTTTGTTACCTATACATACGGTGAAGGCAAAATGACTGATGAACTTGAAGACTTTTACGATCAGTTAAAAAATCTCGACTTATCAGGTAAAAAGTTCTTAGTAATGGGTAGTGGCGATAAAACATACAAGGACCACTACTGTGAAAATGTTTTTGACTTTGAAAAAGTATTTTTAGCTTGTGGTGCTGAAGAAGTAATTAAACCATTAACAGTTGAAAATGCCCCTGATGATGATGATATTGCTAAAATTGATGAAATTGCCGATGAATTAGCTGAAAAATTCAATGGTTAAATCTGATCGTACCCTACTACGTGAGCAGGGGCGCAAACTATTAAGGCGTCATAGAAACTTATACGTTTATATGTTTTTTGGTTTCGTTGCTGCCTTAATTAACACAATCGTTTTTGTCGTTTTACACAATAACTTTAAAGTAGTTTTAGTACTTGCTAATACTCTAGCATTTATCATTTCTAACTTAGCCTCATTTTTCTTCAATCACTATGCTGTTTTTACTCATCATGTTGATAAAAGTAAATCAATCTGGCACAAATTAATAGCTTTTTTCACTTTTAGAATAATTAGTATCATACCCGATACATTAATTATGTTAGTAGGCCTAAGTGTACTTCGCTGGAATACAGTGCTTGTTAAGCTAATTGATCAATTGCTAGTGGGAATCTTTAATTATTTAACTACTAAAGCTGTCTTTCAAAAAAACGACCATTTTATTAGAGAACGAATTCGGCAATATGTAATCGAATCAAAGCAAAAAAATAAGGACCATTAAAGGTCCTTTTTATTTTACAATATATCAACTTATAACCTTTCATGAACCATTTTAATATGAGGTGTTGATTCAAAAATAAAAGGTGTTCCAATAGTCTTAAAGCCTATTTTTTTATAAAAATCTTTTACCTGTTCTTGAGCTTCAATTTCAATTTCTTTTCCTGGGAAGTAGTCTTTTATGGTAGCCATGATTTTCTTTAATAACTTCATCCCATATCCATGCCCACGAACTACTTCACTAGTAACCACTCTCCCAAAAGAAACATATTTTTCATTTAAAAAGATACGAGCATAAGCTATTATTTTATCATTTTTGATTGCAAAAATATGCAAAGCAGAAAGATCTGTTTTATCAATTTCATGATAAATTCGTTTTTGTTCAACCACAAACGTAGAAATCCGTAAATCTAAGATTTGCCAAATTTCTTTAGGAGTTAATTCATTCCACTTCTTTACGTACCACATAACTATTTTTCCTTTCTTTCAAATAATAATTGATTCACACGTTCAATACTCTCAAAAAGTTCTATTTGTTGACTGTCTGATAAATCTTCAATTAAGTTATTTATTTGATCATTCGAACGCATATCAATTGATTTATATGCTTCAAGTCCCTTGGCTGTTAAAACTAATTTAATCGAACGTCGATCTTGTGAATCAGGAATTTTTTCAATTAACATTTTCTTTTCCAATTGGCTAATTATTCGACTAGTATAACCTTTATCAACCTGTAGTTTATGGACGATTTGAATTGGTGTTATATCATCTTCTTCAGCAATTTCCTCAAGAATTCTACCTTCAGGCCAAGATAAATCTGTTTTAAAAATCTTCTTATTAAGCACTCCAAGAGCTATTACATATTGTCGATTAAATTTTCGAATTATATTAATTTCTTTATGGTTAAGCATTAGTTATCTCCTGTAAATAGTTGCCTTTGTCAATTATCTTATAGCAATACAGTTGCCTTTGTCAACCTGTTTTTTTGCAAACTAAAAAGGCTCAATTCCGATAAAATATCAGAACCAAGCCTTAAAAATAAATATTGTCAGAAATTAAAGTCCAGTTTTAAAGTTATTACTCTTATTTTTTATTCAAATTCTGCTGGACGCTCAGTATTCTCTTTATCAAAGTAATAAGCAATCGCATCCATAATTCGATCACTTGCATGACCATCACCATATGGATTCTTTGCATTGGCCATTTCTTCATAAGCATTCTTATCTTCTAAAAGTTTAACCATTTCAGTTCTTACTTTATCAACTTCAGTACCTACTAACTTCAAAGTCCCTGCTTCAACACCTTCAGGTCTTTCTGTAGTATCCCGTAAGACTAAAACGGGCTTACCAAGTGAAGGGGCTTCTTCTTGCACACCACCTGAATCAGTCATAATAAAGTAACTTCTTTGAGCTAAGTTATGGAAGTCAACAACATCTAATGGATCAATCAAGTGAATTCTAGGATCGCCACCTAGTACTTCCTTGGCTACTGCTTGCACACGTGGTGACAAGTGAACTGGATAAATAATTTCAACATCATCGTGACTATCCACCACTTGTTTCATCACCTTAAATACTCGGCGCATTGGTTCACCTTGGTTTTCACGTCGGTGCATAGTTACCAAAATCACGCGATTACCTGGTTTAATCTCATCTAAAACATCATGATGGTAATCTTTTTGAACTGTTTCATGTAAAGCATCAATAGCTGTATTACCAGTAATAAAAATATTATCTGCAGGGTGACTTTCTTTAAGTAAATTTTGTTTACTTAAACTAGTTGGAGCAAAGTATAAATCACTCAAAACATCAGTTAATTGACGATTCATTTCTTCAGGAAATGGAGAATATTTATTCCAAGTTCTAAGTCCAGCTTCAACGTGACCTAAGGTTGTTTGTTCATAAAATGTAGCTAAACTTGCAGCAAATGAAGTAGTAGTATCACCATGAACTAAAACAATATCAGGCTTTTCTTTTTTAATTGTATCAGTAAGCATTGTCATGACCTTAGTTGTAATATCAGCTAAAGTTTGGTTCTTGTGCATAATATTAAAGTCATAATCTGGCTTAATCTTAAAAATATCTAACACTTGATCAAGCATTTCTCTATGTTGAGCAGTAACAACAGTCACTTCTTCAAAGCGTGCATCTGACTTTAATTTTAAAACAAGCGGAGCCATCTTAATTGCTTCTGGTCTTGTTCCAAAAACAGTCATTACTTTAATTTGCTTCATAAAATTACCTCCATCGCGTTAATACCTATGATACGCTATTAATAAGTTATTGAAAAGAAGGGAATTAAATGGATTTACGATTTTTCTATTTATTTATTAGTGGCTTTTTAATCACAATTGGATCTTTTTGTTCAGTTTTTGGAGTAGCGGAAAAAAGCACTTTAAAAAAATGGATTTTAATTTCAACCGGATTGATTTGTTGGGGAATTGTAGCAATTTTACTTATTGCAAAAATCGTACAATATTAAATATATTAACTCTTATAATTCTTGTTTTATATCTTTTCTTTGTAAATGTTATTGTATTTTATGATGATTAGTAATAAAATTATGAACTATAAATCCGGGTTTATTTATCTATAATACATAATCAGTTCTTGTTATATTAAGGACAATACAGAAAGAAGTATTAAACATGAATAAATTAGTACGAGATAAAATACCAGAATTTGTAACTAATGCAAAATTTAGAAAACTCAACCAAGACGAAATTCTTCCAGCACTAAAAAATAAAATTGTAGAAGAAGCTAATGAAGTAAAAGATGCTACAAGTGAAGAAAAGTTAATTGAAGAATTGGCAGATGTTTATACAGTTTTAAAAGCATTTTTAGATTTTAAAGGAATTACTGAAGAAGAGTTATTAAAGGTTGTAAATGATAAAAAAGCATTTAAAGGGGATTTTTCTAAGTTTTTATTTATGGAGAAAAGTTAAATAAAAAGGTTGATATTCTTCGTTTAAAAACGAAGAATATCAACCTTTTTTTGTATATTATGACCACGGCCAGAATCGAACTGGCGACCTACTGTTTAGGAGACAGTGGCTCTATCCTACTGAGCTACGTGGCCAAGGTACAATATAACTCTATCATACTTTTACTTATTGTACCCAACTTTTTTAATATTCAAATGAAAAAAGACTATGTTTTTCTTGTTCTTTTGCTATTCTTTCACCTGCCAGAACAAATGGTAGCCAAATTAAAATCGCTACTATCACATTTACCGCTACTAAAACTAATGCCCTCCAGTCATAATTAGTTGCTAAAAAAGCATTTAAAAATGGCGGAATAACATTAGGCACGGAAGTTGATACTGGTTCAACTAAGTGCCAAGCCGTTGCCCAATAAGCCAGAGTAACGTTAGCTAATGGTGCTAAAATAAATGGAATTAAATATAATGGATTAAGAACCAATGGCAATCCCCAGACTATTGGATCATTTATATTAAAAAATCCTGGTCCAATAGCAATCTTCGCTAAAGTTCGAAAATCACTTCGTTTTGAAATCAACAATATCAATAGAATTAAGACTAAGGTATCCCCAGTTCCACCAATCCAGCTATAAACATCAAAAGAATTTCTAGTCCAAAGATAGTGAACAACATGTCCTGACTTTACCGCTGTTAAATTAGCATTTTGTGGAGTAAGCCAGATTGAATCAATGACTGGCACTAAGACACTCATTCCATTAATACCAAAGAAATAAAAAGCATGTAATAAAAACGTGATTAATAATACTATTCCAAACCCCTGCCCCATTTTAGTCAAAGGATTCTGAATTGTATTCAATAACCAATTTCCAAAATAAGTACCTGTCACCATTTGAAAAATATAATTGATTGCTCCAACAATACTCAAACTAATAATCATTGGTATCAAGGCAATGAATGCTGCTTCTTCAGCATGGGGCATGTATGAACTAAAGCGTAAAGTTAATCTAGCTTTAGTCATTAATATAAATATAGATAGCCCAACAGCACCAAAAATTAACGATGTAAACAAGCCTAAACTCGAAAGTTGGCTAGTATTAAAAGCATTTTTTATTGAAACTTCATCACCATTAATATTTAATTTCACAACATTTGCTATGCTCATTAAATAGCAACCTAAAGACGTTATTGCACCGGCAAGACGATTAACTTCAAAGCTCCTTGCTAATTGATAGCCCCATGCTAAAGCAAAATATAACGAAAACAGTTGGAAGGTTCCTTGATAAATCAAATTAGAAATATTAATTACCGGTGTTAAAGCATATTCAACCGCCCCTAACCCCAATTCTGTTTTTGCAGCATTAATTAACCCGGGAATTAAAACAGTCAAAGATCCTACAATGCTGATCGGCATCACTGATATAAAGGCATCCCGCAAGGCAACTAACCAACGCCATTTTGCCATTGTGGTTGCTAAAGGAAGTACCCATCTCTCCAAAAAATAGATAAAATTTTTAATAAGCTTTCTCACTACTTTTTCTCTTTTCTCGGATGATATCCTTTATTTTTTTGATTTCTTTTACGCTTTTTATGATGTTTCTTAGCTTTCTTAACTTCACTAGAAACAGCTTTTTCAAGTTGTTTCTTTTCTGTCTTTTTCGGCTTTTCAGTTGATAAACCAAATCCTTTAAAATAAACTTGCTTTAAATCAATGCCTGTGAGCAATTTACGCATATCCCGCAAGTCATGATCATCACCTAAAGTTACTACAAAACCGTCATGCCCCATTCGTCCTGTTCTACCAGCGCGGTGTAAGTAAGTATTTTCATCTTCAGGCAATTCATAATTAACCACATAAGTTAGCTTAGGAATATCCAGACCACGGGCTGCTAAATCCGTTGCTAATAGCAACCGTGTTTTACCTGCTACCAAATCATTAATAGCTTTTTGACGTCTAGTTTTAGGTTGGTTGTTAGTTAATAAATCAAATTTGGTCTGTGAATGACTAAAAATACGCGCAAATTTTTCTAACGTTTCATTAGAGTCAAAAAATAGAATTCCCTTAAAGCCATCTAGTTTTACCAGCCGTTGCAAAAATTGAATCTTATATCGATTAGTCACTTTTAAGAAATAATGTTCAACTGGGCTTTTTTGTTCTGGTCGAACATCAATTAAGAAGAAATTAGTTGCAAATAACTCCTCAGCTTCTTGCGTTACGCTACTTTCAGTCGCCCCAAATAAAACAACTTGACTAGTTGTTGGTAAATTTTGTCCTAAGCTAGAAAGCAGCTCCAATTTAGTAAATTCTAAAATATCATCAGCTTCATCAATAACCAATTTTTGAATTTTATTAAGCTTTATTTTATTATCTGAAAACAAATCGAAAAAGCGTCCCGGTGTTACAACTAAAACTTCCGGTTTTTTCTTCTTCAATTGCTCAATCTGTCTACTACGATTACCGCTACCTACCAAAGCTAAAACATTTAAGCCAAGTGCTAAAACGTACGGACGAATCGCATTTCTAGTTTGAATAGCTAATTCAGTAGTTGGTTCAAAAATCACCATACTTGCATCACTACCAGGCTTAGTAGTTTCTAGCAAAGGTAAACTATATGCTAAAGTCTTTCCTGTTCCAGTTTTAGCTAAACCTATAACATTTGCCCCGCTTTTAAGGCTTTCATAACTAGCTTTTTGAATTAAAGTGGGACTTTTTTTCCCTTCTTTAGTTAAGATTGCTTGAATTTCTTTTGAATACATTATTGTGTTAAATCTCCATAAAGTTGTTTATATTGACCCATTGTGCCGTTATATGCATACATTTCTACATCATATTCCATTGCTTTTACATTTTTTATATGCCCTTTATTTGTATAGCGCCAAAATGAATATTGCAACTTATCAGGGGCTTGACTAGCTGTCGACATGAATTTAGTTGCAGCTGGGAAGTATTTTTTATATTTAATATCTCCTTGAACCATAACGCTTTTACCATCTTTTAAAAACAATTTTGCTAATTGCCCCATATGGTTCCAAAATGCTAATTTATTGCTATCACTACCAGGAGCAGCTTCTAGCAAAATTGGTAGACTTCCAGTGTTATTAGCTGTTTTCTTATTAAAATATTTATATTGCGCCCTAACAGATGACTCATCACTAAAATATAACACACTACCAAAAGCCAAATTAGTTCCCTGAATTTGACTACGATAGCGTTCATAGTCATCATCAAAATAAGACTTACCCTGTGTAGCACGCAAATAAACAAAGGAAACTCCCGCAGCTTGTAACTTATGCAAGTCAACAGAAGCTCGATATTGATCAAGTTTAACACCAATTACACTCAAGTTTGAGCCAGTTGGTAATGTAGTTCTCTTAGGTAATGTACGATATGCAAACAATAAAGCGCCAATTACCAAAAAGAGACTAATAATAATTAATGGTAATGTAGACCGATGACGAAAATGTGGCACAATAAACCCTCCTAGAAATATTTTAACCAATATTCATGGCTATACCAAGACTTTGTATGGTTTATCTAGTATAATTTCAATATACTTCATTATTAACTAATTAAAAGAGGAGAAAACATTGAAAAAAGAAATTACCTTTACCCAAGGTCTTGCAACATTAGTTGGTAGCGTAATTGGGGCCGGTGTATTTTTTAAAATTGGAACAATCAGTCAACAAACTAACTCTGCTGGTTTAACAATATTTGTCTGGATTTTAGCTGGTTTTTTATCACTAGCATCTGGTTTAACAATCGCAGAAGTTGCTGCCGAATTACCTGTAAATGGCTCCATTCAATATTTAGAATATACTTATGGTAGTATCTGGGGGTTTTTATTCGGTTGGGCTCAAATAATTGTCTATTTCCCTGCTGAAGCTGGAGCCAGCAGCTCAATTTTGGGTACTCAAGCTAGCAACCTCTTTGGAAACAAGATTGCCGCTCTACCAATTTCATTGTGTATGATTACTTTTATTTTCTTAACTAATTTATTAGGAACTAAATTTTCAAGTAAATTACAATCGGTAGTCACTGTGATTAAAGTTATCCCACTTATTTTAATCATTATCTTTGGTTTAATGGCTCCTGAACAACATTTTAGCTTTACAGGTTTTGCATCAAAGAATGCTGTTCCACTAGTAACTGCAATAAGTGGTGGATTATTATCTGCTCTTTTCGCTTTCGATGGGTGGGTTAGTGTTACTAACTTAGCTGGTGATTTAAAAAATCCTCAAAAGGATATGGCTAAGATTTTAATTTGGGGATTAGGAATTGTTACAGCCATCTATGTTTTAGTCAACTTTGTATTTTTAAAAACTTTACCATTTAATAGCATTTATGGTAATCAAAATACTGCTTTCAATACTAGTATTAAGCTATTTGGGAATATGGGCGGTAAATTAGTTACAATTGGTATTTTGATATCTTGTTATGGTGCCGCTAATGCTTTCATGCTTACTGGTATGCGCGCTCCATATATTTTAGCCCAAAATAATTTATTACCATTTTCCCATCAATTCAAACAAGTTAATAAAAAGACGGGAGTTCCCGTCTTAGGTGCCGTTACTATCTGGCTCATCACAATGGCTATGATTAGTTTAGGTAATTTCGATATTCTAACTGACATGCTGGTATTTGTAATGTGGTTTTTCACAATTATGTTAACCCTATGTCAACCTATTTTGCGTCGTCGCAAGCCTAATCTTAACCGCCCATTTATGGTGCCGTTTTATCCAATTACACCAATAATTGCTTTAGCAGGTGGTATTTTTATCATTATAATGACTGTTATTAATCAATTCTGGCTATCATTAATTGGATCTGGACTTACTGTATTAGGGCTTCCAATATACTTTTATAAGAAAAAACAGAATAAGTAATAAAAGAGGCTATATTCACTTCACCGTTAAATATAGCCTCTTGATATTTTATTTATTTGCATATGCTTGAATAACTTCTGGCTTTACAACACCAATATATGGAATATTTCTAAACATATTATAAAAGTCTAATCCATAACCAACTACATATTGATTACCAACTTCTGACCCATAATAGTCAACAACCACATCATCAACCCGACGAGATGGCTTATCTAGCAATGCCACACATTTAACACTTCTAGCTCCTAAACTAAGAAAGTGCTGCTTCATAAACTTCATTGTATGTCCGGTATCAACAATATCTTCAACAATTAAAACGTCTTTATCAGTTAAATCAGTATGAACATCTTTAACTAACTTAACTTTACCAGATGATTCCAAACCATTACCATAACTAGATACATCAATAAAGTCCATCTTACAACGTACATCCATTTCACGAGCAAGATCAGTCATGAAGAAAATTGCACCAGTTAATGCCCCTACTAATACCGGCTCTTTTCCAGCATAATCTTCAGTTAATTGCTTACCTAGCCGGACACACATTTCATGAATATCATCACGACTAAATAAAGTACTTTCTAAAATATCTTCGATATTATCTCTCATTGCTAACCTATCCTTGAATCCTTATCTATACAATTCTATTTAAATTAATAATAACAAAAAAAGCACTAATTTGTCAGTGCTTTTGTGAATATTATTCAGTAGTTTTGGAATTATTATTCAGTTTTTCAACATTGAACCATCTCATGAAGCCTTGCTCTATTTCAGCAACTTCAAATTTATAACCTTCAACAGTTACACTATCACCCTTCTTCAAGTCTGGATAGTGTTCCATCATATAACCACCGATTGTGATTATATCGCTATCTTGGAATGCCTTAAGCTTTTCATGATAAAATCTTTCAAAGTCGTACAAAGTGGTCTTTCCTGAAACGCGGACCTTACCATCCTTATCTCGGATAATATATTCATCAGAAACGTCATCAATTTCATCTTTAATTGATCCAAACAGTTCTTCATAAATATCCTTATCAGTAACAATCCCACTAGTTCCACCATATTCATCAACAACTAAAACGATTGGAGTATGTTTTTGAATCATTAATTGCAAAATATCTTGAATAGGCATGGATTCTGGTACCGTGATAATAGCTCTAATCAATCTACTTAATGATGCGTTGTTACCTTCATTACTCTGTTCTACAATGTCATAAGCATAAACATAGCCAACCACATCATCTTTATCATTATCACGCACAACTGGGAAACGACTAAAGCCTTCATCTAAATATAACTTTAGAGCAGTCTTTACCGTATCAGTAGCATCAAGAACAGTTAATCGTGTTCTATCAGTCATAATGTCCTTAGCTACTTTATCATTTAATTCAAAAGCTCGCTCCATATACTTCAAATCTTCTTTATCAAGTGCACCACCTGTTACTGCTAAACGTGACAACTTAATAATTTCAGATTGTGAATAAATCTCATTTTCTTCAGCAGCTTCTTTAAAGCCCATTAATTTTAAAACACCATTAGAACTAGTATTTAAAATCCACACAAATGGGTAAACCAAGGTGTGAAAACATTTAAGGGGAGTTACAATTACCATTAACATTTTTACAGGCATATCAATTGCAATATTTTTAGGTACAATTTCCGTAAAAACGACCTCTAAATAGGTTAACAATAATACCCCTAAAACAGCTCCAACAGATTTAGCTAAAGATTCACCAAGTGGACTAAACTTTAATCCCCTAATAATAAGTTCTGATAAAGTATCTGTGGAGAACCAACCTAAAACAACCCCAACTAAGGTTGTACCTACCTGTGTTGTTGACAGGTACTCATTCAGATTATGAACCATATGCAAAGCTCGTTTTAGCTTTTTTAAATTACCTTCTTTGTTAGTAATCATATCTTCAAGCTGGCTTGGTCTTGTTTGAACAAGCGCAAACTCAGAAATAACAAAAAAAGTAGCAAATCCCAAAATAATAAGTGTAGCAACTAAATTAGTCACTATCTGACTAGTATCCAATTTTTATATCACCTTTAAAAATAAAAATTACAATAAACTATTTATATTTTACCATTAGCTAGGCATTTATTTAATTAATTTGAAAATTTTGTCAAATGGAACTCTTCCCGGAATATAAGTTGGTGAATTTACTTCAGCAGCTTTATCAGCATAGCCAATGGCAATTGCCATTCCAATCGCCTCATCATCAGGAATATTGGTATATTTTCTAATTAAATCAGGATAAGCAACCAATGAATGGGCTGGCATTGTATCTAATCCACGATTGATTGCTAAAAGCATAATACTTTGTGCAAAAATACCTAAATCAAAAACTGACCATGCAGGAGATTTTTTGGGTATCGTCAAAAAAATAATCGCTGGAGCATAGAACATATTATTATTAGCATTTTCAAATAATTCAGTTTTATTATGCAAAAAGTATGTAACAAAAGCGCCCATATTAGACATATTTTGACTAGGGAAAGTTGACCAATCAATTGATAACATTGTTGAAAAATCTTCACTAACCGGTGCTTTACGTGCAATATATGCCTTGTTTTCACGCTTTAATTTTAATAAAGCTCCACCAGTAATGGCATATGCTCTCCAAGGTTGCGAATTAAGCAATGATGGTGATTGTTGAGCTTTTTTAATAATCTCTTTGATTAATTCATCATCTACTTTACGAGTTGAAAATTTTCGAGTTGCACGTTCCTTATTGAACACCTCTTCAAAATCCATAATATATCTCTCCAATCAAGTTACACTTTCAATTTATATTATAAGAAAAATGCTTTCAGTTTACTAATATTTTCATCTAATAAAAAAGTGTCTGACCAGAGGTCAGACACTTATATTTTAAGACTTAGTTTAAGCCTTTCCATTTCCATTCAGTAACTTCAGGAATATCCTTACCATTATCACGAATGTAAGTGTGGTGCTTAGATAAAAGTCTATCCATTTCATCAATAAAGCCTGCTGCTGGTAAATCAAGATGTTCAACAGCATCTTTGGCTAAGTGGAAACGGTCAATTTCATTTAATACACGCATATCAAATGGAGTAGTAATGTCACCATTTTCTTCATAACCATGAATTGATACATTATGATTATGACGATCGAACCAAATTGATTCCATCATTGGCTTGAAGCCATGCCATGCAAAGATTACTGGCTTATCCTTAGTAAACAAACGATCAAATTCTTCATCTGATAAACCATTTGGATTCTTACGTTGACTTTGCATCTTCATTACATCCAAGACGTTAATGTAACGAATCTTAAGTTCTGGGAAATTCTTGTGCAATAAATCAATTGCCGCTAAAGTTTCCAAAGTTGGTTCTGTACCAGTTGAAGCAAAGACTACGTCTGGTTCAGCATGTTCATCAGTTGATGCCCAGTCAATATAACTAAGGCCATTTTCAACTAATCTTTGAGCTTCTTCTTTACTAAACCATTGAGGACGAGGTTGTTTTGAAGTTACCAAAACATTGATACATTCACGGTCCGCAAAAGCTTTATTACTTACAGCAAGTAATGAGTTAGTATCAGCAGGCAAGTATTCATGAATTAAATCTGGACGATTCTTTTCAAAGAGGTGGGTTAAAAGACCTGGATCTTGGTGAGTGTATCCGTTGTGATCTTGTTGGAAAACAGTTGAAGTATCAACAATGTTAAGTGCTGGGTAATCATGTCTCCAGTATTGTTCTTTAGCCTTTCTGAGCCATTTCATATGTTGAGTTAGCATTGAGTCAACAACTCTACCAAAAGCTTCGTAAGTTGCAAAGAAGCCATGACGACCTGTTAAGACATACCCTTCAAGCCATCCTTCTGCTTGGTGTTCTGACAATTGAGAATCAATCATTCTACCAGAACGAGCTAAATCTTCATCGTTTGGTTCTTCAATATCTTCCATCCATTGACGCTTTTGTCCATCTAAAATAGTGAACAAGCGGTTAGACTTAGATTCATCAGGACCAAAGCCACGGAAGTTAGTTGGATTCAAATTAGCAATTTCATTTAGATATTTAGACCATTCTGCCATATCTTGCTTTTCAACACTACCTGGCTTATCAAAATCAATTGCATAATTTCTCCAATCAGGTAAGTGAAGCCGCTTAGGATTAATACCACCATTTGTGACTGGATTCATTGCCATTCTTTGATCGCCTTGAACTGTATTTTCAAGAACGATATCTTTTGGTGAGCCATCTTCATTAAATAATTCTTCTGGCTTGTAGCTCTTCATCCAATCAATAAGCATATCTTTATGTTCCATATGTTCTTGATCTACTGGAATTGGAATTTGGTGAGCTCTAAATGAATTTTCAATTGGGTTACCATCTAAATCAAACTTAGGACCAGTCCATCCCTTTGGTGCACGTAAAACAAGCATTGGCCATTGTGGCATTGAGTCATCACCACTTTCACGAGCGTGCTTTTGAATAGCCTTAATATCTTCAATAGCTTTATCTAATTCCTTAGCCATCAATTCGTGAGCTTCCATGTGGCTTAAACCATGAACATTTACAAAGTATGGCTTCCAACCCATACCTTCAAAGTATTGAGTTAATTCACTATCGCTCATTCTTGAAACAATAGTAGGATTTGAAATCTTAAAACCGTTAATTTGTAAAATTGGTAAAACTGCACCATCGTGAATTGGGTTAATAAACTTATCACTAAACCAACTTGCTGCAAGTGGACCAGTTTCACTTTCACCATCGCCAATTTCAACAGCTGCAATTACATCAGGGTTATCTAAAATTGCACCAACACCATGTGAAAGTGAATAACCAAGTTCTCCCCCTTCATGAATTGAGCCAGGAGTTTCTGGTGCAGCATGTGAAGCAACACCACCTGGGAATGAAAAGCGCTTGAACAAGCGTGTCATCCCTGCTTCATCTTGTGTAATTTCTGGATATCTTTCAGTGTATGAACCATCAAGATATGAATTTGAAACCATAACTTGGCCACCATGTCCAGAACCTTCAATGTAAAACATATTAAGATCATATTTCTTAATTGCACGGTTTAAATGAGCATAAATAAAGTTTTGTGGGACAATAGTTCCCCAGTGACCGATTGGCTTAGGTTTAACATCTTCAGCCTTCAATTCTGTTTTTAATAAAGGATTCTTCATTAAAAATAATTGACCAACTGATAAATAATTAGCTGCACGCCAATATGCATCAACACTTCTTAAGTAGTCTTGTGAATCATAATTAACTGCCATTTTTGTTCTCCTTTTAAGGAATTAAAATTCTTTTTTACACTTATATAATACCCAACTTTTTGCAAAAGTTCAACTTATTTTATAATTGGTTGGGTCCAATTTTGGTACAAAAAATAAGGTCTCTTTCGGCCTTATTTTTATTGGTTCAAATTAACAAAACTGTTATATCTCATATACTTATAATGAATTCGCATATTAGATACTTCAAAAGGGGTCCCATCATCTAAAAAGAAAATCCCTTCCATAACACCTACAGGTTCATTAGCTTGCAAATTCAATTCTGATTGATCTTCCGAATTAGATGGCTCAACAGTAATATTCAAAAACGATCTAGTAACAGTTTTGTTTTGAGTATCTTCTAAATAATTAAATAGGGAATCTTTTAAAATCTCCGGTGTAAGCTCAGGTACGATCTTTATTGGCAAATATCCTGTTTCAATTAAAAAAGGTTGATTATCAAGTAACCTAAGTCTTTTAAACTGATAAACAAAATCCGATTCATTAATAAATAAATCTTGAGCCAATTCTTTACTAGCATTAATAACTTTAAACTCTAAAAGTTTAATTTTTTGCTCTTTACCAGGAACTTTAAAACTATCAGTTAACCCCAAGTTAGAGCCTTCATAACGGAACAAGGCTTGATTTTTTAAATACAGTGGATTAATGAAAGTCCCACTTCCCCGCTTTTTAAAGATAATACCTTGTTGCGCCAATAACTCAAGCGCCCGCTTCATTGAAGACCGTGATACTTGATAATGACTAGCCAAGCTGCGCTCATCTGGCAAGCGCATATCTTCATATTTTTGAGCGAGAATATTTTGTTTAATATCACGCATTACAGCGCGATAGACGAAATCAGTCATTTCAATCTTCTCTCTTTACTTATCTGCTTCTTTTAAAACCTTGGCAAACCAGCTTACAAATTGTTCTCGATCAATTGCAACTCCAATTTCTGCATTTGCTGGTTTACCAAAAAAGTTATCAAAGTCCATTACACTAGCACCATAAGTATAAGAATCATTTGTATCAATTGCCACAAAAGCTGGCTTAAAAGTATACATATCTGGTGCAAGTAGCATCCCTACTGCTAAGGCATCATAAATTTCAAGACCATCAGTTAAGGTCCCATCATGTAAATTAGACAAGATAGAATACAGCATATCGTCGTTTTTTCCATAATTTCTAACAATATCCATTGTATCTTGCTTAACAAAGGCTTGATGACCCAGCTCAAGAGGCGCAACTCGAATTTTTACTCCACTTTCAAAAACAATTTTAGCTGCTTCAGGATCACCACTAACATTGTATTCATCATATGGTCCATAATTTCCTCGACCAATTGCTCCACCCATAATAACTAATTCTTCAATTTTTTCCAAGTCATCTGGATATTGTCTAAAGTACAGAGCAAAGTCAGTTGCTGGTCCAATTTGCATCAAAGTAACTTTTTCAGAGCTATTAGCAACAACTTCATGAATTTTGGTGGCTGCTAAACCAGAAACCAATAATCCTTTATCTGGTTCAGGGAAGTCGAACCCATCCATTCCACTTTTACCATGCACTTCAGATGCATCAATTGGCTTCTTCACTAATGGTAATTTAGCTCCCGATACCACCGGTACTTTAGTACCTAAAAATGTTTCTAATTTCAAAGTATTATTAAGAGTTTTTTCTAAATTAACATTTCCCCATGTTGCAGCAATTAGCTTAACATCAAGTTCTTTAGCAAATAAAGAAATCGTTAATGCAACTGCATCATCAATACCTGGATCAGTACTAATAATTAATGGTTTCTTATTCATTGCTTTCTCCTTCAAAAATCTTTTAAATTATCATATCAAAAATAAAAAGACAAAGATAATTATCTTCGTCTTATTCTAAAATTAAGTTAAATTAGCGCTTAATTTCTTGAATTGTTCCGTTACTTTTAGCAACGATTACTTCATCACAAATATTTAAGAACAAACCATGTTCAACCACACCAACAGTATGATCAAGATAATCTGCCAAACCAGTTGGAACAGGTATTGGGCTAACATCTAAATCTAAAATATAGTTGCCATAATGTGTAGTCAACTTCTGATTACCATTCATTCTAAACTCTGGATTTAGGCCTTCTTTTTCAAGGCGCTTTTTTACTTGCATGCAAGAAACGGGCAAGACTTCAACTGGTAACTTAAATCCTGATAAGTGGTCAACCACTTTGCTTTCATCAACAATCCAAATATTCTTTTTAGAATTAACAGCAACATTTTTTTCTAGTGTTAAAGCAGCTCCGCCACCTTTGATGCCATTTAGTTGGCTGTCAACACGGTCAGCCCCATCAACAGTTAAATCTACTTCATCAACATCTGCTAATTCATCTACTTTAAAGCCATAACTTTCTAATTGCTTTTTTGAGCGACTAGAAGTAGTTACTATATGCTTCAAAGTTAGACCTTCTTTTTCTTTACGCTCACCTAACCAATCAATGAAAAACTTTACAGTAGATCCGGTTCCAACACCTAAAACAGAACCAGCTTGAACTTTGTCAGCTGCTACTTTAGCTGCTTCTTTTTTTAGTTCATCTTGCGTATTTTTATCCATTATTCTCTCCCCATTAATTCCTTAACTTCGTTGTAAGTAGGGATTGAAGGCTGAGCCCCTAATCTGCTCACAGCAATTGATGATGCACGAGCTGCAAATGTAGCAGCTTGTTCAATATTAGAAAAGTCAGCATTCAATTGACTTGTCAAAAAGCCAATAAAAGTATCTCCAGCCCCAGTTGTATCTGCCGCTTCCACTTTAAATGCTGGGACTAGTTTTTCAACATTGGAAGTTGAAATGTAACTTCCCTTATCACCATATGTAATAACTACATTTTCAATACCTAATTCATGTAGCTTATCACTATTAGCCTTGATTGATTCTAAATCCGTAACTTCAATTCCTGTAATTAAGCTACTTTCAGTTTCATTAGGTGCAATCATATCTGTTAATTTTAGTAGCTCTTTAGGAAGGTCTTTAATTGCAGGTGCTGGATTTAAAACTGTAACCACATTATTTTTCTTAGCAATTTTAAATGCTTCAATAGCTACTTCAATTGGTGTTTCTAATTGTGTAATAATCGCATCACTATCTTTAATCAATTCTTCGGCAGCATCAATATCATCAATACTTAATTCATAATTGGCACCATGATCAATAATAATATTATTTTGACCAGCTTCATTCAAATTGATGTATGCATGTCCTGTATTGGTACCAGAAGTAGTTTGGACATAAGTGGTATCAACACCATAACACTTCAATTGCTTCAAAATAAATCGCCCTGATGAATCTTCACCAACTCGATTAATGAAGTAAGTTTCACTCCCAGCCTTAGCAGCAGCGATTGCTTGATTGGCACCCTTTCCGCCACCTGCTTCTGTAATATCAAGTGCATTAATAGTTTCACCAGGCTTTGGAAAATCTACTACATGGAGGGTGGTATCGACATTACTTGACCCTACAACAACAATCTTTTTCATATCAATTTCCTTTCATGAAAGCGGTTAACCATATTATAACCTAGTTATCGAAAATAAAAAAATAACTTAAGTCAGGCTAATTCCACTAGTAATGAACCCCTTTAATCTGGCTGCTTCCCATTCAAGAGTTTCATCATCATCAACTTGAGATAATTTATAGCCAACAAAATATGGGGGAGCATAAAATCTTGGGATAACTTTACAGCATGTCCCTTCGCCATTTTTTATTGGATAGAA
Source organism: Lactobacillus mulieris (assembly GCF_007095465.1). Classification (GTDB taxonomy): domain Bacteria; phylum Bacillota; class Bacilli; order Lactobacillales; family Lactobacillaceae; genus Lactobacillus; species Lactobacillus mulieris. The sequence goes on from NZ_SDGL01000009.1 coordinate 57,233, forward strand.
GAATAGATTATACGAATCTACCCCATGTGACAAGACACTTCTTACATATTGAGTAGATTTTTGAATTAAATCTGCCCAAGTATCTAGATTTTGATTGTGCCATGTCACAATATTTACTTCTTGATATCCTTGTACAGGACGCTTAGATAGGTTCATTTCAACGTCCCCACTCTTACCAACTTCAAAGCCGGTAAAATTATTTTCTTGAATATTTTTATAACCATCCATTTTATCAAGTCCCACAATCTGCATATGGGGATGTTGCAATGAACCATCAGATTTTGGTCCAAAGTTTTTATACCAAAGAACACTCTGATAATCACCCGAATTATACATCTTTTGGAAGCACTTTAAACCAAACTTCATCAACTCCCGATTTTCTTCTCTAGTATAAGTTGAAATATCGCCTTGATGGTCACTGGACTCAATCAAAATAGTCTGCATCGTATCTTTTAAAGTTGGATACTTATTATGAAGCCAAATTTTATCACCATCTGTTTCATAAATATCTGTCAAGGTTTGAGGATTACAAAACGGACACGGATTTTGTGTATTACTTTGCCGATTTGCATAATCGTAGTCATAAGGTTTCCGCTTTCCGACAGAATACATATATACTAAAGGTTCATCGTTCATAATTTCCGCCTCATTTTCTGAATGATTATCTTATTAGCCTATTCCAAGTTCGAACTTTTTGCAAATTCTTTACAATCTAATCTTAAATTAGTGAAAGACCAAGGTCAATTAGGAACATTATTTCCTTAAATATCGAATTTAAAGGCAAATTATGTTAGAATTAGCATGTGTTTGTTAATGTTTTAACACAGTTGATTTTTTAGGTTGGGGGAGGATCCCATTTTATGAAGTTTAAAAATAAAGTTGCTCTAGCCGCAATGCTAGGGGTATCATTGTTAGCTACTGCTTGTTCTACAGGAAATAAAACTTCCTCTAGTTCAAGTTCAATTCCAACTAAAATTACCAAAAAAACCACTATTACCTTTTGGTATTCTTTAACTGGAACTAGTAAGTCAACACTCGAAAACTTGACTAAGGAATTTGAAAAAAAGAATCCTAATATTAAGGTTCAATTGCAAAACCAAGGTGGAAATTTAGGAGATTTACAATCCAAATTAGTATCTGGTTTACAATCACCTAAGAATTTACCTACTATTACACAAGCATATCCTGGTTGGTTATATAGCGCTGCTCAAAACAAAATGTTAGTCAACCTTACACCTTATGTTAATAATAAAGAAATTGGTTGGGGATCATATTCTAACAGTAAAATAAAGTCAGCTCTTTGGGATGGAGCAAAAATTAACGGCACTCAATATGGCGTTCCATTTAATAAATCCGTTGAAGTTTTATTCTATAACAAAACACTTTTAGATAAATACGGCGTTAAAGTGCCTAAAACGATGTCAGAATTAAAGAAAGCTAGCCAAGAAATCTATGAAAAGAGCGAACATAAAGTTAAAGGAGTCGGTTTTGACTCACTTAATAACTACTACATGTTGGCAATGAAAGAAAAGGGCATTGACTTCAACAAGAAGTTAAATTTTGCTAGCTCTGAATCCAAAGCCGTTATTAATTATTATGCTGATGGTGTAAAAGATGGTTACTTTATGATGGCTGGTACTGAGAAGTACATGTCAACACCATTTGATTCAGGAAAAGTTGCAATGTTTGTAGGTTCAACAGCTAATGAAGCCTATGTAAAAAGTGGTTTAACTCAAGGTAATGAATATGGAATAGCTGCTCGTCCAAGTTCTATAAATGTTCAACAAGGTACGGATATTTATATGTTCAGTAAAGCTACTAAATTACAAAGAACTGCAGCTTTCAAATACCTTAAATTCCTAACCAGCAAAGCAAGTCAGACTACTTGGGCTAATAAAACTGGTTATATGCCAGTTAACACTGATGTTTTAGATTCAGCAAGTTACAAGGCTTCAAAAACCAGCAAGGTTCCTGCTATTTTAGAAGCAACAACTAAAAAGCTTTACTACTTACCTGTAACTAAGAACTCAGAAAGTGCATATGATCAAATCAATGCAAATATGCAAACTATCCTAGCAGATGCTGGCAAAAAGAAAAACTGGACTAGTGACGTCACAACTGGTCAAAGTAAATTAACAGCTGCTTGGAAACAATAATTAAGAAGATAAAAAATACTAATAAACACAAATAAAGAAGGTTGATTTCCAACCTTCTTTTTTCTAGCTTTAAAATTAAGCATTCTTCAAAACAATCTTTTCAACACTTGATGCCACATCTTCACAAGCATCATGACAACGCTCTAAACAATTAAAAATATCTCTCCAAACTAATACTTGTAAAGCATCTTTTTCATGCACATGTAAGTTACGCATATTATCAATAAACATTACATCAGCTTTTCCTTCCATCGTGTTGATATTGACAATATGTTCTTTAAATTCGGCATTCTTTTTAAACTTTGGTAAGTCCTTAATTAATTCCACAACTTCATTTGTGTTTTGAATTAATAATTCACAGATTGGCAAAATTTCTGGACGAATTTTTTGAATATTATCACAGTAAAGTCGCATTAATACATCTTCAATTCGGTCAACCATATTATCAATATTATGAGCCAATTCCATAATATCTTCACGCTCAATTGGTGTAACAAAAGCCTTGATTAATACTTCTGTCATTTCATGTTTTTCATGATCAGCATTATGTTCTATTTCGTGCATCTTATCTGTTAAATTTGATACACGATCAGATGTATAATCATTAACCACTTCATTAAGTAATTGACTAGCTTCATATGCAAAATTTGCACACTTTAAAAAAGTATCAAAATAATATTGATCTGATTTTCTACTCATTATTTTATCCCCTTAAAATACTAATAAAAATAGCTTTGCCATTAAATACGCGATAAGTCCACACCCTGGGAAAGTAAATATCCATGTTAAGACCATATCTTTAACTACATTAAGATTAATAGAACTAAGTCTTTTAACCGCTCCAACTCCCATAATTGAACTAGTTTTAGCATGTGTAGTTGAAATTGGAATACCATAAAGGGTTGATATCAGGATACTGATTGCCCCTGCTAAATCAGAAGAAAAGCCTTGAAATGGTTCTAATTTTACCATGTCCATTCCAACAGATTTAATAATCTTTTCTCCACCAACACTTGTCCCAACCCCCATCGTGATTGAACAAAGCATCATTAACCAAACTGGAATCACCATACTTGTAGCACTTGACTGCCCATTGACAAAAGCCATTCCTAATAACAAAACACCAATAAACTTTTGACCATCTTGAGCTCCATGCATAAAACTCATTGCTGCTGCACCAGCAATTTGTGCACCAGAGAAGAAACGATTAGTTTTCCTACGATCCATGCTTTGACAAATTAGAATGACGCATTTACAAATAATCCAACCTAAAGCAAAGCCTAATACTAAACTTAAAACCATACCATATAAGACTTTAATCCATTCATTCCAATTTATACCTTTGAAACTGCCTTGAATTGCAATTGCCGCTCCGGTCAAACCAGCAATCAATGAATGACTTTCACTAGTAGGAATACCGAAAATTGAAGCTCCCACACTATAGACTACAATTGAAAAAAGTGCTGCAGCCAATGCAATCATCGAAGCATGAGCATCACCACCAAAATCAACCATATTTGAAATAGTTTCTGCTACACTTGCATTAATCTGGGTCATTATTAAAACGCCTAAGAAATTAAAAACAGCACTCATAATAATCGCTGGTTTAGCAGCCATTCCACGAGTGGTAACTGTAGTAGCAATTGCATTAGGTGCATCTGTCCAGCCATTAACGAAAATAACTCCTAAGGTCAAAACAACTGTAGTTAACATTGCTGGGTTCGCTAAACTCTGTAAAAAACCACTTAAACTTATATCCATTCTTTATCTACCTCAAAAAATACTTCTCTACCTTTTTACACAAAAGCGCTTACTTAGTCAAGCAGAAAAAAAGGCCTTTTAGGCCTCTTTTCCCAATTTTTTTCTTAACCGTTGTGCAAATAACGATAAAGCAAAGCAAACAACAAAATACATTGCAGCAATTATTAAATACATTGGAATCATATAAGTCGTATTTTGACTATAAATAATTTGAGCATGATATAAAAGCTCTGGCAAAATGATGATTGTTGCTAGCGAAGTGTCCTTAACTAAAGAAACAAATTGCGACAGCAAGGCTGGCATCATCATATGCATTGCCTGTGGCATGATGACATAACGCATTGCTTGTAAATACGTCATCCCATTACTTCTTGCCCCTTCCATTTGACCATCTGGAACAGCTTGGATACCGCCACGTACAATTTCCGCCAGCATTGCTGATTCAAAAATCACTAAGGCACTAATCGCTGCCCAAAATGGTGAAGCGTGAATACCTAATTCAGGAAAACCAAAGTATGTAAAGAAAATAATTAATAACAATGGTAAATTCCTAATAATATCAATAATAACACCCACTATTGCTGAAACATATTTAATCTTCATATATCTAATTGTACCTAAAATTAAGCCAATAATGTAACTTAGCACAATAGAAATAATTGATACTTCAACTGTTACTAGCAATCCTTCAAACAAAAAGCGTAGGTTTGTGGGGGAATAAGCATTAATAAACGTAGACATTTTTTATCACCCCTCCTAAGCAATTTTCTTTTCTAAATAACGCATATAATAGCTGAGTGGTAATGTTAAAACTAAATAAAAGCAACCTACAACTAAATATGTATTAACAGTTTGAAAACTTGAAAAAGCAATTACATCGCCTTGATACATCAGATCAAAACCAGCTACGAATGCTAAGACACTAGAATTTTTTATTAAATTAATAAATTGATTACCTAATGAAGGGATAGCTACTTTGAATGCTTGGGGCAAAATAACAAAACGCATCGCTTGCATATAAGTCATTCCATTACTTCTTGCTCCCTCCATTTGGCCATCTCCCACAGAGTTTATCCCAGCTCGAATACATTCGGCAATAAATGCAGAAGTATATAAAGATAAACCGATACAACCTGCAGTAAAGCCAGATATTTTAAAAAGATATTGCGGAACAATCAAATAAAAAATCATAGTAATAACTAATAAAGGAATGTTTCTAAAAAGCTCAATATAAGTATGAGCTACCGCTTGAGCAATTTTATTAGGTACTACTTCCATAATTGCAAAAACAGTTCCTAAGATTAACGAAGCACATAAACTAATTATGCTAATCATAATCGTTACGCCAAATCCAGAAAGCAGGTTTGACCAATTATTTTGCAAAATTTCAATCATCTACTTGCCTCCTTAATACTAAACCCTGGTATACCACTAAACCATTTTTTTAATAGCTTTTGATAAGTACCATCAGCCTTTAATTCTTCTAAGGCTTGGTCAAGCTTGTTACGAAGCTTGGTATCACCTTTTCTAACTGCGATACCATAAGGTTCACTAGTAAAGGTTCCTCCAACTATTTTAAAACCAGGATTTTCATCAGCAATACCAGCTAAAATACCATTATCAGTAGTTAAAGCCTGTCCTTGTCCTGCTTTCAAAGCACTGAAAGCCTGTCCATAATCATCATATTCTGAAACATTCGCCTTAGGTGCAAATTTCTTAATATTTGCAACAGCGGTTGTTCCCTTTACTGCTAAAACTGTAATGCCCCTTTTTTTCAAATCATAAACATTTTTTAACTTACTATTTTTAGGAACTAAGATAGCTTGCCCAGCATTAAAATATGGTGTTGAAAAATCAACAATCTTTTTTCTTTCCTCAGTAATTGTCATTGTTGATAAAAGTGCATCTACACTACCGTTACGTAACAATGGGATTTTAGTTTTAGCTGTTGTTTGAACTAAATTTACTTTAACATTTTTACCTAACATTTTCTTTGATAAGTCTTTTGCTAAGTCAATTTCAAATCCTTCTAATTGACTAGTTTTAATGTTCATTATTCCGAAGAGACGAGTATCAGCTTTTACACCCCATGTAATCGTCTGAGAAGCTTTTATCTTGTCATAAGTATCTAAACTTTTACTTGATTTTTGACAAGCTGATAATGTTAAAAGAAATAACAAAGAAAATGAAGCAAAAATCCACTTACAAAATTTCTTCATTTTATTCTCCTAGTGACTAATAACTTTACTTAAAAATTCTCTTGCTCTTTCAGTTTTAGGATGAGCGAAAAATTCTTTAGGATTGTGGGAATCTTCCAATACCTCTCCTTTATCAAAAAAGAGTAAGCGGCTTCCCACTTCACGAGCAAACCCCATTTCATGAGTTACAACAACCATTGTAATTCCTGCTTGAGCGATGTATTTCATAACATCTAATACATCTTGAATCATTTCAGGGTCAAGCGCACTAGTTGGTTCATCAAATAAAATCACTTTAGGTTTCATTGCCAGTGATCTTGCAATTGCCACGCGTTGTTTTTGTCCGCCAGACAGTTGTTTTGGAAGTAAATCAGCTTTTTCTTCCAAGCCTACTCTTTTCAAAAGCTTCATTGCAATCTCTTTGTTTTCAGCTTCTGGTCGCTTCAAAACAATACGTGGAGCTAGCATAATATTTTCTAAAACAGTATGGTTTTCATATAAATTGAAATGTTGAAATACCATACCTACATTCTTTCTAATTTTATTAATATCGGTTTTTTTATCAGCTAAATCATACCCCGTTACAATTAACTGACCGCTATTAATTTTTTCCAATCCATTCATTGTTCTAATCAATGTGGACTTTCCTGAACCAGATGGGCCAATAATTGAGACGATTTCTCCCTCATCTATTTCTAAGTTGATATTTTTTAAGGCATGATATTTTCCATAGTATTTATCAACATTTTTAAATTCAATAATCGCTCCCATATTAGTTCTCCTTTCAAATATTGAATATAAGTACATAAATCTATTTTACCTTTTTTTATCAGATATTAAAAAAGTTAGCACTTTTACATGCTAACTTAATTCAATATTTGTCTAAATTTAATCCAATACCATCTGATCTGTATATAACTTATAATAAAATCCTTTTCGGTTAAGAAGTTCTTTATGACTGCCTTCTTCAAGAACGGTACCATCTTTGAGAACTACAATTTTATCTGCATTGATAATAGTTTTGAGTCGATGAGCGATTACAAAACTAGTTCGATTTTTAACCACCTCATCCATTGCTACTTGAATTTTTTCTTCAGTGACAGTATCAACATTTGAAGTAGCTTCATCTAAGATTAGAAAATCCGGATCTGTTAGTAAAGTTCTTGCTATTGAAATTAATTGCTTTTGTCCTGTTGAAAATGTATCACCATTTTCGCTAATCTCTGTTTCATAACCCTTGGGCAAACTTAAAATATAATCATGAATCTGTGCTTTCTTTGCTGCAGCCTCTACTTCAGCTAAAGTCGCATCTTGCTTGCCAAAGGCAATATTTTCAAAAATGGTTCCCGAAAACACAACTGACTCTTGTAAAACAATTCCGACACTATTTCTAAGTGAAGCAATTGTAAATTTACGAATATCTGTACCATCAATAGTAATTCGTCCAGAATCAACATCATAAAAACGATTTACTAAATTCATTATCGTCGTCTTTCCAGAGCCTGTTGGACCAACTACAGCAACAGTTTTCCCTTTAGGAACAGAAATATTAATTCCATGCAAAATTTCTTTATCTTTATTATATCCAAAATGGACATCTTCTAAGGCTAATCCCTGCTTCAAAGGAGTCAGTTCTTTTCCATCACTTACACGCTTTTCTTCTTTTTCTTGCTCAACTTTTGCTAATCTTTTCGCTCCTGTCAAAGCTAATTCAATTAAATTATATAATGAAGAAAGCTAAGTAAGCGGTTGGAAATAGGTATAAAAATATTCAATGAACATTACCATTAACCCTAAGCCGGCCGCCATAGATACTTGATTAGTTAAAATTAAATATGTACCGCCAGCAATTACAATTGCAAAATTCAAAGTAGCTAAACCATTCATTAATGGAAATAAAATTCCTGAGTAAAATTGTCCTTTGAACATTGCATTACGAACTGCCTTATTATATTCTTTAAATTCTTGAACAGACTGTTTTTGTAAGCCATTAGTTATAATAACAGCCTGCCCATTCAGCTGTTCATTAATAAAACCATTTAAGTTACTAATTTCTTTTTGTTGCAATCCAATATACTTGCGAGCTTTTTTAATTAAAACTAAAGCCAAAATAAGTGCTAAAGGTAATGTCATAACCGTAAATAAGGCCATTTTCACGTTTATTTTGAACATTATATAAATAGTCCCGATAAACAAGCTCACTTGCGCAATCAATTCAAAAATAGCCTGATTCATCGCATTGAAAATATTGTCTAAATCTGAAGTAAATAATGACAATATTTTTCCATCTTGATGAGTATCAAAATACCGAATAGTCATTCTTTGTAACTTGTTAAATAGATTTTTTCTCATGGAATTATTAGCATGAGCGGTAAAATTAGACATTATTACCCAGGAAATAAAAATTGCTACAGTTGACAATAAATAACTCGCGGCAAGAAAAGCAACTATTTCAAGAAAAGAATTAATACTCCCACCATTAGCAACATATGATGTCAACTTAGTAACCGCTTTTCCCAAATAAGTAGGAGCTAATACCTGCAGAAAGGTTGAAATCAAAGAAAAAACAGTTACCCAAAATATAGCCTTCCAATGTGGCTTTAAATATTTATAAAAGTATTTAAGAGCTGACTTGCTATTATTCATTAAAGTTCACCTCTCTTTTCTCTAGCTTGCTGTGTTTTAAAAATTTCTTGATAAATATTAGACGTTTTCAATAGTTCTTCATGAGTACCTTGAGCAACTAACTTTCCCTCATCTAAAACCAAAATTCGATCTGCATTTTTTACTGAAACGATTTTTTCTGCAATTAAAAAAGTAGTAGTATCCTTTAGCTTGTGTTCTAGTGCATCTTGAACTTTCTTTTCTGATTCTGCATCAAGAGCACTAGTTGAATCATCTAAAATCAAAATTGGACTATTAGAAATTATTCCCCGGGCTATTGACAAGCGTTGCTTTTGCCCACCTGAGAAATTAGCTGATCTTTCCTGCACTTCATGATTAAACCCATCTTGATAATTTCTTACAAATTCAAAGGCTTGAGCAATTGCACTTGCACGTTCTAACTCAGCTTTTGTAGCATCTGATTTCCCTTGCCTTAAGTTAGAAGCAATTGTCCCCGAAAATAGAATTGCTTTTTGCAAGACAAAGGAAACACTTTTACGTAATGCTTTTTCATTAACTTTCTTTAAATCACTTCCACCTATTTTGATGATGCCTGAAGTTGGATCATACAATCTAGCAATCAATTGCGCTAACGTTGACTTACCAGAACCAGTAGCGCCAACAATACCAATCATTTCTCCTGCTTGAACATTAAAGCTAATATGTTGTAGCGTAGGCTTGGTATTTCCCGGATAAGTAAAAGATACATCATCAAATTCCACATCACCTGATAAAGTATCGTCTGGTGCAGCTTCATTAAAAATTATGCTTGGCTTGGTATCCAAAATTTCTTTTATTCTACCTAAAGAAACCTTTCCTCGAGAGACATTCATAAGTGCTATTCCAATAATCCAAACCACAAATAATAGCGTCAAAATATAATTTACATAGGGGCTTATTACTGCAATATCAGTTGGATGAAGCTTAATTTGCAATCCAATCATAGTAGTTACTGCACAGATAGCAATATAGGCAATGATTGAAAAAGCTGGAATTACCGCACTCATTAGATATCCAATATTTAAATTTAAGCGATTTAAAGCATCGCTAGCTAGTGAAAATTTATTGACTTGCCTATCTTCTTGATTGAAAGACTTTACTACTCTGATTCCAAGTAAATTTTCTTGTGCTAAGTTAGCCACCTTATCTAAACGAACTTGATATTGTTCAAATTGGCGATTAACCAATTTTAAAATAAATAGTCCAACTATAGTTAAAACTACTAAAACTAAGAGAGTTATCCACCAAAACCTAGGTATTGTAATGATTGCCAAAACAAATGAACCTACTAATATAATTGGTAAACGCAGTAACTGCATAAAAATGCTCATTATTAAGTTCATAATTTGGTTCATATCGCTAATCAATCTAGTAGTAAGACTTCCGGTACTAAAAGTATCTATATTAGCATACGAAAAGCTCTGAATTTTTTCATATACTTCTTCACGTAAATCACTCGTTACCCCTTGAGCTAATTTCGCAGCAAAATATACATTTAAAACCCCTGCTACAATTGCAATTAGTCCTAAACCAATAATCCAGATACTATCAGAGATAACTTTGCTTGTATCCCCTTTCAATAAATCTTTTTGAATTGATTCAAGCAAACGTGGTTGATATAAAACTGCCAAAGCAGACAGAAGCATTGCAATTAATGCACCACAAATGTCTTTAGGATATTGCCTCAAATGGCGAAATAATATTTGAAACAAACTCATGATTTTTCACCTTCTTTAACCAGTTTCCACAAAGTGTGACTATATTCTTCAAGTAATTCAGTTAATTTTTCTACTCTTTTTACTCCCATTTGATCAATTATTTCATCTTCTAAATCAAATAACGGTCCCACTTTTGTTTTTGCGTATTCAATCCCCGCTTTAGTTAAATAGCATTCCTTAACTCGGCGATCTCCCCCGTTATATTCGCAAATCAAATAGTTCTTCTCTTGCAGCATCTTGATTCCTTTATTAATTGACTGCTTAGGAATACCTGATCGCTCCACTAATTCTTTTTGACTTAAACACTCATGATAAAAAAGTTCATATAAAATTACACTTAAATATGTTGGCAATCCATTATTCATATCCCATGTTTGGTATGCTCTACCCGAATTAATAATTGCCATATTCATCTTCTCTGTCATTTTTACGTATTTCATAATTAGTCCCTCCATATACTTTTAATAATATAGTATATGGTACTACGTAAGTCAATTAATTTATTTCAACTTCTTAAAATTAAGGCTAGACCCCCACTAGAGTAAGGGTTATACTAGTTAAAGTTATGACAAGGAGAAGATTATGACTGAATTAAAACGTCCAATTGTAATTGGGATTGCTGGTGGTTCTGGTTCAGGTAAAACCACCATTGCCCACGAAGTAGCCCGTTTGATTAATGATGATGATCATATCATTACACTAACTCAAGATTCTTACTATAAAGATAATACTGGGATTCCAATGAGTGAGCGTCCAAAAATTAACTATGACCATCCTGATGCATTTGATATGCCATTATTAGTTGCTCAAATCAATCAACTAATGCACAGAAAAGCGGTCGAAATGCCTGTATACGACTTTACCGAGCACACTCGTAGTAGCAAAACAATTCATGTTGAACCTGCTGATATAATTATTTTAGAAGGAATTTTAGTTTTGGCAGATGAAGATTTGCGTGACTTAATGGATATCAAAGTATATGTTGATACAGATGATGATATTCGCTTTATCCGCCGTTTAGAACGGGATTTAAAAGAACGCGGCCGTTCACTTGACTCAGTTATCGATCAATACTTAGCTACTGTTAAGCCAATGTATCATCAATTTATTGAACCAACTAAACGATACGCAGATATTATTGTCCCAGAAGGTGGGGAAAATAACGTTGCTATCGACATGTTAACTACAAAGATGCGCTCTGTTTTAGCTAATGATTAAAAAAAACAAAAAAAGACATTAAGGATATTCCTTAATGCCTTTTTTGATTAGATTAGCGAACTTTTTTCATACTGTCGCTATAGGTATCATCTTCAATGATAAATCTAGGACGCTTTTTTACATCATTAAAAACTTTTCCAACATAAGTACCTATAATACTTAATGTAATTAATTGAATGCCTCCTAATAGCCAAAGGGAGTTAATCAATGAACGATAATCACTCATATGATGAGTAAGGCCTAATAATACCAATGCACCTCCACCATAGAGAACCATTAATATCCCTAGGTATAAGATAACCTTAATAGGTGCTATTGTAAATGAGGTTATCCCATTGATTGCTAAGCTAAGCATCTTTTTTAGAGGATAATGACTTTCTCCAGCAAAGCGTTCTTTTCGCTTGTAATAAACTTTAGTTGTATTAAAACCTAATTCTGGAACAATACCTCTTAAGAATAAATTTTCTTCATGGTATTCAAGCAAAGCTTCAACTGCTCTTTTGCTCATTAACCGATAGTCAGCATGATCTGGTATCAAATTAACACCCATTTTAGTCATCAACCAGTAATAGGCTTCAGCAGTGGTACGTTTAAAGCCGGTATCCGTATCACGATTATTGCGAACTCCATAGACAATATCGAATCCCTGATAGAAATTATCAACCATTTCATAAATTTTTTGGATATCATCTTGTAAGTCAGCATCAATTGTAATCATCATATCTGAATACCAAACTGCTCGACTAAGTCCTGCCATCACTGCATTTTGATGTCCAAAATTTCTTGATAAACGGATTCCTGTAAAAACTTTTTCTTGGGTTTGTAACTGCTCAATAATTTCCCAAGTTTTGTCTTTACTACCATCATTAACAAATAAGATTTTACTATTAACGCTAATTTTATTTTGTTCAATTAAATCATCAATTATATTTTTGAGCAATTTAGATGTTTCATGCAATACTTCCTGCTCATCATAGCATGGAACGACTATTGTCAATACTTTATCAGCCATCTTAAATCACTCCTTTTTATTTAATAGATAGCTTATACAAGGTTCCGGTTGAATTGCCAGGGCCTCGTCCCATTGATTGAGAACTAGTTGAGCTACCACCATATTCACTTGCACTAACCTTAGTACCATATTTCTTTACCCATTTTACAATTGAACTATTGTTACCATTATCATTAGTCAAGTAGAAGTATTTAACTTTTCCTGTCTTAACTAATTGCTTGAATTTCTTTAAACTAATTGCATTATCTGTACCGTTATAACCACCAATAGTCATGACGGCTTTACCAGTCTTTATAATATATGGAGCAGCAGTATTAGAATCCATGGTTGCAAATAAGTATGTTGCACTACCATTGTGCTTTTCTAAATATGAAATTAACTTAGTATTTACACTACCTGAGCCAAATGAGTCATTTACATTATTTGAAGATAGTAAGCTTGGCCCAGTAGTTGGTACAGCTGCACTTTCTCCAGAAAGAGTTGGGGTTAATGACCAAAATCCTGGAGCTAATAATAATGTTACTAAAATTGCAGATAAACTTGCCTTTTTATTAAACTTCTTAGCTGAGATTACTATATAGCCTGAAACTAATAATCCCGCAATTACTAATAAATAAGTTGCCCATGGATAATATTCGTAAACATACCATGCTTGCAACCCTGCAGTTGCTAAAACTGCAAAAGCCATTAGATAAGTATTAGCTTTAGAAGCAAATTTAGTTTCCTTCTCAATTTCAGCCATATTATCAGCAGTTAGACCGTCTGTTTCTGAATTAATATCTTCAAGTTTTTCTGCAGCTTTCTTCTTAGTTCTATTTTCAACAAATGATGCAATCCCAATAGCAGCCAAAGCAGCAATTGGTGGAGCTATCATAATCATATAGTATGGATGGAAGAATTGAGCCATACTAAAGAATCCATAAACAGGAACTAACCAACCAAGCCAATACAATAAATGAGTTTGGCGTTTATTAAATTTTAACCACTTTTTCTTCTTACGCCATTCATTGAAGTAAGCTATTACAAAACCAATTAGTGATAGTGGCAATAGCCATGAAACTTGTTGACCAAGAGCAGTTTGGAAAATTCTAAATGGACCGGCGGTTCCTACATTAAAGATACCACCACCAGCTCCTTGGCCTCCACCTTTTCTACCAGGGCCACCTTGCCCCATCTTACCACTTGGACGTTTCATTGATCCGCTTGGACGTTTTGTCTTAGTAGAATTTGAAGGAGCCTGATTCTTTCCTGGCATCTGTTTATTAGAATTAGTTCCACCAGGGCCACCAGCACTAGGACCACCTTGTCCCATTTGACCACGTGGACGTTTTCCTGAACTAGCCGGGTTAGTTCCGCTCGGCTTTTTCATGCTTCCAGTTTTAGTACCACTAGGAGCATTTCCTGACTTGGATGAATTATTTTTACTATTCATTCCTGGGAAGGCACCGCCAGTACCTGTACTTTGACCTAATAATCTTTCTGTACCGTTATAACCAAAAGCTAAATTCAAAACGGAATTAGTAGAAGAACTACCAATATATGGTCGATTATTTTTATTAGTTGAATCAACTGCCAATGGCCATGCCAAGGTAAATACTGCTAAGCTTGCAGTTGCCGCAATTGTCCAAAGGGTCTTTTTCTTCCAATTTTGTTTGCTGGCAATAAAATAGAAGAAATACATTGCCGGTAAAACCATAAATGCTTGCAACATTTTAATATTGAAAGAAATACCTATTAATGCAAATGAAACAAGAACTAATAATGGCTTATGCTTCAAGATAGCCTTATGTAAGACATATCCTGCTAACAGCAGGAAGAAAACTAAAGTAGCATCCATATTATTGGTTCTTGAATTTGCGACCACAATTGGTGTTAACGTCATAAACAAGGCGCCTAAGTTGGCTGCCAAGCGACCAAAATATGGTTTGATCAACTTGTACATTAAAAATACTGATCCGATTCCAAAGAGTACAGATGATAATACTATACTCCATGAATGGAAGCCAAATATTTTTACACAAATCACCATAAACCATAAAGCTACAGGAGGCTTATCAACTGTAATAAAACTAGCAGGGTCAAAACTACCATACCAAAATGCTTTCCAGCTTTTTGACATTGATACTATTGCTGCTGTATAAAATTGATTTGCATAACCTGCTTTCCAAATGTTCCAACCATAGAGGAAGGCCGCTAAAATTAAAATTGCGACCAACCAATAGTCTATTTTTTTTATTTTCTCTCGCATTTTTTGCTTCATTGGTATGCCTCCTCTATTCTTACACCAAATATTTCATTTAGCTTATTTAAAAGTGTAAACTTGCTTTATGACTAAATTGTGATTATTTTGTAATAAAAATAGATATATTTGCTGAATTTTAATCTATATATTTTCAAATCATCTATAATTAAGAAAGCTGATAAGGAGGCGCTTGTATGGTTACAAATAATATTTGGAAAAAGAATTTATTTATTTTATCTATAGCAGTTTTTATCGCAGGAATTGCATTTTCAGAAATCATGCCTTTTCTACCATTATATGTAGCAAGTTTAGGTGATTTTTCCCATCAAGAATTAAATTTTTGGTCTGGCTTTATTTATGCTGGTATGTACATTGTTTCAGCAATTACTTCTCCCTTGTGGGGGAAATTAGCCGATAAAAAAGGAAGAAAGTTGATGATTTTAAGAGCTTCATTTGGAATGGCAATAGCAATCGGAGCTATGGGGCTCGTCACAAACGTCTATCAACTTTTTGCTTTGCGATGTTTGCAAGGCTTATTTGCTGGATTTGTTTCAAACTCAAATGCCTTAATTGCCACACAAACACCTAAAGAAAAAGCAGGTCAAGCCATGGGAACAATGGCTTCTTCAGTTACCGCTGGCACACTACTTGGCCCTTTAGTTGGAGGTTTTTTGGCATCAATCTTTAGTTACCGGATTACCTTTTTTATTACTGGTATTTTATTATTTACTACCTTTATTATGTCCTTTCTTTGGGTAAAAGAGGATAATTTCGTTGCTAAAAATACTGCTAAACTTGATAAAACTAAGGATGTTATTAAGCAATTTAATAGTCCAATTTTAATTTTTGGCCTATTAATTACAACTATGATTATTCAAGCAGCAAACAATTCAATTAATCCTATTGTTTCATTATTTGTTAAGCAACTACTTCATAATCATGGAAATGTAGTTTTAATCTCTGGAATTATTGCAGCCTTACCCGGAATTGCAACTTTTGCTGTAGCTTCTAAATTTGGTGCACTTGGTGATAAAATTGGGACTCACAAAATTATTATTGCTGGTTTTATAGCAGCCAGTTTATTCTTTTTCGCGACTGCCTTTGTTCAAAATACCATCGAACTTGGTATTTTAAGATTTCTAGTTGGCTTTTCAGATGCTTGTTTATTTCCTCAAGTTCAAACCATGCTAACTAAAAATAGTCCGGCTGCAATTACTGGAAGAGTCTTTTCTTGGAATCAATCAGCCATGTACCTCGGCAACATAATTGGTCCTTTAATAGGTACTACTGTATCAGGTCTATCTAACTACAGCATGGTTTTCTTAGTTACTGCTGTAATTGTACTCTTTAATTTATTTTTATTTAAGATAAACGTACTAAACCACTTACAAAAGTCGAAAAATTAACTTTTTCCTTGCTTTTTCCGTTTACACTAACATTAGCATCTGATATAATCTTTAAAAGTTTTTAAAAGGCACTCAAAAGGAGGCGCGATTTTTTGAAGAATTTATTCGAACGTTTATCTTTAAAAGAAGATCCATCAGTATATGAAGATAAAGATTCCCACCTAAAGAGAACTTTAGGCGTCAAAGAATTTCTTGCTTTAGGTGTTGGAACAATTGTTTCAGCATCCATTTTTACTCTACCAGGCGTAGTTGCTGCAAAATATGCCGGTCCAGCTGTAACAATCTCTTTCTTATTAGCGGCTTTAGTCGCAGGGTTAGTGGCATTTGCATATGCAGAAATGTCTGCTGCTATGCCATTTGCAGGAAGTGCTTACTCTTGGATTAATGTTATATTTGGTGAATTTTGGGGTTGGATTGCTGGCTGGGCTCTTTTAGCTGAATACTTTATTGCGGTAGCGTTTGTTGCCAGTGGTTTATCTTCCAACTTACAAGGGTTACTTTCACCAATGGGCTTCTCTCTTCCTAAACAACTCCAAGCAGCTTTGGGAACTGATGGTGGTTTGTTTGACTTTTTCGCATGCGGAGTTATTTTATTGATTGCTATCTTACTTTCTCGTGGAGTTAAAGAGGCTGCTCGCGTCCAAAATATCTTAGTCGTTTTAAAAGTATTAGCAATCATTATTTTTATTGCAGTTGGAATTACTGCGCTTCATCCCGAAAATTACACCCCATTTATTCCTGCTCAAAAAGTAAACAGCGATGGAACTATTTTTGGTGGTTGGATTGGAATTTATGAAGGGGTTTCAACCATTTTCTTGTCATATATTGGGTTTGATTCAATTGCTGCCAACTCTGCGGAAGCAAAGAATCCTCAAAAAACTATGCCCCGCGGAATTATGGGCTCCCTATTAATCGCTGTAGTATTATTTGTTGGCGTAGGCTTGGTATTGGTTGGAATGTTTCCATATTCAGAATATGCTAACAATGCTGAACCTGTCGGCTGGGCCTTGCGTCAATCTGGACATCCTATTATTGCAGTAGTTGTTCAAGCTATTGCAGTTGTAGGAATGTTTACGGCCTTAATTGGAATGATGCTAGCGGGATCACGACTCGTTTATTCATTTGGTCGTGATGGTATGCTTCCAAAATGGTTAGGGCAGCTTAATAAAGACAAATTACCAAATCACGCACTTATATTTTTAACTGTTGTAAGTGTTGTTTTAGGGGCATTATTACCATTTAGTTTCTTGGCTCAAATGGTTTCTGCTGGTACGCTAATTGCTTTCATGTTCGTAACACTAGGAATCTACAAATTACGGAAGCGTGAAGGGAAAGATATAAAAGATCCAAGTTTTAAGATGCCATTTTATCCAGTATTACCTGCTTTAGCATTTCTTGCATCATTGGCCGTTTTCCTAGGCTTAGATACTGCTGCTAAGCTTACAGCTGGTGCATGGTTCATTATTGGATTAATAATTTACTTTAGCTATGGAATTAAGCATTCATCATTAGCAAAAAGTAAAAATAAGTAATAAATTTAGATAAAAAATAGGGTTTCGATACTTACGAAACCCTATTTTTTTATAATCAATCTATTACTTTTGTTTTTTTTCAGCTCTCGCATAGATACCATATGCTAAACTACCAAAGAAAATTGGCCCAATTACGGTCCAAAATCCGGTTACCAAATCGCCTTGCAAAAATGGTTCAACACAAGTAAAAATAATTCCAAATAACACAATTAAAAAGCTAATGGCTACCACTAAATTGGTAAATCCCTTATGTTTAAATACTTCAAATGGCAAGTTTTTTTGCTTCTTTTTAAACAATGGAAAAGCTGCAATTAAAAACAAATATGGGAAGCTCGTTGCAACATTAGACATATCAGTCAAAATTGTATAAAAAGTCTTAGCTTCTCCACCACCAAATGAAATTAAGAAAATTAGTACACAAACTAAAATTGCTTGCATCCACATTGCATGTGCGGGAACACCTACTTTATTCAATTTAGTCATTTTTTCTGACCAAAGATGCTTGGATCCTAAAATAAATGACTTAATTGGAGAATAAATTAAGATAAAGAATGAACCTACATATGCCAAGAACATACCCAATCCAACAAATCTAATAAAAATACTTTGTAAAAGTAAACTGGTTGAATTGCTTAATCCTAATGTTTGTCCAAGATAATAGCCTAAATGCCCCATCATAACATAGGTAATATTCCCTAAGTTTACGCTTTTAGAGTTCAAAACTTCGTTCCAGTTAACACTAATTCCCCAAAGCAAAACCATAACTGAATATCCAGCTGCAATTAACAAAGATGAAATCATCATCCCTTTAGGGAAAGTTTTTTCTGGATCTTTAACAGAATCAATAATTCCCCCTAACGCTTCCATCCCTGCATAAGCAAAAATAGCATAAACTACAAACGATAATGTTGCAATTGGCGTTTGAAAAGCAGGGTTAGGAGAAACAAATAGTGAAGAAGTCGTCAACTCTTGTGATAAATGACCATGACCAGCAATCAAAGTAACAATACTTCCAATGATAAAAACAAAAATCATCCCAGTCACAAAATAACCACCCACAGATGATACTTTAGAAATCACTTCTGCACCATGACTAGCTGCAAAAGTAACAAAAATCATCCATAAGATAGCTAAAATTCCAACTACTTGTGTAGCATTAAAAGGTCCAAAAGCCCAAGTTTGGGTCATATCCTTTCCAAAAATTAAAGCTGAAAATGGGATAAATACTTTTGATGAAATGGATAAAAGCCAAACAATCCAACTAGATAACCAAATAAAAGTACCAATAAAAGCCCATTTTTCTCCAATTGATTCTTTAAGCCAAGTATACATTCCACCGTGGTCATCTTTAAATGCTGCTCCATACTCAGCAATCATCATTGATACTGGTAAGAAAAATAACAAAGCGGCAAAAATAAACCATGGAATACTTGCATATCCCATTTGCAAAAAGGCTACTGGCATATTGGCAAAGCCAAAAATGCTTGAAAAAATCATCATGATTAGACTAAAAAGTCCTATTTTCTTCTGTTTATCACTCATAAAATAACATATTTCCTTCTATATAGTTTCCTTGTTTTATCTTTTAAATTTTAGCACGTTTAATTGTAACCGTATACTTAAAAAAAGAGTTGGGGAATTCCAACTCTCTTTCGCAGTACTATCTTTATTTTTTATTAGCTTTTGAAGTATCTTTTAAGCCTTTTTCAACTAAATCCGGGTCAGTCTTACCAGGGTTTAATTCAACTAACTTACCACTTGCAATATAAATAACCCATTCTGCCAGATTTACAATATGATCTCCTGCTCTCTCAAGCGTCCGAATCACACTAACATATTGTTCATATGAAGGAATTGATTCCCCATTAGACATCATCTTTTCCAATAAACGTTTTTGTTCTCTGACATAAATGATATCAACTTTCAAATCTTGGTTAGCTACTTCATAAGCTGCTTTTTCATCAGTATAAACGTAGGCATCTAAAACTTTTTCTAACATTTCACGAACGACTGCACTCATTTCTTCAATTGCCTGTTCAATTTCTGGGGAATGGTGATTTCCTTTTAATTGAACAGTAGCTCGTCCAATATGAACCGCATAGTCACCAAGGCGCTCCACATCATTACTTGCCTTCAAAATAGAAATAATAGTTCTAAAATCATTAGCTAAAGGTTGTTGCAATGCAATTAGTTTAAGTGCTCTTTTTTCTAAACTAACTTCTTCATCGTTGATTGCTAAATCACCATTAATTACCTTTTTTGCTAAAACGGAATCATGGTCTAAAAAAGCCTTAGTAGCTTGATAAAGCTGTTCATTAGTATCTAGTCCCATTTCAACAAAGCGACTCTTTAATTTTTTTAATTCTGAATCAAACATTACACCCATTGCTCAAATATCCTCCTTTAACCAAACTTACCGCTCAAGTAATCACTAGTTTGTTGCTTTTGCGGATTAATAAAGATTTCACTAGTTTTATTAAATTCTACTAATTCTCCTTGATGCATAAATGCTGTCCAATCAGATGAACGACTAGCTTGCTGCATATTATGAGTAACAATGATAATCGTATAATCCTTTCTTAATTCAAGCATTGTTTGCTCAATTTGACTAGTAGAAATTGGATCTAATGCACTAGTAGGTTCGTCCATTAAAATAATTTCAGGTCTAGTTGCTAAAGTTCTAGCGATGCACAATCTTTGCTGCTGACCACCAGATAAAGAATTACCATTACTATTTAAAGAATCTTTTACTTCATCCCATAAAGCAGCCTGTTTTAAACTTTCTTCCACTCTTTGATCTAAAATATCTTTTCGCTTTTCTCCTGCAAGACGCAAGCCATAAACTACATTATCATAAATTGACATTGGAAAGGGAGTAGGCTGCTGAAAGACCATTCCAATTTGTCGGCGAAGACGATAAACATTAATCTTCGGATCATTAATATTGACATCTTCAAACATGATTTTACCAGTTACAGTTGCTATATCGTCATTCATTCGATTAATTGAACGCAATAAGGTGGATTTCCCTGAACCACTTGCTCCAATTAAAGCAGAAATTTGATTTTTTGGGAATTTCATAGAAACGTTTTTTACAACTTGCTTTTCACCATATGCAACGCCTACATTTTTTAATTCTAACGCAATTTTATCCATTATTCTTTCCTTTGCTACTTACCTAACTTTTTACTAATGTATGCACTAAATAATCTTGCGGAAACATTAAAAATCAAAATAGTTAAAATTAGAACTGCTACTGCCCCACTACTAATCGCTTGTGCATTTGGAACTAAACCTTCAGTATTTAACTTCCAGATATTTACTGCTAAAGTTTCTGCTGGTCGCATTAAATTTAAGAAACTTGTTGGGTCAAACGGATTCCAATTACTATAACTAACTGCAATTGAACTCTGTCCGGAAGTAAAAATTAATGCTGCTGCCTCACCAAAAATTCTCCCTGAAGCTAAAATAGCCCCTGTCAAAATACTTGGAAAAGCAGCTGGAATCACAATATCTTTAGTAACTCTCCATTTGGTCATTCCTAAACCCAAGCCAGCTTGTCTTTGCAAATATGGAATTTGTCTTAAAGCTTGTTCTGCATTTGTAGTCAAAAGTGGGATATTCAAAATTGTTAAAGCTAATGCACCAGCCAAAATTGAGAAACCCATTTTAAAATTCACTACAAAAATCAAATATCCAAAAAGTCCAATTACAACACTGGGTAATGATGATAAAACTTCAATCGCTAGTCGTAAACTTCTCGTAAAGATATTATCTTTGGCATATTCACTTAAATAGATAGCTGCTCCAAGTGAAAGCGGAATAGAAATAATCAATGTAATAACTACTAAATAAAAAGAATTAAATAACTGATCTCTAATTCCGCCATTAGTACTAAAAGAATCACTCGCACTTGTTAAAAAATGCCAAGATAATTGAGGTAATCCTTCTACTATCAAATAAAGCAAGAATAAGATAACTAATATACCCGCAAAAATCGCTCCACCACTAATTAAAATAGTTGCTAAATGATCACGTTTTTCTGCATTCATTGCTTATCCTCTCTTTTTATTAATCAATTTAATCAAAATATTGAAAACTAAGGACATTAATAATAAAACTAAGGCTAAACTCCATAAGGCATCATTAGCACTTGTTCCCATAATTGTATTACCCATTCCTGTAGTTAAAACACTAGTTAATGTAGCCGCAGGACTCATTAGGTTTTTGGGCATAAGGGCCGCATTACCAATTACCATTTGAACAGCTAAAGCTTCACCAAAAGCTCTAGTCATTCCAAAAATTATTGCAGTTAAAAGTCCACCTTTAGCTGATGGAATTACAACCATATGAAGCGTCTGCCATCTTGTCGCTCCTAAATCATAACTTGCAGTTCGGAAATTTTTAGGAGTAGCACGTAAGCTATCTACCATCATTGAAACCATGGTCGGTAAAATCATCATAAATAAAACTACTACCGCAGCTAAAATTCCGAATCCAGATCCTCCAAAAAATCCTCTTAAAACAGGAGTAATCAAAATTAAGCCCGCAAAACCATATACAACTGAAGGTACTCCTACTAGCAATTCAATTATTGGCTGTAAAATCTTTCCAAACCACTTAGGGAAAATCTCATTAATTGCCAAAGCGATAATTAAGGCAAAAGGTGCGGCAATAATACCAGCAAGTAAGGTAACTACAAAAGAAGTTACAATCATCGGTAATGCCCCAAAACTATTATGACTTGGATTCCAATTATTGCTGGTTAAGAACTCCCAAATACTAGCATGATCTTTAAGAAATAAGGCTAACCCTTTTCCAGTTAGGAAAATAATAATACTAATAACGACTATTCCAATTAAGGCAATAGAGCCATATGATATTGTCTTTCCCCATTTTTCTTCATAACTTTCTTTGGATGGAGATAATAAAAGATGCTTTTTATTTTGCTTCATCACGTTACTTCTTTCTAACTACCCCATTAATATCGCGAACTACTTTCATATCGTAAATACTTATATAATGTGCTCGCTTTACCAACGTATTTTGAACTTCTTTTGACTGAATATATTTAATAAATTTTATTGCTGCTGCACTTGCTTGCTTTTGAGTATACATATGTTCATAAGACCACAATTTATATTTATTAGTTTCAACATTTTTACTACTTGCATCAATTCCATCAACAGTCAAAGTTTTAATGGTATTGTCAACATATGAGGTAGCAACATATGAAATTGCTCCAGGCGTTGCTTTAACAATTTGCTTAACAGAACCATTTGAATCCTGCTCTTGAGCCTTTACAGGATCTTTTCCATTCAAAACTAATTCTTGAAAGGCTGCTCTAGTACCAGATCCGCTTGCTCGATTAATAATTGTAATCTCCAAATTTGGCCCACCAACTTGCTTCCAGTTAGTAATTTTCCCCAAGAAAATATCTCGTAATTGCTGGGTAGTTAAATTTTTAATATTTAATTTTTTATTTACAATTGGAACTATGGCCGAGATAGCTACAATGTGGTCTGTTAATTTCTTAGCATTAATACCTTTTTTACTTTCAGCATATACATCAGAAGAGCCAATTTCGACAGTACCGTTTTGAACTTGTGACAAACCCGTGCCAGATCCACCACCTTGAACAATTAAATTAATTGTAGGATTCTTTTTCAAAAAGCCTGCCGCAGCACTTTCACTAAGTGGTTGCAAAGCTGTAGATCCTACATTTGTTACTTTACTTGTTTGTTTAACTCCATGTGCTTCATAATCCCACCAGCAAAAAGCCATTAGGGCAATGAACACGAGGCCAAAGATTGATTTTTTATTCATCTTCTCCACCTGTTTTCTTGTTGTTTTTCTAACTCTTGTGGTACAAATAATAACAAAGGAATGTAAATGTAAAGTTTTTCTTATGTAAAGGCTTTGTAAATTTTTGAGGGAAAAATGACAAAAAAATTCTTAATTCTATCCCAAAATCCAGATTTAACTACTAAACTTAAACAACTAATTAAAAAGAAAAAAGAAAATTATCGGCACTTAACTACTCCAACTTCATTAGTTGTAGCACTAAATGATGATGACGATAGCTATTCTGGAATCTTTTGGGATATTACCAAATCTAACTTAGACACAACACTTGCAACCTTATTATTAATTCGCAATCAGGTTGCTGGACCGATTATAATCTTCACTAATAGTCACTCTGATCGAACGCTAAATAAGCTTTATAAAGCTAAAGTAGACTTTGTAGCAGATTTAGAAATCAACGAAAAATTATTATTACGGATTTTTGAGCAACGTCTATGGAGTTACACTTTCAAAATCCAGCCTGAAGAAAAGAAATTAGCAAAAAGAGCTAATGAAGAAATAATTGAAACTGGGAACATAAAAATCAACATCAACAAATATTCGGTTTTCAAAAACAATGAACCTGTCGTATTAACTCCGAAAGAGTTTCAATTACTTGTCTATTTAGCCCAAAATAAAGGTAATGTTATCAGCCGTGAACAATTACTACAGAAGATTTGGGGCTATGATTTACTAGGTTCTTCAAGAATTGTAGACATACACATCTCACATTTACGAGATAAATTAGAAGATGATTCTAGCCATCCCCAACACATTTTAACGAAACGAGGATTCGGTTATCGTTTTATATAAAACGAACTTTTAAGATTATTTTCCACAGCTTTGTAAAGTTTTCATTTGACAAAAATGTATTTTCTTTGTATGCTAGTCAAGATGAATTTTTACATCCAGGCCGCTCGGGCCTGCAGGTGCTATTTTTTAGTCCTAAGGCCCAGGCCTTAGGACTTTTGTTTTCTAAAATAGAAAGGGATTGCGAAATGGCACAAGATGTTGTTCTCGATGTAGAAGAAAAGCCTGGTTTTGGTCAATGGATTGGGTTAAGTATGCAGCACATGTTTTCCATGTTTGGCTCAACTGTATTAGTCCCTATCCTAGTAGGACTAGACCCAAGTATCGCTTTATTTTCATCAGGTGTTGGTACCCTACTTCACCTCTTAATTACTCACCACAAAATCCCTGCATATATGGGATCCAGTTTTGCTTTCATTACACCAATGATTGCATTAATGAAAACTGCGGGATATCCAGCCATTGCACAAGGGGTAATTGCTAGTGGGCTAGTATACTTGATTGTGGCTTTAATTGTCGCCTTTGCTGGTAGCGATTGGATTGATCGGATTCTACCGCCAATTGTAGTTGGACCAATTGTAATGGTAATTGGCTTGTCGCTCGCTGGGACTGCTGCAACTGATGCAACAATGAATAACAGCAAATATGATTTACGCTATTTTGCGGTTGCAATGTTAACCCTATTAGTTACTATTGTCTTCAATATGTACTTCAAAGGTTTTTGGGGATTAATTCCAATTTTACTTGGAATTGTTAGTGGTTATATCATTGCTTGTCTATTTGGAATTGTTGATTTTTCAAAAGTTATGAGTGCAAGTTGGATTTCAATGCCTAAATTTGAAATTCCTTTTGTATCATATTCACCTAAGATGTATTGGGGAGCTATTTTGAGTATGGCCCCGATTGCATTTGTTACAATGACTGAGCATATGGGCCATATCATGGTAT
This sequence comes from Lactobacillus mulieris, assembly GCF_007095465.1. Classification (GTDB taxonomy): domain Bacteria; phylum Bacillota; class Bacilli; order Lactobacillales; family Lactobacillaceae; genus Lactobacillus; species Lactobacillus mulieris. The sequence goes on from NZ_SDGL01000009.1 coordinate 82,742, forward strand.
TAAATGAATTAACTGGTCGAGACTTCTTTAAAGATCCTGGCCTTAAAAAGACATTAGCTGGCGACGGTGTAGCTAGCGTAGCAGCTGGTTTATTAGGTGGACCAAGTGTGACTAGTTATGGTGAAAATATCGGGGTAATGGCCATTACTCGCGTTCATAGCGTATACGTCTTAATGGGAGCAGCAGTTTTTGCAATCCTGTTTAGTTTTGTTGGTAAATTAAGTGCTTTAATTGAATCAATTCCTAGTCCAGTTATTGGTGGGATAAGTTTCCTATTATTCGGAGTAATTGCAGCTAGCGGATTAAAAGTCATCGTAGAAAAGAAGATTGACTTCAATAAAAAGCGAAACTTAATGATTGCTTCAGTTATTTTAGTTATTGGAATTGGTAATGCATACCTTCAATTAGGTAATTTCCAATTTTCTGGTGTAGCTGTTGCAACTATCTTGGGGATTATTTTGAACTTAGTCTTACCTCAAGAAGCAGCAAGTGAAAAAGAATAAAGTTCATTTAGATTTTCATAGTTAATTATTTTTTCAAATACCAATATCAAATTATCAAGGTCTGCTTAACCCAAGCAGGCCTTTTTATGATAGAGTTATTATTGTTGAATTATTTTTCTGGAGGAAAAACTATGAAGCATTCACGAGTTCCACGTATTAGCCTTGGAACACAAATTATCATCGGATTGGTTCTAGGAATCATTGTTGGAGCCGCTACTTATCATAATCAAGTAGCAATCTCCACTATGTCTGGTTTAGGAACTATCTTTTTACGCTTAATTCAGATGATTGTTATGCCAATTGTGGTTTCATGTTTAACAGTTGGAATTGCTAATATTGGTGACTTACGTAAGTTGGGACGAATTGGTGGTAAAACGCTACTATATTTTGAAGTTTTAACTACTATTGCAATTATTTTAGGTTTGATAGTTGCTAACTTAACGCGTCCTGGTGATTTTATTAATATCCATTCTCTGCAAGGTGGCGATATTTCTAAATATCTTGCTACTGCCAAAACAGCCTCTAAAACTGGAATCTGGGATACCATCTTTGCAGTTATTCCAACTAATATTTTTAAATCTATGTCTGAGGGAGACATGATGCCTGTCATCTTTTTCAGTGTTTTCTTTGGATTAGGTATTGCAGCAATTGGTGAAAAAGGAAAAATTATCACCCAATTTTTGAATGCCGTTAGTGGCGTTATGTTTAAAGTAACCAACTGGGTTATGAAGTTTGCACCACTTGGAGTATTCGGGTTAATTGGAATGACCATTGCTCAAATGGGCTTGTCTGCACTACTGCCATTAGGTTACTTTATTTTAGTTGCCTATCTAACTATGATTTTCTTCTGTATTGTTATCTTAGGACTAGTGGCTTATATTTTTAAACTTGATTACTGGGAAACAATGAAGAAGATTTGGCCAGAGATTTTGCTTGCATTTTCTACCGCTAGTTCTGAAGCAACTTTGCCACGTCTAATGAAGAAAATGCAAGATATGGGTGTAGAAAAAGGTGTTGCCAGCTTTGTTATTCCGACAGGTTATACTTTTAACCTAGATGGTAGTGCAATCTATCAAAGCTTAGCAGCAATTTTCCTAGCTCAAGCTTATGGACTTCACCTAACTTGGGAACATCAATTTACTTTATTAGTTGTTTTGATGATTACTTCTAAAGGAATGGCTGGTGTTCCAGGTGCATCATTTGTTGTTTTATTAGCTAGTGTAGCGACAATCGGAGTTCCAATTGCTGGTTTAACCTTCATTGCTGGAATTGATCGCTTCGTTGATATGGGAAGAACCAGTGTAAATGTAGTTGGTAATACCTTTGCAAGCTTGGTTATTGGTGAAAGTGAAAAAGCACTTGATCGTAAAAAATACGAGCAATATTTAAATAAATAAGTTCAATAAAAAAGGCCTCGAATTAGAATTCGAGGCCTTTTTCTACACAAAATTACATATAATTAATTTTCTTCAAAATAGCGATCAAGTTCTTCTAAGTAAAATTGCTTTTGCTCCTCACTAATCCAGCTCATCTTAAATGAGTTAGCAGCTAAAGCCTTTACTTCATCAGCACTCAAGTTATACTTTTTAACTTCTGCTTCAAAATTATCTGTAATGTATCCACCAAAATATGCTGGATCATCACTGTTTAAACAAACGCGCACATCATGTTCAAGTAAATACTTAACTTCATTTCCTTTCAAGTCAGGACTTAAAAAGCCATTAGAAAGTGGACAGCTAGTAAAGCCAACCTTTTGCTTAGCAGCAAAAGAAACTAAATCTTCATTTTCGACAATATTAGTTCCATGATCTATCCGTTCAACATTAATTACTTCAAGCAATTCTTTAATATGATTAATTGAATCCACTTGATCAACATCAGCGTGAGCAGTTATATGAAAGCCTGCTTCACTTGCCTTAGCAAATTGATAATAAAACTTCATTGGTGGATTATTGTGTTCATCAGAATCAAGCCCAATTCCTAATATCTTATCTTGATGTTTCAAGGCTTTTTCAAGAGTTTTTTGGGCGTTATTTCTTGAATAATCACGTAAAAAGCACATTACTAAATGAGCATCTACATTTAAGGCTCTGGCATCAACTGTTGCTTGATAAAGTCCATTTAAAACAGTTTCAAAGCTAATGCCACGACTTTCGTGAGCTTGAGGATCAAAGAATATCTCAACATGACGAACGTTATTTTTGGCAGCTTTTTTAAGATAAGCCATTGCCAAGTCATAAAAGTCTTGTTCTGTCTGTAAGACTTGCATAGCTTCATAATATACTGCTAAGAAATCAGCTAAATTGTCATATTGCAAAGTTGCCTTAACTTCTTCAATTGTCTTTTGAGCCAATTCAACGTGATTTCTCTTAGCCAATTCTAGTTTCAATTTTGGCTCTAATGTTCCTTCAATATGAACATGCAACTCAGCTTTAGGCATTTTTTCTAAAAAATCTCTTGTTAAATCGACCATTATATCCTCCATATGTAAAAATAATTCGGAAAAATTTGATTAATTGAAAAAGATATTAGCACTATCTAATTTTTTATGCAAGTTAAAAACGAATTATTTTTCCACTTGATTTTTGCATTGTTTGTGTTATCGTATAAACAATATATTTTTTTATTAAAAAATTTAAAACTGCTATAGGAGGAAATCCATGTCAAATTGGAATAACAAGTTTGTTAAAGAAGGTCTTACTTTTGATGATGTTTTATTAATTCCGGCTGAAAGTCACGTATTACCCAACGATGTTGACCTAAAGGTCGAATTAACCAGCAGTTTAAAGCTTAATCTTCCATTTATTAGTGCTGGAATGGATACTGTTACTGAACATGAAATGGCAATTGCAATGGCTCAAGCTGGTGGTTTGGGCGTAATCCACAAGAATATGACGATTACTAATCAGGCCAATGAAGTAAAGCTTGTAAAAAATACTGAAGTAACTTCAGAAAAAGCTGCCGTAGACAACGAACACCGCTTATTAGTTGCTGCAGCTGTTGGCGTAACTACTGATACATTTGAACGCGCTAGTGCCTTAATTGATGCTGGTGCAAATGCAATTGTTATCGATACAGCCCATGGTCATTCTGCCGGCGTTTTACGTAAAATCAGTGAAATCCGTGCTAAATTCCCTAACATTAACTTGATTGCAGGAAATGTTGCCACTGCTGCTGGTACACGCGCTCTTTATGATGCTGGAGTAGATGTAGTAAAAGTAGGTATTGGCCCTGGTTCAATCTGTACTACTCGTGTAGTAGCTGGGGTTGGGGTACCTCAAATCACTGCAATTTATGATGCTGCCAACGTAGCACGCGAATATGGAAAAACAATTATTGCCGATGGCGGTATTAAATATTCAGGTGATATTGTTAAGGCATTAGCTGCTGGTGGCAATGCTGTAATGCTAGGTTCAATGTTTTCTGGTACACATGAAACACCAGGTCAAATCTTTGAAAACCAAGGTCAAAAGTTTAAAGCGTATCGTGGTATGGGATCTGTAGGAGCAATGAGCCAAGCCCATGGATCAAGCGATCGCTACTTCCAAGGTGGCGTAAATGAAGCAAACAAGTTAGTTCCAGAAGGAGTTGAAGCTTGTGTTGCATATAAGGGATATGTTAAAGACGTTATTTTCCAATTAATTGGTGGATTACGTGCCGGAATGGGTTATGTAGGGGCACCTGATTTAGCTGCTTTAATTGAAAATGCTCAATTTGTACGCATTACTAATGCAGGATTAGTTGAATCACATCCGCATGACGTTCAAATTACAAAACAAGCCCCTAATTATCAAGGGTAATACAACACAAAAAAATGAAGTCGCTATAGAACTTTTTATCTATAGCGACTTTTTCTGGGAAAAGGAGCTTTTATGAATCACGAATCATTTCAAATAAAAGAAAAAGATCGAACTACCAACAGCTGGGATATGTTTGCTACTTGGGTCGGAGCCAATGCAAATAACGGAACTTGGTTTGTCGGAGGCGTTTTAGCAGCTTGTGGATTTGCACTAGCCACTAAAATTCTTGTTTTATCTTCTGCACTATCATATATCTTTTTAAGTTTAGTGGGTTACATCGGATACAAAACCGGCTTATCAACTATGACAATAGCAAGAGCTAGTTTTGGTGAACGTGGTAGTTATCTTCCTTCATTAGTAAATATTACACAATTTATCGGTTGGACAGCGGTTAACACCTTTATTGCCGCACAATCTGTCAGCTTGCTATTAAAAGATCTTTTGAATATGCATAATGAGACTTTAGGTTTAACAATCGGAATTATCGTTATGAGTATTTTACATATTTTAAGTGTTGCTAGTGGTTCAAAATCCATTCAATTAATCGAACGCATTGGTGTTGCACTAGTATTTATCTTTGTAATTTGGGAATCGATTGCTGTTTTCAAAGCCGTTTCGTTAAATCAAATTATCTCTTGGAAAGTCCCTAATTCAAGCAAAATGGCCTTAGGAAGTGCTATTGATTATGTTGCTGCCTTTAATTTAGCTTGGGTTACAGCTGGCGCTGATTTTACACGTTTTACAAAGAAAAAAAGCAATTCAACAATTGCACCTTTTTGGGGAGCTCTAACTGGCGTAATCTGGTTTGCAGTAATTGGTTTAATTTCAACCATTAGCATTGCAATTACTTCTGGTGTATACAATGCCAACAACTCAGATCCTTCAACAATTGCTAGCAAATTAGGCTTAGGAATTGTTGCACTATTAGTTATTATCTTAACTTCAATGACTGCTAATGCGGTTAATTTATTAGCAGCCGGCTCTGCACTTTCAAATATCTTTCCAAAAATCAGACTAAAACATTCACTTTGGATAGTAGTAAGTGCAGCAACACTTGTTACTTTCATTCCAATGTTTGTAGGATCATTTTTAGAAACTTTTGAGAGCTTTCTAGATTATGTAGGAATGGTCTTAGGTCCTACAATTGCAATTATTTGTACAGACTATTATTTCATTAAAAAGAGAAATTATGAAATTCCTCAATTTGGTAAAACATTTGGAACATATTGGTATAAATCAGGAATTAATTGGAAAGCAATTATTGTTTTCATATTAGGAATAATCATCTTCTTAACTGGCAAAAACATTCAATTACTATCTAATACCATTGGAATTACTTTCTTAGATATGACCATTTGTAGTTTACTTTACTGGATTTTGATGAAGAAATAATTGATAAAAAATGCACCTTCTTAACAATAAGGTGCATTTTTATTTAAATATCTTTTACCATCATTAAATCGCGCTGTGCAGTATCACCCATCATAAAAGTATGCTCATCTTCAATTTTAAAACCAAAGTAATGATAAAATTTTTGCGCCTTATCATTATGTTCCCAAACACCTAACCATACACGATGAAAATGCTCTTCTTTAGCCATCGAAATTGCTTTATGCATAAGGGCGGATCCTACATGTAATCCTTGGAACTGCTTCAAAACATAAATTCTCTGTATTTCAAAAGCTTCAGGCCAATTATTTTCCGTTTGAGAAGAATCCCAATTAACTTTCAAATACCCTACTATTTGATTATCTACAAAAGCAAAAAACATTTTAGAAGTAGTAGTTTTCAATTCTGACAGTAATTTTTCTCTTGTATAAGCTCGTTGAATATAAGTATTAACATCTTCTAAAGCTCTCCAAGGATCAAAAGTCTGGTGAAAGCATTGCTTACTAATTTTTATTAATTGATCAATTTCATCAGTTTGAATTGGCCGGATACTAACTTTTTGACTCATATTCTTACCCTACCTAAATCTTCTTTTAAAACAAATAATACACTCTTAAAACAAAAAAACAACGATACTATTAGTATCGTTGCTTACAAGTTAATTATTCTTCATTATTCTTTTTTCTTCTAAAGCCTAATAAACCTAGCAAAGCAAGAATCAAACCAATCAAACTAACTTCTCCAACTTGTGCACCAGTTTGTGGCAATTTATTAGCATCAGTTGCTACTCTATTTTCACTAGAATTAGAAGCTGGTGTTTTTTCTTTAGATGAAGTTGAAGATACCGAGGAAGATTTAGAATTAGCAGTTGCTTTGGAATTAATCTCAGTATTATCATCAAGAGCTGCTTTGGCATTCTTAATAGTCTGTAGTGCTTGATCAACCTCATTTTGGGTAGCGGAGTTATCATTTAGCACCTTTTGACCAGCACTTACCGCATCATCATATGCTTGCTTCTTGTCATCACTTGCATTCTTATATGCATCTGTTGACTCTACTGAAGATTTTTCATTCACTGCTGCTTCAAGTGAACTCTTATCTATTGAACTGTCAGAATTTTCAAAATTACTATTTCCGGTATTTTCTGAACTTGATCTATCACCATTATTTTCGATTGCATCAGTTTGAATAGTAGTATCTTCTTTAGTTAATTCTGCACTTGAACCGTCACTAAACTTAATTGTTGCACTACCATCACTGTATACAGTTACAGTTGTATTTGGATTTGCTGCTTCAATATTCTTTTTGATTTGTGAAAGTTCATCAGAAGTTGGTTGACCCATTTTTTCAACTTTAACACGCTCTGGGAGATTTACATTATTTTGCGCTTTTTCTGCTGAGTCAATCAATCTCTGTTCTGCATCTCTAATTGCTTTATCAGCTGCATCAACTTCTTCTTGTGTTGCATTAGTGTCAGACAAAACTTGCTCACCTTTTGCAACAGCATCGCCATATGCTTTTCTAGCTTCATCTGAAGCACTGGCATAATATAGATATTCATTAGGATTAGTTGAAGTTTGGACTTCATGAGCCCTGTCCACATCTTTTTGTAAATTTGTTTTATCTACAGATTCAGTTGAACCATCAGTTTCTGATTGAGTCGCTGGTTTATCTGATGAACTTTGACCATCTAATGCTGCTTTTGCATTGTCAATTGCACTTGTAGCACTATCTACTTCACTTTGGGTTGCGGAGTCATTGTTCAACACTGTTTGACCAGCAGCTACTGCATCATCATACGCTTGTTTCTTGTCATCACTTGCGTTGTAGTAGGCTGAGGTCTTTTGAACATCGCTTTGTTCATTCACTGCTGTTTCCAAAGCACTTTTATCTACAGAACTTTCAGTAGTTGTACCTGGAGTCGAACTTGTAGTATCACTTGCTCCTGTTGAACTAGTATCTGTTTCTGTAGCTTGCCCATCTAGTGCTGCTTTTGCGTTGTCAATTGCAGTTGTAGCGCTATCTACTTCACTTTGAGTAGCGGAATCATTGTTCAACACCTTTTGACCAGCACTTACCGCATCATCATATGCTTGTTTCTTATCGTTACTTGCGTTCTTGTATGCATCTGTTGCTTCTACTGTTGATTGTTCATTTACTGCTGTTTCTAAGCCACTCTTATCTACTGAATTTTCAGTAGTTGAGCCTGTAGTCGAACTCGTAGTATCGCTTGCTCCTGTTGAACTAGTATCTGTGGCTTGACCATCTAAGGCTGATTTTGCATTGTTAATTGCAGTTGTAGCACTATCCACTTCGCTTTGAGTAGCGGAATCATTGTTCAACACCTTTTGACCAGCACTTACCGCATCATCATATGCTTGTTTCTTGTCATCACTTGCGTTCTTGTATGGATCTGTTGATTCTACTGTTGATTGTTCATTTACTGCTTTTTCTAAGCCACTCTTATCTACTGAATTTTCAGTAGTTGAGCCTGTAGTCGAACTCGTAGTATCGCTTGCTCCTGTTGAACTAGTATCTGTTTCTGTGGCTTGACCATCTAAGGCTGCCTTTGCATTGTTAATTGCAGTTGTAGCGCTATCTACTTCACTTTGAGTAGCGGAATCATCATTCAACACTGTTTGACCAGCACTTACTGCATCATCATATGCTTGTTTCTTATCGTTACTTGCGTTCTTGTATGCATCTGTTGCTTCTACTGTTGATTGTTCATTTACTGCTGTTTCTAAGCCACTCTTATCTACTGAATTTTCAGTAGTTGAGCCTGTAGTCGAACTCGTAGTATCGCTTGCTCCTGTTGAACTAGTATCTGTTTCTGTGGCTTGACCATCTAAGGCTGCCTTTGCATTGTTAATTGCAGTTGTAGCGCTATCTACTTCACTTTGAGTAGCGGAATCATCATTCAACACTGTTTGACCAGCACTTACTGCATCATTATATGCTTGCTTCTTGTCATCACTTGCGTTGTAGTAAGCTGATGTGCTTTCTACTGTTGATTGTTCATTCACCGCAGTTTCCAAAGCGCTTTTATCTACAGAACTTTCAGTAGTTGAGCCTGTAGTCGAACTCGTAGTATCACTTGTTCCTGTTGAACTAGTAGCTGTTTCTGTGGCTTGACCATCTAAGGCTGCTTTGGCATTGTCAATTGCAGTTGTAGCACTATCCACTTCGCTTTGAGTAGCGGAATCATTGTTCAACACCTTTTGACCAGCACTTACCGCATCATCATATGCTTGCTTCTTGTCATCACTTGCGTTGTAGTAAGCTGAGGTCTTTTGAACATCGCTTTGGTCATTCACTGCAGTTTCCAAAGCGCTCTTGTCTGTGGTTTCACCATCTAAGGCTGACTTTGCATTGTTAATTGCACTTGTGGCACTATCCACTTCGCTTTGAGTAGCAGAATCATTGTTCAACACCTTTTGACCGGCACTTACTGCATCATCATACGCTTGTTTCTTGTCATCACTTGCGTTGTAGTAGGCTGAGGTCTTTTGAACATCGCTTTGGTCATTCACTGCAGTTTCCAAAGCGCTCTTGTCTGTGGTTTCACCATCTAAGGCTGACTTTGCATTGTTAATTGCACTTGTGGCACTATCCACTTCGCTTTGAGTAGC